>JASHTI010000052.1 GCA_030040625.1 Thermoplasmata archaeon
ACGTTCGGACGAGCCCGGCGACCTTCGACCTGCAGGAGGTCGCCGTGGACGACCGCACCGAGTGGTTCGAGGCCCACGCGCACGGTGGACCGCACCGCCTGCTGGTCGCGGTCGACGACGCCGAGGGCGTGCTGGGGTGGGCGACGAGCAGCACCTTCCGGCCCCGGCCCGCCTACACCACGACCGTCGAGTGCTCCGTCTACTGCCGCCCCGATGCCCGGGGCCGGGGAGTCGGTCGCCTCCTCTACGAGAGGCTGTTCGCCGAGCTCGCACGCGAGGATGTGGAACGCATGGTCGCGGGCGTCGCCCTGCCCAACCCGGCCTCGCTCGCACTGCACGCCCGGTTCGGCTTCCGACGCATCGGCGTGTTCACCCGGGTCGGGCGGAAGTTCGACCGCTACTGGGACGTGGCGTGGTTCGAGCGGGAAGCGCGACCCCCTGCGTAGCGGCGCCGGCCGCGCCCCGCGGCGTCGCGATCGCGCGCCCGCGGGTTCCGGTGGCCCTCGGGCACGCGGCTCAGAGGACGGCGCCGTGGAGGTCCCCGCAGAACCGGGAAAGGAACGGGTCGTTCTCCCCCTGGCCCGCCGCGAGCCGGGCGGCGAGTCGTCCGAGCTCGGGTGCGAAGCTCCAGCCCAGTCGGAAGCCACCGGTGGCCGCGACGAGGCGGTCCCGTCGCCCCACCGTGGGCAGCCCGTCCGGTGTGCAGGGCCTCGATCCCTGCTGCCGGGGTCCGATCTGATCCACAGCGACTACCCGCCGGATCGCCCCCTCGATGCTCGACGCGTGCCAGGGAGAGGTGCCGAGGTCGAAATCCCAGCCGCCGGTCGTCTTCAGCCCGCCCGCGAGCGGGACGACCGCGATCCCGCGGTCCACGTAGATCGTGGCGGTCTCCACCGGTGTCCGGGAGCGGACCGTCCAGCCGTAGCCCCTCACCCCGGTGAGGGGCACACCCGCCCGCCGGCAGGCGACCCCCGCGCACAGGACGACCGAGTCGAACCGTCGCTCCGACCCGCCTACCCAAAGGCTCCCGTCGGCCCCGACGCGCTCCACACGGGCGCGCACGAGGGTCCCGGCCGGCAGCTCGCGGACCAGGCGGTCGACCGTCCGCTCCGTGTCGACCCAGGCGACCTCGGGAAAGTAGAGGCTGCCGGCCCCCCACTCGCCGTCGCGAAGCTCCACCGGGACCCGGGAGGCCCGCTCGACGGCGGTCCTCCGGGCTTCGGCGAACGTGATCGGGTCATCGTACCGCTCCAGGAGGCCTCGAGCGGCGAAGCCGAAGTCGTCCGCCTCGTCGGCGAGCGCCCGGTACTGGCGGAGACAGGCAACGCCGATCGCGTGGAGCGCCTCCTCGGAGCCCGGGAACGCCGCCCGGCCCATCTGGCGGGCGCTCTCCACGAGCCACCGCGGGTCCACGCTCCGGAAGGTCGTGGTCCGGTGGGTCCAGAGGCGCCCGACGTGGCGCAGGAAGGCGAAGGTGTTCGTCCGGTAGGCGGTGGTGGGCTCGATGATCCCGGCGGCGTGGACGGAACCGGCGCCCGCGGGGCCTTCCTCGAAGACCGTGACCTCCGTTCCCTCGCGAGCGAGGTGCCGGGCGACGAACAGCCCGAAGATCCCGCCGCCGACGACCCCGACCCGCGCCATCGATCGCCGAGGCTAGCCCGGCCGGCCTCTAAGCGTAGGGCGGCCGGCGAGCCGGGACTCGCCGGTCCGCCGTCGAGTCGATCCGGCGCTACTGCGGCTTCTCGGTCTCCGAGGTCGTCTCCGAGCCCTGGAAGCCCTTCTTCGCACCGTGGGCGAGACCCTTGACCCCGCCGACGATCCCGCGGCCGACCTTGCCGGCGACCTCACCGGTCTTCTCGGCGACGTGGACGGTCTCCGCTTCGGCCCGGCGGCCGAAGCCGACCTGGCGGCCGCACGCGGGGCAGGCCTTCGCACCATCGGGGACGTCCTTTCCGCAACCCTCGCACTTCAGCATGGGTCCACCGCGGGAGGGACGTCGGCGCCGGTAGTTGAACCTTCGCCGGGCCCCGGAGGACCCGTGATAGGCCCTCCGGGCGACGGCGATGGGTTCAAGCGGGTGACGTATATCCACGCCCGCTATGATCGCCTTCCAAGCTCGCGCAGGCCGCACGACCGTCGCGCTCGTATGGGCGTCGGTGGCCCTGGCGGCGCTCCTGACCCTCGGTACGGGGTCGGCGTCCGCCGTTCGCGGCGTCCCGCTACCGGGAGCCCCTGTTCAACCCGCGGCGAATGAGGTCCTTGGCGCCCTCCCCGGTCCGGCCGACCCCCCGCCGCTCGTGCCGGCGGTCGTCGCGTCGGTCGGTGTCGGGCTGGAACCGCTCGCCGGAGCGTTCGACCCCGTCAACGGATGGGTCTACGTCGTCAACTCGAACACGAACAACGTCAGTGTTCTCAACGGGACCGTCGTCCAGGCGACGATCAACCTGGGCTTCAACGACACCTCCGACCCGGTCGCGATCGCCTACGACCCGTTCGACCACGATGTCTACGTGGTCGACGAGTTCAACACGCTCGAGGAGACCGGCGGCGAGGTCACCGTCATCCACGGCACGACGATCGAGGGGATCGTCGGGGTCGGGCTCGACCCCAGCGCCGCGATCGTCGACCCGAGCAACGGCTACGTCTACGTCACCGACTTCCGTGGCTCGGCCGTTTCGATCGTCTCCGGGCTCGCGGCGCTCACCACGCTGGACGTCGGCCACCGTCCGAACGCGGGTGCGTTCGACCCGGCCAACGGCTACGTCTACATCGCGAACTCCCGGTCCGGGAACGTCAGCGTCCTCTCCGGGACGTCGCTGGTCGGTTCGACGCCGACCGGTGCCGGCGCGGACGCGGTCGCCTACGATCCCGCGGACCAGCTCGTCTACGTCGCGAACAACGGCACGTCGACGGTGAGCGTGCTCTCCGGTCTGGACGTTCTCGCGGCCGTGCCCGTCGGCGCGGATCCGTCGTTCGCCGCGTACTACGCGCCGGTCGGGGACGTCGCCGTCGCCAACACCAACTCCAGCAACGTCTCGCTCCTGAACGGAACGGCCGTCGTTGGCACCGTCGACGGCCTGTCGGGGGTCGACTGGTTCGGGGTGGGGCCGGTCGGCGGCTACACCTACGCCGTGGACGCCGGGTCGAACTCCGTCGCCGTGCTGAACGGCAGCGCGCCGGTCGAGACGCTCTCGGTCGGCCGCCTCCCCGGCCCCGCGGTCGTGGATCCGGTCGCCGGCCTCGTGGACGTCCTCAATACCGGCTCGAGCAACGTCAGCGCGATCGGGCTCGTGGCCCCGGTCTATCCGGTCGACTTCACGGAGTCCGGGCTGGCACCGGGCGTCGGCTGGTCGGTGACGCTCGCCGGTGGGACCACGACCTCTACCTCGTCGGAGCTCGGCTTCTCGGAACCGGTCGGGAGCTACGCGTACGAGGTCGGCACCCCGGCCGGCTACACCCTCCTGAGCGAGTCGGCCCCCTCGCCGATCACCCTCACGAGTGCGGGGCTCACGGTGGCTCTGGTCTTCGCCCCCGTAACGACCGCGAAGTACAACCTCACGTTCGTCGAAACCGGTCTTCCGACCCCCTGCCAGGGGATGGGGGGCGGCATGGGCGGCGGGTCGTACGGTGGCTCGCCCGTGTTCGGTGACCACGGCGGCCAGGGCGGCCGCGGCGGGGGCCACGGAGGTCGCGGTGGCGGTGGTCAGGGCGGTGGCCAAGGGGGTGGCCAGGGCGGCGGCTCGGGGTGCTGCAAATCCTCGCCACCGGCGCTCAGTTGGAGCGTCACGGTCGGGGGCGTCACCCAGAGCACGACGAACACCTCGCTGACGTTCTTCGAGCCGAACGGGACGTACAACTACACCATCGGTGCGCCCGCCGGCTACGAGGTCTCCGGTTCGTCGCCGGCATCGCCGGTGACGATCAACGGGGCCAACCGGACCGTGCAGGTCCAGTTCTCGAAGCAGTGCGCCCCGCCGCCGAGCGTCTTCTCGATCACCTTCGAGGAGCAGGGCCTCGCGCGGAACACCGAGTGGTGCGTCAGCCTGCCGAACGAGAGCGCCTGCTCCACGTCGGATCAGATCGTCTTCCAGAGCCTGCCGGCCGGGAGCTACGGCTTCCAGGTCGCGCCGGTCGGCGGCTACACCGCCCAGCCCGGGAGCGGCGCGGTGACCCTCACGAATCGGGACGTGACCGTCACGATCACGTTCTCCTCCGGCACGATGTGCCAGCACTGAGGGGAGGACCCGGGGCCGGCGAGAGGATCGGACGGTCCCGCGGCGCGTCGCCGGCCTCTTGTGGGCCGGGGGCTAGCGGGGGCCCGATGTCTCCGGAGACCCCGGCTCGCGGCGGGGACGGATGACCCGGATCCGGCTGCCCCCCGGCCGCCACCGCGAGAGGACCTTCCCGCCGTCGTTCGGCGACCGGGCGGAGGTCGTCGAGATCGACAGCGCGGTCCTGGAGGGGAACCCGCTCGGGGATCCGGTTCGGCGCGGCGTCGCGGTGCTCCGGCCCGCCTCCGGTGCCTCCGAGGGCCGCCCTCTGCTGCTGCTGCTCCCGGGCTTCGGGGGCGCGGGGCCGAACGAACTGCGCCGGAACGGCCCGTTCGACGAGAACCTCTTCCAGCTGTTCGACCGCCTCCAGCGCTCCGGTGCCGCCGGTCCGGCGACGCTCGTCGCGCCGGACTGCACCACGACCCTCGGCGGCAACCAGTACGTCAACTCCTCCGCGGTCGGCCGTTACGACGACTACGTCGTGCGCGAGCTGCTTCCCTGGGCCCGGGAGCGCTTCCGGCCTTCTCAGATCGGGGTCCTGGGTCAGTCCAGCGGCGGCTTCGGCGCCCTCCACCTCGCCCTCGAACACCCCGGTACGTTCGCGGCGGTCGGCTCGAGTGCCGGCGACATGGGCTTCGAGTACTGCGAACTCCCGGAGCTGGCGCGCGCGTGCCGGGAGTACCGGCGCCACGGTGGGCCGGAGAAGTTCCTGGCGCGACTCTTCGAGGACCCGACGGTCCTCCAGGGACCGACCTCGGCCAGCGGCGCGGCCCTGGTGATCGCGGCGGCGGGGGCGAGCTACTCGCCGATCGACTCGGAGCCGGGGGCGTTCGAGCTGCCGGTCGACTGGGAGACCTCGGAGTTCCTGCCGACGGTCTGGGCCCGATGGAAACGGTTCGACCCGATCGCGAGGCTCGCCACCCCGGAGGGATCGGCGGCGCTCCGCCGGCTGCGGCTGCTCCACCTCACCGGCTCCACCGGCGACGAGTGGGTGCTGGACCAGGCGGCGCGCTGGTTCGTGGCGGTCGCCCGACGCCAGGAGGTCCCCGTGGTGCACGAGGAGTTCGAAGGGGGGCACTTCGTCCGGAACCCCCGGTTCGCGGCGCTCTTCACCCGCATGGTCGCCGCCCTCCAGGCGTGAGCGCCGGGCGTCGGCCGGCTCACCAGCGGTCGAGCGGCCGGCTGCCGACGGCGACGGCCGCTTCGTAGGCGACCGGCGGGAGCCCGAGCTCCTCCCGGAACCCGTTGACGGAGGCCGGCGCGAACCCCGCGTAGTGGTTGTTGAAGTAGACGTAGATCTGCGCGACCTGGTCCCGGATTGCCCGTACGCGATCGGCCCACCGCCGGGTCACGGCGGCGCGGTCGACCCGGAGCTCGCCGTGGCGCTCCGCCGGCACGCTGGTGTGGTCCCCGATGAAGCGCAGGTAGACGAAGTCGGTCGTCCGCTCCGGCGGCACGTCCACGTACGTGAGGAACGACCAGGCGAGGGCGATCCGCCGGTCCGACAGCTCGCCCCGGAGCGACTCCCAGACCGGCCCGGCGAACCAGGCGGCGTCGCGCAGCTCGACCGCGCTCCGAAGGTCCGGATCGAGCTCGGGGAGGAGCGACGTCAGGAACCCCATCGCCCGGCCGGGCTTCACCCAGGGCGGGAACTGGAGCAGCAGGGGGCCGAGCTTCGGTCCGAGCTCGCGCACGTGCGCCTGGAAGGCGGCGATCCCTTCCCGATCGAGCGGCGACCGCGGGTCGAGGAGGTTGCGCGGGAACTTGAGAGCGAAGCGAAACCCCTCGGGCGTCGCCGCCGCCCACCGACAGACGAGGGCCGGATCCGGATCGCGGTAGTAGGTCGCGTCGACCTCCACCGTGTCGAAGAGTCGCGCGTAGCGTCCGAGACGCTCGCCGGGCGGGGTGCCGGTCGGATAGAGACGGGACCACCAGGATTCGGAGGTCCACGACGAGCAGCCGATCCGGAGCGCCGCGGTCAACGCGCCGGGCCCAGGAGGTCCCGGCGGAAACCGTCTCCGGCGCGACCGGTGGGCCTGAGGGAGACGCCTTCGCCCCGGAGGACGGCGGGAGGCGCCCGCCGCGGGCGTCGCGCCGGCGCGCTCAGCCCCGGACGCGCTTGGAGACCGTGTTGAACGGGGCCCCGCCGAGGACGCTGCCGCACCAGCCGCAGTAGAGGATCGAGACACCGCCGACCCGGAGCTGTCCGGTGTTGTCCCAGAGGATGTCCGTCTTCGGGTCGATCGGATGCTTGCACCAGGGGCAGCTCGGCCCGAGCGCGGAGTCCATGCGGGTCGTCAGAGGGACCAGCTAGTTGAACTTGGGCCCGCGGCCCGATGCCCAGGAGCGCGCGGCGACGCCGGTCGGTCACCGCCCCGGGCCGCGCCGCGAAGAGGCGAGCGCCCGAACGCTCCGGACCGCCGCCGAGAAGGCGAGCCGACGCCGTCGACCGGTCGCGCGCCCCGATCGATCTAGAGGAGCTTCCCGCAGCGGGCGACCAGGGTTCCATCGACACGGATCTCCGCTCCGCTGAGCGAGATCGCGCCATAGAAGTCGGATCGGTTGCGGCCTCCCAGGTAGGCGTTCCCGCCCACGGTGAGATGCACACCGCCGCGCTCCCGGTCCTCCAGGTACGGGACCCCCTGGATCCGAGGGTTCAGCCCGATCACCAGGTAGCCGGTGCGGTCCTTCCCGGGGGTGCCCCGGGCGTAGCGCTTGGCGAACTCCGACTGTCCCTCCTGGAACGAGAACGAGCTCAGTCGCCCACCGGAGAAGCCGAACTGCCCGCCGAGGTACCGGTTCCAGGGGAACCAGGCGAGGTCGTAGCTCGGGTGCGACGCCACGATCGTCCCCTCCGCGGTCTTGCCGTCCAGCGCGATCCGAACGCTGCCGTCGGGGAAGTTCGCCATCATGTCGTACGGGCTGTAGCCCTTGTTCCGCGGGTGCGGTATCCCGTCGTAGATCCGAGGAGGCACACCGGCCGGGGCGACCTCGAGGTCCGTTCCGTTGGGATGGGTGATCCGTATCATTCGAGCTCCGCGGAGGGCACGGGCCAGTCGCTCGCCGCTCCGGGCCATCGCCCGCGGGTCGGCGAGGCAGGCCTCCAGGAGCGCTTTCCTCCAGCCCTCGCCGCGGACTCCCCAGTGACGGACGCGGGCGTCGGTCACCCAGCCCGTGGCCATCCGCCCTCCGCGGAGGCCCGTCGATCGAGCGGTCCGGTACCATCGATCGAACCATCCCGAGGCCCACTCGTCCAGCGTCGCCTCGGGGAGCCGGTCCAGGCGGGCCGAGTCGGCCGGGCCCCAGAACGTGACGTAGACGTCCGCCGCCTTGACGGCGGCCCACTCCGGGTCCGACAGACCACCGAGCGACCTTGCCTGCTTGCGCTCCACGGCCCGCCACCACGCGTCATCGTTCTCGTACGTCAGGAGCGCCCGGCCTCCGACCCGGCGAGCCTCGTCCACCAGCGCGGCCGCCATGGAGAGGGTGTGGCTCCAGGAGTCGACGATGACGTTCTCCCCGGTCCGGACTCGGAGATACTTCTCGACAAGGCTGCGGGCCGCCGCGCGCTCGAGCGAGGAGGGAATCTCGCTCACCGTCTCTCGCTCCATGACCTCGGGGTGGCGGTTCGCCGTTGACTCCGGCCGCCCACCCCCGCCCGGCCCGGCGTTCCGACCACCGGCACGTACGCCCGGCCTGCCGTCGCGACCCCCAGTCCGAGGACCCGGCACCCCCGCAAGGGCGTCACGGTCTGGTGAGAGCGCTCCTCGCTCGGCATGGGTCCTAGCGCGGCTGCCGAACGGCCGCTCGCTCGGTCGGGGCCGGACGTTCCGGCCCGATGGAGGTCAGTTCCCTCTGGAGCATGTCGAGGGTCTGGGTCCATCCGCCCTGGTACCCCTCTTCCAGCGACCCGACGCCGCCGGGGAACGAGCCCAGGGCGAGAACCTGCACCAGGACGGTCAGACGCGTTCGGCGGGGACCGAGCTCCTCCAGCGTCACGGTCTGCAGGGCCTCGAACGGAACGGTCCCGTCGCCGATCGTCGTGACGCTCCGGAAGACCAACCGCTCCGGAGCGACCAGCTCCAATATCGTTCCCGTGGTCCGGCCCACCCTTCCCTCGAACTCGTCGTGGATCCGGAGGGCTCCCCCGGGGCGGGGGTCCCACTCGAAGACGAGCTTGACGGCCCCCTCGGGAGACCCGAACCAGGTGGCGGCCTTCTTCGGGTCGGTGAACATCTCGAAGACCGCGGCCCGCGGGAAGTCGAGATCCCTCGAGATCCTCACGGGCGCTCGCGCCCCGTCCGCCGAAGTATCGCGCCATTCCCCGCTCATGCGGCGGCCCCCCTCAGAGCGTGCTCCAAGCGATCGAGCCGACGGCTCCACAGTCTGGTCATCACGGCCGTCCACGCCTGGATCTCGTGCATCGACCGTGGATCGAACGTGTACAGCCTTCGCTGCGCGCTCCTCTCCATCCGGATCACCTTCGCCTCCCGCAGCACCCGGAGGTGCTGGGAGATCGCCTGGGGCGTGACATCGAACTCGCGGCTGATCTCCGAGGCGCTGAGGCGGCCCCGATGGGCGAGTATCTCCACAACCCGACGCCGTCGCGGTTCTGCCAGGGCGTGAAAGGCGTCCATCGTGAACTGGTTAAGCATTCGCTTAATAAAGCGTTTGCTTTACATTATGGACACCGTAGACGGCCCGATGCGAACCAACCTACGCGTGGGCGGCCCTCGTGAGCCCGCGCGCCGCCGAGGAGGCGCGCCGGGCGCAGTGGTCGGCGACCGACTCGCCGAGTGGGATGCGGGCGGAGACACTGCCGCCGCGAGGCAACGTTTAAGAATCGTGGGAACAGCCCTTGGACCGATGTCGGCACCAGCCCCGCCCCCTTCCGGCGGATCGTGGCCCCCCGCCCAGCAACAGACCCCATCCGGCGCGGCCCCTCCCGGGAGTTCGCCCGCGCGACCTACCGGACGGCCACTCGGTGCGATGGTCCTCGCGATCCTCGGGGGCCTTTTCATCATTCTCGGCGGGATCGTCGAACGGG
>JASHTI010000053.1 GCA_030040625.1 Thermoplasmata archaeon
CGGCCGCCCGGCGCGCGGAGGCCAGCCTGCGCGCGGAGGGACCGACCCACGAACCTCCCGCGCCGACGCCCCGCAGCACCTCCAAGATCGAGGAGGCGCTCCGGGCCGCGAGCCGCTCCGAGAACGAGGCTCGAGACCGGCGAGTTCAGCTTCAGGCTCGGCGGGCGCAGCTGGACCAGCTGCTCTCGGCGGGGATCTGTCCGACCTGCCAGCAGAGCGTCCGTTCCGACACGTTCGCCGCACACCGGGCCGAGGCGGCCGACGCCGTCGCCGCCGCGACCGGCGTCGAGCGGCAACGCGTCGGCGAGCGCGAGGCCCTCGAGGAGGAGCGTCGTTCGCGAGAGCGGTACGAGCGGGCCCTCGATCGCTGGCGCCAGGTCACGCGGGAGCGGTCGACCGCCGCGGACGTGCTCGCTCGCGCGCAGGCGGCGCTCGGGGCCGCCGAGGGGGCCCTCCGATCGTCGACGGAGCGGAGCGACCGGGCCGCGGCGGAGCGGCATCGGCTCGAACCGGTCGAGACCGAGGGGGCTCGACGCCGCGAGGAGCTCGCACAGGCCGAGCAGCAACTTCGGGACCGCGTCGAGGCCGACGAGCGGCTCGGGCGCGCGGAAGAGCGACGGAGCGCCCTGGTCGCCGGCCTCGCGCGGCTCACGGCGGAGCGGGAACGGGTCGCCGCCGATGACGCCGCGGCGGCGCTCCGCCAGCGACAGCAGGCGGAACGGACGGCGGTGCTCCGCGCCGCCCTCGCAGGTGCCGACGCCCTCCTCGCCCGGCGGGACGCCGCCCGGGCGGAGGAGCTACGACGGGGTCGCCAGGCGACCGAGGCCCAGGCCGCGGTGGTCCGCGCCGACGCCCGGCTCGACCATCTCGCCGAACGGGAGGCCGCCTGCCGGGCGGGGCGCGAGGAGCGGTCGCGACTGCTCGCCCACGCCACCGACCTGAGCGCGCGCGCCGACTGGGTCGGCGAACCGTTCCGCGCGGCGCTCCTCCGGATGGAGAAGGAGCTGCTCGCGCACGCCCAGGTCGCCTTCGACCGAGCGTTCTCCCGGTTCTTCGCGTCGCTCGTCGACGACCCGGCCCTGACGGCCCGCATCGACGTGAGCTTCACCCCGGAGGTCGCGGTCGGGCCGGAGGTGACGCCGGCCGAGGCGCTCAGCGGCGGAGAGCGGACCAGCCTGGCCCTCGCGTTCCGGCTCGCGCTCGCCACGGTCGTCCGGTCGCTCGGCGGCGTCCGGCTGGAGACGCTGCTGCTCGACGAGCCGACCGACGGCTTCTCCAGCGAACAGGTCGTCCGCATGGGCGAGCTGCTCGAGGAGCTCGCGCTACCGCAGGTGATCATCGTCTCCCACGAGAGCCAGCTCGTCGGGATCGCCGACCGGACCGTCCGCGTCGTGAAGGCCGACGGCCGGTCGTCGCTCCAGCCGCTCGGAGCGGAGGCGGCGCCCTCCGATACGCCCCCTACGGAGCCCGAGGAGCTCAGCCCGGCGGCGCCGGTCGCCGGCCGTCCACGCAGGCGGTGAACGTCGCCTCGTCCCACGGCCGACGGGCGGCCACCTCGAGGTTCTCCGAGAGGTGCTCCGGCCCCTTCTGGCCGACGAGCGCCCCGATCGTCCCGGGCGCCGAGCGCGCGAACTGGATCGCGGTCTGCGCGCTGGAGAGACCGGAACGCCGGGGACCGCCGTGCGCGAGGCGCCCCTGGGCGAGCGGGACGCTGGTGAAGCAGCCGAGCCCGAGCCGGGCGGCCGCCAGGAGCGCCGGGAGGCGCTCCCCTCGGACCGCCTGCGTCGGCGCGGTCCACGCCTCGGGCATCGCCAGGCTGAACGGGAACTGCACGAAGCGGAACCCGTGCTCCTCGCCGCCGACCTTCCGCGCGAGGCGGACCGCCGCCTCCAGGGGGAAGTGGCCGGGGTCGCTCGGGGCGATGCGCAGGCTCTCCCACGTGGCGAGCCCGTAGGCGCCGAGCTCCCCGGCGTCGCGGAACGACTCGAAGAGACGGAACGCCTCCTCGAGGCGATCGAGGAAGGCGGCGCGCCCCACGGCGCGCAACTGTGCGTCCGGCCCGTTGTGCAGGTAGAGCAGATCGATCGCGTCGAGCGCGAGGTTCGCGCGGCTGCGCGCGAACTGGTCGGCGAGGTACGAGCGGCTCATCGCGTGGCTGCCGTCGACGAGGTCCTCCGGCGCGAGGACGCCGGGCCGGATCAGCTCCGTCTCGACCCAGTCCCGCGCCACGGGGCCGCTCCCACCGTCCGGCGCCAGGTAACCGTTCTTCGTCGCAACGAACACCTCGTCGCGGGCGACCGTGCCGCGCTCGATCGCGCGGGCGAGGGCGCGGCCCAGGCTCCGCTCCGCCCGCTGGTAGCGGTAGTTGATCGCCGTGTCCAGGACGTTGACGCGCCCGCTCGTCAGGCAGACGGTGACGGCCTGCTCGACGGCCTGATCGGTCGGCCCGTCCGGCGGGCCGATGTAGGTGCCCAGGCCCAGCGACGAGAGCGCGAGACCCCCCGGTGCCTCGCGGAAGTGCTCGAAGGGTAGCGAGCGTTCCCGCACCGCCCGGTCACGGAACCGGGCGGTCCCGGCGACGCTGGCGCGCCCCGGCAGCGCCATCGTCCGGCGAGGGGCCGGAGGCTCAAAACCTCCCCCGCGCGCGGAGCTGCGGCGCCCCGCGCGACAGCCGTAAAAGCTGTGCGCAGGTGACCCGCACCGCGATGCCCCGTCGCAAGTACGGTCGCCTGCACAAG
>JASHTI010000054.1 GCA_030040625.1 Thermoplasmata archaeon
GCGAGGCGAACGACCCGGGCGGTCCCGGCGCGCGCGGTGGTTCGGACCGTCGCGATCGACGCCGCCCGATCGCGCGCGAAGCGGCCGAAGGCCTGCCGGACCGCGGCGGCGACCGCCGGGCCGCGGGCCGGTGCGGTCACGATCACCGTGGCCCCGGCGCCCGTGTAGTGCTCTTCGTGGAACCGACGGAGGCGCTCGCGCGTCAGGCGCGCGAGCGAACGGCGGGAGCCCAGGCCGGTGGCGTGGTACGGATGGCCGACCGGGAAGATCCGGGCGAGCAACTCGCGTTCCGCGCGCTGCGCCGGTTGGGTCGCCTCCCGCATCTGCCCTTCGGCGAGCTGCCGGCGGGCGCGCTCGAGGTCGTCCGGGGCGAAGCGGGGTTTCTGCACGACGATCGCCAGCAGGTCCAGGAGCTCCTTCCACGCCTCCGCGGGACCCCCGATGGACAGCTCGCCGGACTCGGGGGCGGTCTGTCGGCTGAGCGTCGCGCCGGCCCGGTCGAGCCGACGGGCGAGCTCGACGCGGTCGTACGGGCCGGCGGCGCTGGTGACGAGCTGATTGACAAGGCGGGCCGTTCCCTCCGCACCGGCCGGGTCGAACGACCAGCCGGCGGGTGCGACGTACGTCGCGGCGAAGCTCGCCGCGGTGGCCGGGGGGCTCTGACGGACCACCGCCAGGCCGTCGATCTCGTCCAGGTACTCGAGACGGAGCGGATCGCGCGCGTCAGCCATCGGCGCCCCCTCCCTTGTGGACCGGCGTGTAGCGCACGACCAGCCGTCGCTCGGGCGCGAACAACTCCCGGGCCCGGTCCCGGACCTCGCGCGGCCGCACCCGGAGGAGCGCACGGAAGATCTCGTCCTCGAGTGCCGGCCCTTGCAGTACCGAGAAGTAGCCGAGCCGGAAACCGGTCCGTGACGCCCCTTCGTAGGCGAGCGCGCTGGCCCGGCGGATGCGCACCCGGATCTCCTCGAGCTCCGCGGGCCGGGGGCCCTCGTCCGCGAACCGCTCCAGGAGCCGGAGCACCGCCGTCTCCAGCCGGTCGAGCCCCACGTGCTCCGTGGCCTGGGCCTGGACCGTGAAGAGGCTGGGGTAGCGGCGGGCCCGCCACTCGCTCGTCGCACGGACCGCGAGGCCGGTGTCGACCAGGCCCCGGTAGAGGCGCGAGGCCGGATGCTCGGAGGAGCGGCCCCAGACCGATCCGGTGGCGAAGAGCCGCGTCTCGCCGCCGAGGATCGCATCGAGCATGATCGTCGACGGCGTCTTCGGATCCTCGAGCGCCGGGGCGGGGAAGCCGACCTGCAGGTACGGGGTCGTGCCGGGCCCCGAGAGCTCCGACCGCCGTTCGCCGCGGATCGGCGGCTCGACCGCGCGCACCTCGACGGGGTCCCCGAGGGCGGGAAGCGAGCCGAACCGGCGCCGCACCTCCGCGGCGACCGGTGCGGGCGCGAAGCCGCCCGCGATGACGAGGATCGCGTTCCGTGGCCCGTAGAAGCGGCGGTAGTAGCCTCGGAGCTCCTCCGCGCTCATCCGCTCGATGTCGGCCCGGCGGCCGAGGGCGTCCCAGCGGTACGGGTGCTCTCGGAAGGCGAGCTGGTAGAGTTCCTCCTCCACGCGGAACTCCGGCCAGTTCTCGTTGCCCTCCCGTTCGGAGAAGATGACGGTGCGCTCGCGGGCGACCTCGGCGTCGGTGATCAGCGCCCGGGTCATCCGATCGGACTCGATGTCGAGCGGGACCTCCAGGTGCTCGCGCGGGACGGTGGTGTAGTAGGCGGTGAAGTCGGTGTCCGTGAAGGCGTTCAGGGTCCCGCCGACGCGGATGACGGCGCGGTCGATCTCCCCCTTCCCGTACCGGGGGGATCCCTCGAAGAGCATGTGCTCGACCCAGTGCGAGGCGCCGGTGATCCCCGGCTGCTCGTTGACCGATCCGACCCGGTACCAGACCCAGACGCTCGCGGTCGGGCTCCGCGCCTCGGGCGCGAGCATCACGGTGAGGCCGTTCGGCAGCCGGAAGGTGCGCGTCGGGGGTCGCGGGACGCGGGGAAGGCCCATCGGTCGGGGCGGAGCCGCCCCGAGATATAACGGCCGGGACGCGCCCCCCCGACCGGGCCGCTGACGGCGGATCTCGGGCGCCGACGCTCCTCCTCCACAACCGTTATCCCGCGACCGGGGGCATCGGCGCCCGTGCACGCCGCCCTACGGCTGGTGCGGGCGACGAACGTGGTGGTCTCGTTCGTGGGGACCGTCGTGGGCGGGGTCGTCGCGCGCGCCACGGGCGTCGCGCTGCCCGGCCGGCTCTGGCTCCTGATCGTGCTGGCGGCGACCTCGACCGCCCTGGTTACGGCCGCCGGCAACGTGCTCAACGATGTGGGGGACCTGGAGGGGGACCGGCGCAACCACCCGGACCGACCCCTGGTGACGGGGGCGGTCGGCGTGTCGACGGCCCGTCGGCTCACCGTCGCGCTGTTCGTCGCCGGGGCCGCGGTCGCCGTGCCCGTGGCGATCGTCGAGCCGCTCGTGGCCCTGATCCTCGCGGTCGCCATCGCGGCCCTCCTCGCCTACGAGCTCCGGTGGAAGGCCCGCGGCTTCATCGGCAACCTGACGGTCGGCGGGCTGACCGCGATGGTCTTTCTCTACGGAGCGGCGGCGGTCGGGCGGCCGTGGCTGGTCCTCCCGTTCGTGGGGATGGCGTTCCTGGCGACGCTGAGCCGGGAGGTCATCAAGGACATGGAGGACGTCGCGGGAGACACCGAGCGGAGGACCCTGCCGAAGGTGCAGGGGATGGCGGTGGCCGCGCGCATCGCGCGCCTCGCCGTGGCGCTCGCGATCGCGCTCAGCGTGGTACCGTTCCTGTGGTACCTATCGCCTCGGTCGCTCGCGGGGATCGCCTACGCGGCGATCGTCCTCCTGGCCGACCTGGTGTTTGTGGTCTCCGTCCTCTGGCTGCCGCGACGGCTGACGTTCGAACAGACCGTCAGCAAGGGGGCGATGGCGATCGCGCTCGGAGCGTTCCTGGCGGTGGCGTTCCGTTGACCGAGCCGGAGCGATGGGGACCGGTCGAGGGTCGGTTGAACGCCCTCCTGGCCGGCGGTCCTATCCATTTCACGCTCATCGACCCGGAGAAGTCGCGTGGCGAGACGGCGGGGGCGCTCGCGCGAGGGGCCGTGAAGGCCGGCAGCCACGCCATTCTGCTCGGAGGCTCGACCGGGATCACCCGGGCCCTGGTCGACGACGCGGCGCGGGCGATCCGACGCGCCGTCGACGTCCCGACGATCATCTTCCCGGAGGGGCCCGGATCCCTGTCCCCCGAGGCGGACGCGGTCCTGTTCATGAGCCTCCTGAACTCCCGCAACCTGGACCTCGTGGTCCGAGCGCACGCGCGCGCCGCGCCGCTGGTGCGGGCGCTCGGGCTGGAGGCGATCCCGATGGGCTACATCGTCGTCGCTCCCGGGATGCGGGTCGGCGAGGTCGGCCAGGTCGACCCGGTGCCGCGCGAGGAGCCGGTGACCGCCGCGGGCTACGCGCTCGCCGCCGAGATGCTCGGCATGCGCCTCGTCTACCTCGAGGCCGGCTCGGGCGCCCCCGCACCGGTCCCCGCGGCGATGGTCGCCGAGGTCCGGCGCACCATCCGAGTGCCGCTGATCGTCGGGGGCGGGATCCGCACCGGTGACGACGCCCGGCCGCTGCTCGCGGCGGGGGCGTCGGTGCTCGTCACCGGGACCGTGACCGAGGAGCAGGGTCTCGGAGCGGGGTTCCACGCCATCGTGGAGGAGGTGCTCCGTGCCCGACACGGCTGAACCGGCCGGGACGGCCCCGGCGCGCCGGCGCCGATCGAGCATGCTGTTCCGCGCCCCCCCGCCGTGGGCGGCCGCGCTGTGGATCCTGCTCGGCGCCCTCCTCCTCTCCGTCTTGATCTGGCCGCCCCCGGGGCGGACCTGGTACCTCAGCGGCTGGGCCGCGGTCGCCGTACCCGCGCTGCTGAGCGCGGTCGCGACGACCCCGCTCGCGCGGCTGCTCGGCGGCCGGTTCGAGTTCCACCGCAGCGTGTTCCTCGCGTTCTCGGCGTTGCTGGTCGAGATCCCGCTCGCCGTCGCCTGGCGTGGGGCGCTGATCGCCTGGCCGTCCCACGTGCCGGAGGTGCTGCTGCTCGTCCCGTTCCTGCAGGCGCCGGTCTTCTGGTTCCGCCAGCTGACGCTCTACGGCGTCAGCCGGCCCAGCCACGCCCGGACCCTGCCGGTGGCGCTGCTGCAGCCGGTCCTCTCGCTGATCGGGTTCTATCTCGTGACCCGACCGACGCTCCCCTCGGCGGCGAGCGTCCTGGTCGACTTCACCGTCGCCTTCGTTTGCGCCGTGGTGGTGCTGCATGCCGCCGACCGGCCGATCCGCCGGGAGTTCCACCGCTCCGGCGTGTCGTTGATCCGACCTCTGCTCGACCACGTCGGCGAGCGCGACCCCGGGGCGACCCGCGCCCTGGAGGAGTTCTTCCTCCGGTCGCCGGTCTACGCCGACCTCCGCGTCGACGAGATCTCCTTCGTGCGCGCCGATCGGTCGCGGGCGACGCTCGTCCTGCCGACCGTCCATCC
>JASHTI010000055.1 GCA_030040625.1 Thermoplasmata archaeon
TGGAGCGAGCCGGCGAGGTCGGTGACCTTCATCCCCTGGTCCTTCATCTTGCCGAGGCTGTTGTAGACGAGCAGGACCATCTGGTCCCGCAGGCGGCCCTCGACGTCGGTCGTCGTGGCGGCGCCGAACGTCCCGACGAACTGGTTGATGAAGTTGTCCGGCGCGCCGACGCGCCAGCGGTACTCGCCGAAGACCCGCAGCTGCACGAGGCCGAAGTCCGGGTCGCGGAAGACGTACGGCTCGGCGCTGCCGAACTTGCCGTCGAAGATCCGCTTCTGCAGGTAGTAGACCTCCGCCTCCTGGCGGACCCCGGAGAGCTCCTTGACGAGGTTGCCGATGATCGGGGCGTTGAGGCTGGTGAGCGCGTAGCGGTCGGGCCGGTCGAGGTAGGCGAGGACCTTGCCGTCGCGGTAGAAGACGGCGATCTCGTCCTCGCGGACGACGATGTTGTCGTTCCAGCGGATGTTGCGCGGGACGCGCCACATCACGTTGGGGCCCTTGTAGGCGTCCTCCCAGTTGACCGTCGTCGCGCCGATGAGGCTCCCGCCCTTCGCCGGTATCGGGTTGTTCGTTACCATCGTGCTGACCTGCCGGTGGACCGTGCCCTACGAGACGAGGATCCCCTCGACGGCGGCGATGCGGGCCTTGAACGCGGCGTCGAGCTGGCTGAGCATCGTGCGCGCGCTGGTGAGGACGCCGGCGACGGCCGCCGGGTTCGGGGCCGCCCCGGAGAGGAGCCCGGGCAGCGTCGCGATCGCCTGGTTCAGCTGGTCGGCGGCCTGCGCGAACCCGTAGTCGTACTCGTACAGGCGGTCGAGCTGCTCCGGACGGATCCGCACCGCCGGGGAGATGCCGGTGTAGCCCTGCTGCGCCGCCCGGATCTCTCCCTCGATGCGAAGGAGGTCGGCGATCAGCGGGGCGAGATCGTTCAGGGCGCCGAACTGGCCGGCGTTCGCGAGCGCGGAGCGGGAGTTCTCGATCGTGGTGCGGGCCGCCTTCACCTTGTCGGCGACCTCACGACGGAGGATGCTGTCGGCGGCGCGCAGGTCCTCGCCCTCGCGGTAGCCCCGGAAGCCGGGGACGAGCAGCTGGAGCCGCTTGAGGAACCCACGGTCCCCCTCGACCTTCTGACGGATGTCGAGCGGAGCGGCGCCGGGTCCGGCGAGGGTGCCGGTCGAGCTGCCGGCCTGGACGACCAGCGAGGAGCCGCAGGCGTTGCAGAACCGCGCCCCGGCGGGGGCCGGGGTGCCGCACTTCGGGCAGACGGACGCCGGGGCGGGCGGCACCGGCGCGGGCGCGCTGGTCGCCATCCTACGGGCTCCGGGGCGGGGCCCCCGCCGGGCCGCTGCTCCCTCCCGCCGGGGGCGGGGGGGGCGTGACGGCCGGGACGCTCGGTGACTGGGCGGCGGCGTAGCTCAGCGCCGACGGCGCCGGCTCCGCGCGCCAGGCGGCCCGGGGCGCTTCGCGGCGCTGGGTGCGATCGACGGCCCGGATCCGCCACATCATCAGGCCGACGGTGATGAACAGGACCGCGAGGACCAGCACGAGGCCGATCAGGGCGCCGACGACCGTCAGGACGCCGTACATGTGGCCCAGGCCGACCGTGAAGAGGAGGACCGCGAAGCCCATGCCGAAGAACCCCCAGGCGAGCGATCGCTGGATGAGCGGCTCGCGCGACGCCGCCTCCGCGAGGTAGCTGCCGAGCGCGAAGAAGACGGCGATGATCCCGATGCCGAGCAGGGCGTACCAGTGGCTGTCGTTCGGGTAGGCGAAGTACAGCGCGCCGAAGATCAGGCCGGCGATCACGAGGAACAGAGCGGCGAGGACCCAAGGGCCCCACGCCGCCGGTGGACTGCGGTCGGTCGCGGCCGGCATCGCCATCGGTGGTTACCCTCTCGAATCAGCCGCGGGGGCTATTTGACCGTGCGGGCGACCGCCGGCGGGCGCTACAGCCGCGGCTCGTCGTCGGTGCGCGCGTGCGCCTTGGGTCGAGGGGCGGGCGCGTCGGAAGGGGCCTCGGCGGCTTCCTCGGCCGGTGCCGGATCGTCCTTGGCGTCCTTCTCCCGCTCCTTTCGCGCGGGGCCGCCGGTGGACTTGGGGGGCCCCTCGGCCGGATGGGGCGGTGCGGGACCCGTGTCGGAGCGACCCGCGCGGGACGCATGCGCGCTGTGTTCGGCCGGCGACGGTTCGTCGCCTTGGGCGGTGGCTTCGTGGTCGGCGCGGTGCGCCGCGTGCCGGCCGGAGGCCCGAGGAGGCAAGCGGCTCGGTTCGGCCGGCGGCTCGGCCGGTCCCCGACTCCCGCGGCGCAGCACGCCCTTGAGGGCGCTCAGCGCCCCGCCCGACCCGGGATTCCGCGGCGGCGTTCCCGGGGTGTGGGCGGGCGCGTGGGCGGCCGGCGCGGCGGCCGGGATCGGCCGGATCGACTCGGCGGCGAACTTCGCGCCGCACTTCGGGCACTTCGGGAACTGGGAGGTGCAGACCTGGCAGAGCGCCGCTCCGCAGAGATGGACCACCGAGGCTACGCCGCCGCAGGCGAGGCAGCGGTCCCCGGCGTGCGCCGTGATCGGGGGCAGCGCGGCGGCCGCCGGGCCGCTCGGGCCCGTCGGGGCGCCCGCGTCCGGCGCCGGAGCGACGGTCGCCGGCGCCGGTCGCGTCTCCGGAGCGAAGAAGCGATCCCCTGAGGGGGGCTCCGGGGCGGCGCCCGTGGCCGGACGGAACTCCGGGGAGTACGCGCCGAGGTCGAGCGCGGGCGCGCGCGTCCCGGTCGCCGCCCCGGCGACCTCGACGGCCTTGATCAGGCGCGCCTTATAGACCCCCACGCGCAGCGTCTTGACGAGCTGGAAGAGGGTCCGGCTCTCCGCGGGCAGGGCGAGCGCCTGCCGGGCGAGCTCCTCGACGTCGGCCGGGAGCGTGAGGGTCTCTGGCTTGATCTCCGCCTCGAGCACGGCGCGCAGGTAGCCGAAGGAGCGCTGCATCGCTTCGAGCGAGGCGTTCGCCGGCGAGAGGGCGGCGACGTCCGCCAGCGTCAGCCCCCGCCGCTCGACACCCGGAGGGCGGCGCTCCAGCGCGGCGGTGATCAAGTGGTAGGAGCCGCCGTCGAGCTCCCGCCACTCCTCCGGAGCGAGCCGCCCGAGGTCGACCTTGGGGACCTGGCTCAGCTCCCGGAGCACCGGGGCGAGGAACTCGAACGGGACGTGGAGCGTGACGAACAGGTCGTTCTTCGTGAGCGTTCGGTTGAGGCGGGCCTCGAGCAGCAGCGCCTCGCGGCCGTACCGCTGGATCTCGACGTCGCGCGTCTTCTCGGCGGCGAGCTTCTTGCCGTCCTTCGCCGGCGCGAAGTCGGAGTCCAGGCTCAGGGCCCGGTCGAAGCTGGCGGTCGCGTCCGCGGGTCGGGCGGTGGCGAGCAACGCGAGCCCCCGGCTCGTCCAGGCCTGCTTGTGCGTCGGCTCGGCCTCGGTCGCCCGCTCGTAGAAGGCGAGCGCCTCGTTCGGGTGGCCGAGCCGCTCGGCGACGAAGCCGGCGCGGAGCAGCAGCTCCACCGACGTGGGGGTGAGCGCGAGCGCGTGCGCGAAGGCGTTCGCGGCGTCCGGCCACGCCTGCCGGGCGATGCCGACCTCCCCGAGGCGGCTCCAGAGCGCCACCGACTTCGGCATCGCCCCGAGCCCCTTCTGGAGCGCGTCGCGCGCCGCGTCGAGGTGGCCGAGGGCCGACTGGGCCTCGGCGAGGAGCAGGAACGCGGCGTCCTCCGGCGGCAGCGGCGGGAGCGCCTCGTCCAGGAAGGCGACGGCGTCGGCGTGCCGTCCCTCGGCGATCATCGAGCGCGCGATCCCCGCGGCGGCGGTCGGGGACTTCGGCTCCCGGCGGCGGACCTCCTCGTAGGCGGCCCGCGCCTCCGCCGGCCGCTCCAGCGCGCTCAGCAGCTCCGCGCGCAGGAGCGTCGCAGCGACGTTCGGCGACGCCGGCGGCTCGCCGGCGCCGAGACTCTGGTTCAGGATCTCCAGGGCGAGGTCCGGTCGTCCGGCCGTCTGGCGGAGCCGGGCCCGGCGGATGGCGATCTCGACCCGCATCGCCGGGTCGATCGTCGACGCCCGCTCGTAGGCGGCGTTCGCCGCGTCGGGGAGGCCGATCGTCGAGGCGAGGTCCCCGAGCTCGAGCTGGAGGGCCGCCTCCTGCCCCTCGGGGGCGCCGGAGCGCAGCAGGTGGTCGAGCGCGTCGTACGCCTCCTTCGGCTCGCCCCGCTCGCGGCGGAGCCGGTACATCTCCAGCAGCGCCGCCGGCGAGTCCGGGTCGAGGAGGAGGATCGCTTCGAGCGAGTAGAGGACCTCGGCGGAGCGACCGAGGGCCCGCCAGCCGTCGGCCCGGGCCTTCCACGCGGCGAGGTCGTTCGGATCCTCCTTGAGCAGCGGGTCGACGAGCGCGAGGACCTCGGAGTACCGGCCCGCGAGCAGCAGGGTCTCGGCGAGGGCGAGACGGCCGTGCCGGTTCCGAGGCTCGAGCGCGAGCCCCCGCTGGTAGTAGCCGATCGCGTCCGGGTACGCCCCCTGCGACCGAAGCGCCTCGGCGACCTCGAAGAACGCCTGGGGGTCCCGGTCCGCGCCCTGTACCGCTCGCTGGAGCGCCGCGAGCGCCTCCTCGCGACGCCCGGCGGCGAGGAGCAGCTGGCCGCGGCGGCGATGGAACAGCGGCTCCGCCGGCTCCCGGCGGAGCAGCAGGTCGAGGTAGCGGAGCGCGGCGGCCGACTGGCCGAGCCGGGCGAGCGTGTCGGCGGCCCCCCACAGTAGGTCGGCGTCCTCGAGGCCGCCCGCCAGCGCGCGCTCGTACTCCTGCGACGCCTCGGGAAGCCGCCCGGCCTCGCGCAGGGCGTGGGCCCGCTCCTTGCGGACGTCCAGGCGATTGGCGTGCTCCGGCTTTACGAGGAACGCGCCGTAGGCGCCGACGGCCCGCTCGGAGTCGTCGACGAGCCGCGCCGCGCGCGCGATGCCGAGGAGGCTCACGTCCGCCGCCGCCGGGTCGGAGGAGGACCGCTCGTAGGCGACCAGCGCCGCCCGCGCCTCCGCGGCCCTCTCGGCCGAGCCTTCCGCCAGCTCGTAGGCGTTCGCGAGATGGAGGTGGCCGCGCTCCACGGCGACGTCCGTCCGGGTCGGGTCGAGCCGGAACAGCTCGTCGAGCACCGGCGCCAGCGCGGCCCGGTCGTCGGTCGCGCTCAGCAGCTCCCGCTTGGCGAGCAGGACCGGTACGTCGCCCGGATGGGCCTTGAGCAGCGTGTCGAACTCCTCGAGGGCGCCGGCGGCGTCGCCGCTCGCGGCGAGCGCCTCGGCGAGCGCGGTGCGCGCCTCCGCGTCGCTCGGCTCCACCGCGACGATCGCTTCCGCGAAGGCGCGAACCTCGTCCGGGCGCTCGGCGCTCCGGGCGACCGCGAGCGCCTTACGCAGCTCCCCGACGGCGTGCGGGTGCCGTTCGGCCAGCGTCCGGTAGGCGACGAGCGCCTCCGCGGCGTGGCCGCTCGCGGCCTCGAGCTCCGCGAGCCCGCGCATCGCCTCGAGGTTCTCCGGGTCGGCCGCAAGGACCCCGCGGCACGCCGCGAGCGCGAGGTCGGCGTGGCCCAGGCCCTCGGCGAGGAGCCTCAGATCGAGGAGGTTCTGGATGTTCCGGGGATCGATCGTCGCGAGCCGCTGGCGGGCGGCGATGGCCAGCTCGGCCTCGGACGCGCCGGCGCGCTTGGCGATCTCCTCGAGGGCCGCGGGACTCGGTGGCTCATCACCGGTCACGAGCCCGCGGGCGATCGGGATCGCTTCGGCGCCCCGGCCGAGGTCGAACAGCAGGCGCATCTCCAACAGCCGGGTCGACTCGTGCCCGGGGTAGGCGAGCTGCCGCAGGGCGGTCAACGCCTCCTCCCGACGGCCGACCGAGGCGAGGAGCTCCGCCCGGGAGAGCTGGAGATCGCCGTCCCCGGGGTTCTTCCCGAGCAGCTCCTCGACGGCCGCCAGCGCGGGGAGGTCCCCGCCGTGGGCACGCGCGATCTCGACCTTGAGCCGGAGCGCGCGCGGGTGATGCGGAACGAGCTTCAGCGCCCGATCGACGCTCTCGGAGGAGGTGAGGTCGAGCTCCTGGGCCCGGACGTAGGCGTCGGCGGCGTCCTCGGCGCGCCCGAGAAGACGCAGCGCGTCCCCCCTCGTCGCCCACAGGCCCCGGTCGTTCGGGTTCGCCTCGAGCGCCTCGTCGACGAGGCGAACGACCTCGGGGAGGTCGCGGTTGAGCGCAAGCAGCACGAGCGCCTTGTGGTGCAGCAGGCTCGAGGTCCCGGGGCTCAGCCGGAGCCCGAGTTCGACCGCCCGCTCGGCGAGCGCGGGGTGCGAGGCGCGGTAGAACGCCATCGCCGCCTCGTCGAGCAGCGGAGCGACGTCCCGCCCCTCGGAGGCGATCGCGTCGGCGTGCCGTTCGGCGGTGGCGAGGAACGCCTTGAGCGCCTCGACGTACCGCCCGCGGTCGCGGCCGGGCTCCGCCTCCTCGACGGCGCGGAAGCGGGCGCGCACCTCCTCGATCGGCGTCGCCCGATGGCCGGCGTGCACCCCTGCGGCCATGGACGGCGGAAAAGCCGCGCGACGCGATAAATACGTTCGGCCCGAGAGGGCGCGGGCCGGCGGGCCGACCGGTGCCGCGCCGTCACCGTTCCCCGGCTCCGGTCCCGTTATCCCGCGAGGCGCCTCCGGCGGGCGTGCGGCCGTCCCGCTCGCCCCCGTCCCGAGCGGGCAAGACGATCTTCGACCCGGTACATGGTCCGGTCGGGCTCGACGGCGCGGCGCTCGCCCTCCTGGGGACCCCGGAGTTCCAGCGGCTGTGGGGGATCCGCCAGACCGGTTTCGCGCACCTCGTCTTTCCGGGCGCGAACCACACGCGGCTCGAGCACTCGCTGGGGACCTTCTGGGCGGCCGACCAGATGGCCCGCCGTCTGGGGCTCGACGACCGGACCGCCGAGCACGTGCGGGCCGGAGCGCTGCTCCACGATCTCGGTCACCCGCCGTTCTCCCACACCCTGGACATGCCGTTGCGGGAGGTGACGGGAGCGCGGCATGAGCGCCTGTCCCGTCGGCGGGTCGAGGGGAACGACCCGCTCTGGCCGGCACGCTCGGCCGCGGTGCCCGCGGTCCTGGAGCGGTTCGGCCTGGAGCCGCGGGTGGTCGCCGACCTCATCGACCCGCAGCGGCCCTCGGCCCGCGCGCCGCTGCCCGGAAGCATCCTGCACGGAGCGATCGACGCCGACCGGCTCGACTACCTCCAGCGCGACGCGCACTACACGGGGGTCGCCCACGGGGCGATCGACGCGGTCCGCCTGTTCGACACGCTGCGGGCCCGCGACCGACGCATCGTCTTCGCGGAGAAGGGCCGGAGCGCGGTCGAAGGGTTCGCGGTCGGCCGGGCGTTGATGTATTCCACGGTGTACTACCATAAGACGGTCCGGGCCGCCGAGATGATGGCCCAGGCCGCGGTCGAGCGGTCCGACGGCTACCCGGACGGCGCCGCCGGCTGGTTCGCCCTCACCGACGGCGAGCTGCTCGTCCGGCTCCGGGACGCCGGCCGGACCGCCGCGGCGCTCGTCGAGCGGCTGCTCGCCCGACGCCTCTACAAGCGGGTCTTCGCGGTGCCGTCTATCCCCGCGCCGGACCGGCGCCGGTGGGGGCGCTGGGTCGCCCGTCCGGCGGAGCGCCGGGCGCTGGAGGACGATCTCGCCGAGGCGCTCGGGGGCGCGCGCGGGTCGGCGCTCGTCGACGTCGCCGGTCTGGTCGCCCGCGGGGACGCGGCGGAGGACTGGGGGACCGTCGGCGTCCTGGACGGGGCGCGGGTCACCTACCCGTTCCGCGCGCCCGCGCCGTGGCGGTCGTTCGCGATCCGTCCGCCGTCCGACTGGGCCGTGAGCGTCTACGTCGAGCCCGCGCTGCGGACCGCGGCCGCGCCGCGGAAGGTCGCGCGGGTCCTCGCCGCCGCGTAGCCGTCCGTCAGCCGACGACGAGCCCCTGGGGGGAGATCGCGAACGGCCGGCGCTCCGGATCGTGGGCGCACCCGCGCATCCGGACGACCTTGACCTGGCGCACCGAGCGATCGCCGATCCACTTGCGGGTCAGCAGGATCTCTCCGCGCGTCAGGATCTCCTCCGGCGTCAGGACGCCGGGGTCGGAGGGGACCGAGGTGATCAGCGTCGTCACGCCCCGCTCGGCGAGGAAGCGGAGCAGCGACTGGATCTCCGTCCGCTCCGCCTGCATGTCGGCGGCGCCGCGGACGGCGAACCGGCGGACCGAGGTCATCGAGTCGACGACGACGCGGCGGAACGGTCGGTCGGACATCTGCTGGCGGAGCTTGAGGTGGATCGACTGGATGGAGACCCCCTCGGGGTCGTGGGTCGCGCGCGCCGACTCGTCGGCGATCGCGCCCATCGTCTTCAGATCGTTCATCGAGCGGATCTGCTGGATCCCGGCGCCGCGGCGGAAGCCGCGGGCCCCCGGGTTGGCGTCCAGGGTCTGGATCTTCGAGAGGTCCCAGCCGAAGGCGCGGACGTTCTCGACGATCTCCGAAGGCGGCTCGTCCGCCGCGACGAACAGCACTTCCTCGCGGCGACGGATCCCTTCGAGCAGGAAGCTCAGCGACAGGAGCGTCTTCCCGGCCCCGTTGCCCCCGATGACCAGGTACGGACGCCCCGGGATCACGCCACCGCCGAGCATCCGATCGAGGCCGGCGACGCCGATCGAGACGCGCGACGGCAGGCTCTCCGGCGGCGCGCTCATGCTCCCTCGGGGGCGCCGGGGGTCGTCGCGCTCACCGTCGGCAGCGCGGGCGTCGGCGGCGCCTCGGGGGCCTCGGCGGGTGGGCTCACGGGCGCGGAGGAGACGACGGGCGGCGCCTTCTTCCGGCGGACGGTGCGCCGCCGCGGTTTCGTCTCGGCCGCCTCCGCCCCCGCGGTCGCGGCGTCCGGAACCGTACCCTCGGGGGCCGGCGAGGTGGCGACACGCTTCGGCGCGGGGCTCCGACGCGTACGTCGGACGGCCGCCGGCTTCGCGGAGGTCGTCCTCGTCGGCGCCGCGGGCGCGGCAGGAGCGGAGGCAGGGGGCTTCGGCGTGGCCCCCGCCTCGTCGGTCGGGAGCCTGAGAACGGTCGGTAGCGGGGGCGGCTCGGCGAGCCGAACCGCCGGGGTCGCCCGCGGACGACGGGGCGCGGCCGTCGGCGCGACGGACGGTGCCGGGCTGGGCGTGGTCGGTGGTGAGGGGGGCTCGGGCGCGGCCATCGCCGCTGGGGCCGGCGGGGGAGGCGCCGGACGCGCGGCGGGAGGGGTAGGAGCCGGGGCCGGCGCCGGGGCGGGCACCGCGGTCAGGATCCCTTCGAGCTCGCGGAGCGACGCCTCGGGAGCACCGACCTTCAGCGGAGGGACCCCGCCCCTCGCACGGTCGACCCGGGTGAGGAGCCGGTGCCACGCCGCGCGCGCCGCCGGTGGAACGGCGCTCTCCGGCCCGGGGGCCGGACCGGGCGGCGTCAGGGCCAGGGCCAGGGCGGAGAGCCGGGCGAGCCGCGCTTGGAGCTCCGCGCGTCGGCTCCCCCGCGCTGCGTCCACGGCCGCGAGCAGCTCCGTTCGGAGCGGGGAGAGGTCGACGCCGACGGCGAGGAGATCCTGGATCTGGACCGCGAGCGGCTCGGGCGCCTCGGCGACCGACACCGAGGGCGCCGGCGGTTCCGGCTGGAGCGCGACCTCGATCGCGGGAGGGACGATGCGGCGCGTGTCCCGAGAGATCGTGGAGGCGATCTGCACGTCGAGCCCCCGCGGGCCGATCCGGTACGGATGGAGTCGGACGTCGTGCGCGCTCCCGCGGAACTTCTCGACCCCGATCGCTCGTACGGTCGCCCCCTCGAGCTCCCAGCGGAAGAGCCGGATCTCGCCCCGCGCGAGCATCCGCTCGGTGCTCTCGACGTCCTCGAGCGGGGCCTCCACGGTGAGGAGGCTCGTCACCCTCAGCTCGGTGAGGAAGCGCAGGAACGTCTGCGCCCCGATCATCGGGTCGTAGCCCTTCATGCAGAAGTACTGCAGCGCGGTGAGCGAGTCGACGACCAGCCGCCGGTAGCCGTGCTTCTGCACCTCCGAGCGGAGCATCTGCTCGAGCGCCGCACCGGTCACCTCGACGCTCGTCAGTTCCGGCGTCTGGCGGATCGACTCGGGGATGTCGCTGAACGGGACGACGTGCCGGACGGCCGCGATGTCCTTGAACGGGGTGTGCTCGTAGCGCATGACGTCCGGGATCGCGTCGAAGACGTCCACGCGGTCGAGCTCCGGGCGGAGCGCCGGGTGGTTCAAGCGGACCTCGTTCGGTGGGTCCTCGACGGTGACGTACAGGCACCGCTCGCCGCGCCGGACCCCCTCGCAGAGGAACTGGAGGGCGAGCGTGGTCTTGCCGACGCCGGACGGGCCGACGATGAGGTACGGGCGCCGCGGCATGAGTCCGCCGGCGAGCATCTGGTCCAGCTCGTCGCTGCCGAACGAGACGCGAGTGTCGGCGCCTCGCTGTGCGGTTTCGCCCTCTGCCACGTGCGTCCCTGGGGAGCGCGGGCCACCGGCGAGGGCCCGGCGGTGATGGATGGTCGGGGGGGGTTCAAGAATCTTCGCCGGAGCGGCGGGGCCGCCGCCGAGGGCCGGCCGCCGCGACCCGAGGCGGCGACGCTGCGCCGGGGGCGCACGTCGGGACGGCGCTCCGGCACCGGTCGCCGTGCTCGCAAAACAACTAAAGGAGGGCCGGAGTCACCCCGTCGGGTGCTGAGGTAGCCTAGCTCGGCCAAGGCGCCAGATTCGAGATCTGGTGATGCGTATGCATCGCGGGAGTTCAAAGGGCGCGGGGGGCTCGACCCCTCCGCCGGAGCCTCTCCCCCTCAGCGCCTCCGGCGCCCTGGAGGTCGAGGTCGAGGTCGCGCGCGCCGGCCGTTCCACGGTCCACCGTCACCGCGTCGCTCCCGGAACGCTCGTCAAGGAACTGGTCCGGGCGGCGGGCGAGTCGCCGGAAGGAGCGGCCGTGCTGATCGACGGTCGCTCGGTCCCGCTGGACACCCCGGTCGCGCCGGGGCGACGGCTCGTCATCGTCCCGACGTTCTCCGGCGGGTGAGCGCCGCGCCGGCCGTCAAGGGCTAAAGTCCCGTACTCCGTGGCGGATTGGGGGAGATCGGTTGGCCGGCAACTGTCGGGTCTGTTCCGGGCCGCTCTCCGCGTCCGTCACTCACTGTCCCCGGTGCGGCTTCCCCTCGGCGCTGTACGCCGCGCTCGCGGGCCCGCTGCCCGAGGTCGCGACCGAGCCGGACGGCGTCGAATCGACGCCGGTCCTGCCGGAGCTGCCGCCCCGCCGCCGGGAGCCGGGCCCCGGCTCGGAGGTCACCGCCTCGCTGGCCCGCGGCTTGGAAGAGAGGACCGAACTCCTCCGCACGATCGACCGCGACGCCCCCGACGTCACCGGCGAGCTCTGCGAGGCGGCGCTCAACGAGGCGGCCGGCCGCGCCGCCGATGCGCAGCAGGTCCTCCGCTCGGCGCACGGACGCCTGGAGCGCGAGACCGAGGAGCTGTTGAACCGGCACCTCACCGACCTGCAGAGCCGCGGGCGGGAGCTCGAAGCGTCCGGCCTCCACCTGGCGCAGGACGAGGAGCTCGCCTCGCTCGCGGAGCGGCTGGTCGCCGGCGATCCCGCGACCTCCGTCGCGGGCCTCCTCGCCGCGGAGCGCCGCCTGGACCGGATCGAGGCACACTGGCGGGGGCTCCAGGCGCTCCTCCACCAGGTGACCGCCCTCCGGGAGGAGGCGGAGGACCTCGGCCTTCCGACGGACCGCCGGTCCGAGCGCCTCACCGCGCTGAGGGAGAGTCTCGCGACGAACCCGTCCGGAGAGCGTGAACTTGATACGGTCGCACAGGCGGCGGCGGAGGCACTGATGGCGCTGCACGAGGCGATCCCACCGGCGCTCGAGCAGGAGCTCGCCCGCCACGCGGCGACGCTGGACGCCCATCCGGCCCACCCTCCGCGCGTCCGCGCCGCCCGCCGGCTCCACAGCGACGCGCGCCGGCACCTGACCGAGGGTCGGCTCGACGGCGCGCTCAGCAGCGTTCGCGAGCTCCGCGCGGAGCTCGCGACCCTCGCCCGGGAGTCGCGCGAGTCCGAGGAGGTACGCGCCCTGCCCGAGGTCACCCCGCCGGCCGCGCCGCCGGGAGCCGCCTCGAGGCCGAGCGAGGGAGCGTCCGCTCCG
>JASHTI010000056.1 GCA_030040625.1 Thermoplasmata archaeon
CCCGCCGGTGAAACCGGAGAAGTGCCGGCTCTGCCGACTGAAGCGCCCCTGCCCGCTCCACGGGCGCGCCGAGAGCCGCTAGGGGCGCCGCGCGCCGCGTCGGCGCTCCGGCACGAGCAGCGGCGCGGCGACCCGCCGGTGGAAGCCATCGGCGGCCCGTCCGATCCGCTCGACGACCCGGGGCGACAGCCGCCCCCGCGCCCGCCCGAGCGCCGCCGCGAGCGCGAACCGGTGCTGCTCCCAACGGTAGAACGACTCCGGGTAGGCCGCCTCGAAGAGGAGGGCCCCGCCGCCCGAGCCGCGGGTCCGCCGGGCCACCCCCGTGAGCCGCGCGCGGACCTTTTCATGGAACCGGGTCCCGGGGATCGGCACCGCGATCGAGACGGAGTACTCCTCGGGACTGAACCGGCGGAACAGCTGGAGCGTCGCCTCGATGTCCTCGGCGGTCTCCCCGGGGTAGCCGAGCATCAGGAACCAGAACTGGCGGACCCCCGCGTCGCGCAGCGCTTGGGCGGTCCGCTCGACCTGGGCGAGCGTGGTGCCGCGGTTCATCAGGTCGAGCATCTTCTGGCTGCCGCTCTCGACGCCGACGTAGACGCGCGCCAGGCCGGCCGCGCGCATCTTCGCGAGCAGGTCCGGCTTGAGCAGGTCGACGCGGGCCAGGCACTCGAAGCGGAGCCCGAGCTGCTCCTCGAGCATGCCGTCGAGCAGCCGCTGGATCCAGGGCCGGTGGATCCCGAAGACGTCGTCGCAGAATCGGACGTAGTTCACCCGGTAGCGCTCCTTGAGCGCCCGCAGCTCGGCGAGGACCCGCTCCGGCGACTGCTGCCGGAACGACCGGCCGAACGTCGGTTTGGAGCACCAGGAGCAGTCGAACGGGCAGCCGCGCGAGGTGAGGACGGCGGCCCGTCGCTCCCCGGTCGCGCGCTCCCACGCGCCCAGGTACCGCCCCATGTCGACCAGGTCCCACGCCGGCAGCGGGAGCTGGTCGAGGTCTCGCAAGAACGGCCGGGGGCCGCCCCGGATCGGTCCTTGGGGCCCCGCGGTGACCGCGCCCGGGACGCCGCTCAGCGGCGCGCCGGCCCGCGCCCGATGGGCGAGGTCGACGAGCGTCGGCTCCCCCTCGGCGGGGACCACCGCGTCGAATCCCTCGGCGAGGTAGAGCCCCGTGCGCGTCGCGGAGTCCGGGCCGCCGGCAACGCTCGGGACCCCGGCGGCGCGCGCGAGCTGGGCGACCTCCACGGCCCGGTCGTGGGTGAGGGTCTTGGTGTGGACGCCGACGAGGTCGGGCCGGAAGCTCCGGAGCGCCCGCTCGACCGGCCGCGCGTCCCGCTCGAAGGTGAGGTCCGCCATCGCGACGTCGATCCCGGCGCCGCGCAGGTAGGCGCCGAGGGTGAGCAGCCCGAGCGATGGGTACAGCTCGACGAACTTCCGTTCCATCGGGTCCTGGCGCGCGACGTACGGGTCGACGAGCAGGACCCGGGGCCGGCGCTCAGGCATCGGGGCGCTCCGGCGCAGGCGAACGGCGGCCCCGGATCGGCCGGCCCCCGGAGATCGCGCCGACCGGGCAGTACGGGACGCACCAGCCGCAGTCGGTGCAATTCGTCCGAACCTCGAGGCGGGTCGGGGTCAGCTCGAGGGCGTTCGGGGGGCAGACGCCCGTGCAGAGGCCGCAGAGGACGCACGTGTCGGCGTCGACGACGATCATCAGCCCCGGGGGCGCCCCCGCGCTAGCTCCCCGCCTTCGCCGCCGCTTCCGGGTGGAGGGCCCGGCCCAGCGCGACGAAGCCGGTGAGCGCGCACTTCAGGCGGGCCGGGGAGAGCGGGATGCCGAGGCGGCCCAGGAGGTCGTCCCGGGTCAACGCCTTCGCCTCCGCCAGGGTCCGTCCTTCCAGCGCCTCGGTGAGCATCGAGGCGCTCGCGACGCTGATCGCGCAGCCGTCCCCTTCGAACCGGACGGCCTCGATGTGCGAGGAATCCGGGGCGACCTTCAGCCGGACCGTGATGTGGTCGCCGCAGAGCGGGTTCGACTCCTCCCCCGTCCACTGGGCCCCGTCGAGCGGCCCGAAGTTCTTCGGCGAGCGGTAGTGCTGGAGGATCCGCTCCTGGTACATGTCGTACATCGGGCCCCCCTCGCGGTTTGGGAGCCCCGCCGGCCTACTAAACGGCTTTCGGGGCGGTTACCCGCCGCCCACCGGCGGAAAACCTGGGGAAGTGGTTCGGGTGCGGGCGAACGCCGCCCGCACCCCCGACCGATCGGGAGCATCGCCCCGGACCGGCCCGCGGCTCCCCGGGCGACCCTCTACCGCTCCCCCGGGGCGCCGCCGCGGCGGAAGGCGAGGAGCAGCGTCAGACCGAGCGCCGCCACCAGCCCCTCGACCGCGACCACCCATGCGAGCCCGCCGTACCGCACGGCCCCGGCGAGCGTCCGCGGCACCGCCACGCCGCTCGCCCCGACCGCCGCCACGTGCCCCTTCGGCGAGAACGTCACCGCCACCGCCGCCGCCGCACCGACCACGTCCGCCTTCTTCGGCGCGCCGACCGACTTGTAGCCCGTCTCCGCCCCGATCTTGTAGCTGTAGCTCCCGTTCCCCAGCTCGAAGACGATCGGCGCGTTGTACGCGGCCGTCTCCGTCGCCCCCTTGATCGTCACCGACCAGGTGCCCCCCGTGAGCCCGCTCTCCGTGAACGTCACGGCGTAGGCATACAGGTACGTCACCGTCAGCTTCGTGCTCTTGGAGATCGTCACGGAGCCGCCCGGCGCGCTCAGCGCCGTCTTACCCTCCGTCACCGTGATCGTCTGGCCCTTGGTCGGGCTCACGACCACGTACTGATAGACCCCGGGGTTGATCCCCGCGAACTTCGCGCTCGTGCCCGTCGGGCAGAGCTCCGCGCTGTTCACGGCCACGCACCAAGAGCTCCCCTTGGCCAACCCCTTCTCGGCGAACGTCAGCGTCACCGTCTTCCCCTTCGAGAAGGCGATCGTGACGCCCGTCGTCCCCCGGAGGACCTGAGTGTCGCCGAGGTGATTGTTCACCTCGCCGTTCGGGCCCTGGATCAGGATCAGATACGTCCCGTTCTCGAAGCCGTGGAAGACGATCGTCGCCGTGTGGCTCGTCACGGTCTGCCCGCCGAGCGACACCGTCCAGCCGTCCTTCGCCAGCTGCTTGCTCGACAGCCCCGTCTCCGTGAACGTCACCGTGTAGCTCTCCAGCGTGAACGTCACGTCCACCACCACCGCCCCGCTGCTCACGCCGAACGCGCCGCCCGTCGCCGCGTAGCTCCGGTTCGACACCCCCACCGTGTAGCTGTAGCTCCCGATCGGCAGCTCCGTCGATAGGCTGCTCCCCGTCCCCGACAGCTCCGCCGTCGCCGTCCCCGTCACGTTCACATACCACGTCACTCCGGCCCCGAGCCCGCTCTCCGTGAAC
>JASHTI010000057.1 GCA_030040625.1 Thermoplasmata archaeon
CACCGCGAGCGCCGTCGGCTCCGGAGCTCCCGCCTCCGGCGGCGCGGCGGCCGCCCCGACGGCGTAGAGGCCGGGCACGGACGTCCGTCCGGCGGCATCGATCGTCGGGAAGTACGCCCCCGGCGCCTCCCGCCAGTGGCGGGCGGCCCCGGCCTGGAAGAGGAGCTGCGCGCTCGGCAGGCGCCGGTGCGCGAGGATGAGCGATCGGCACGGGAGACGGAACCGGCCGCCGCCGTCCCGGCGCGCGAGCTCGATCGCGCGGAGGTGGCCGTGCCCGACGGCGCGGACGACCCGACTGCGAGGATAGAGGCCGATCCCCTCGTCGGCCGCGGCCCGGACGAGGTCGGGCCCGATCTCCCCGAACGCGACGATCGCCTCGACGGAGCGACCGTGCCGGTCGATGACGGCGCGGGCCCGCACGCCGTCTCCGACGACGACCGACGGTCCGAGCGGCAGCTCGAGATCGGAGAGCGTCAGGTCCGCCGTGACCACGCCCGGCCGGTCGGAGCCCTCGAACAGGAGGCCGGCGTCGTAGCCACCGGTCGCCACGACGACCGCATCGGCCCGGACGAGGAGGCCGCCCCCCTCGGCGCCGAAGCCGAGGAGCGTGAACGGCGCTCGAGCGCCGGGGGCCGGCGCCGCAAGGACCGTCACGGTCGCCCCGGCGAGCAGTTGCGCACCGGCGATCTCCCCGATCTCAGAAGCGCTCCGACGCTCCAGCACCAGAGCGCGGAGACCGACCGACGCCAGCGCCCCCGCCGCGGCCCGGCCGGACCGACCGGCGCCGACGATCGCGACGTCCGTCGCGACGGTCCGGGCCGGCGGGGGCGCTTGCCGCGGGGGATCCGGGGGCCGGCCGTAACCGGCGAGCCGGCGTACCGCCCACTGGTAGAGCCCGCGGAAAGCCGCCGGCCGTCGCAGGCCGTGGACGGTGTCGAAGCCGTTGGGCAGAAGCCGGTCGATGACCCCGAAGAGATCGAAACGCGCGGAGGGCCAGGAGTTCTCGCTGCCTCCGACCGCCCCGTCACGCACCGGTTCCCGGCACGCCCGCCGGTTCGGGACCCCCTGGTAGCGGACGAGGCATCCGGTACAGTCCCCGACGCCGCAGAACGGTCCCCGGGGTCGGTGGTAGCGGACCGACCGGACCAGCGCGGGCCAACCGCGCCGCCCGAGCGCCCGGAGGAGCGGCTCCCCCTCGACGGCCTCCACGCTCCGCCCATCGAAGTGGAGACGCGCCCGCGGGGCCGATCCCATGGAGCGGCGGCAACGCCGCCGGCCGCTCTTTAGGGGCGTCCCCGGCGCCGCGCGAGAGCGGCCCCGGGCACGGAGTCGGACGCGCCGGCCCGACGGCTATATAGAAGACAGTAGGTCGTGGCGCTCACGACCGCGCGCACGAGCGGCGGCTTCCACGGCCGGCGCATCCAGAAGACCGGCGGCTCGACGTTCATCGTCTCGCTGCCGAAGACCTGGGTCCTCGCCCGGGGGCTGGGAGCCGGGGACGTCCTGCTGTTCACGCCCCGCGCCGACGGCTCGTTGACCGTCTATCCGGCCTCGGCGACGCCGGCGGAGGCGCTGCGCCGGACGGTCGAGGTCGCGAACGACGACGACGAGGAGCACCTGTTCCGGCGGCTGATCGCGGAGTACATCGCCGGCTACCCGCTCCTCGAGGTCCGGACCTCCGGCCGCATGAGCGCGCGGACCCGCGAGATCGTCCGGAGCTTCGCCCAACGCATGATCGGGCCGGAGATCCTGGAGGAGACCGCCGAGTCGGTGATCCTGCAGGACGTCGTCGGGGCGAACCCGCTGCCGATCCCGTCGATCGTGCGGCGGATGCACCAGATGGTCCGGGCGATGCAGGCGGACGCCATGGCGGCGTTCCGCGGCCGGGACGTCTCGATCGCGCGCGATGTCGTCGAGCGCGACTGGGAGGTCGACCGCCTCCATTGGTTCCTGGAGAAGCAGGTGACGAGCGCGCTGCGCGACGCGCGCATCCTGGCGAGCCTCGACCTCACGCTACCGGAGTGCTCGACGTACCTCCTGGCGTCCCGCATCCTCGAGCGGATCGCGGACCACGCGGTGCGCATCTCCGAGACCGTCGAGATGCTCGGCTCCGAGCCGACGCCCGAGAGGATCGTCGCGGAGCTCGAGCGGATGTCGGGCCGCGCGGCGACGTGCCTCGCCGATGCGCTGGACAGCCTGGACGAGCGGGACATCGCCAAGGCGAACGCGGTGATCGACACCACCGATCAGCTGACGAAGGAGCGGGAGCACATCCTGCGGGAGATCGCCTCGAAGCGCGGCCGCCTGGCGGTCGGCGTCGCCTACGTTCTCGAGAGCCTCGAGCGCTCGGCGCTGTACGCGACCGACCTCGCCGAGATCGCGATCAACCGCGCCGTCGAGGCGCCGAGCCGGGACGGCCCGGCGGCGCCGACGCCCCCGACGAAGGCGGCCGCCGCTCCGTCCCGCTAGCGCGCCGGCGCCGCGCCGAGCAGCGTGTCGAGCAGCCCGCGGATCTCCGCGGCCGTCGGAACACGCGGGTTCCCCAGGACCGCCGGGGCGCGGAGCGTCGCCGCGACGATCGCGTCGCGCTTTTCCCGCACGGCGGCGAGGCTCGCGCCGGCCGCGGCGAGGTCGACGGGCGCGCCGACGCTCGC
>JASHTI010000058.1 GCA_030040625.1 Thermoplasmata archaeon
GCGACCGCGCACGGTGGGACCGGGCCGTACTCCTACACCTGGAGCTTCGGCAACGGCCTCGCCGCGACGGGTCCCTCGGTCTCCTACGCCTACCCGGCTTCCGGGCTGTTCGTCGTCTCCGTGACCGCGACCGACGCGGGTGGGGGAGACGCGGTGAACGCGACGGTGATCACGGTGACGCCGCTTCCCAGCGCCAAGATCAGTGTGTCGCCGGCGACCGTCACGGATGTCGATCTGCCGCTCACGCTCTCCGCGAACATCACCGGCGGGGCGCGCCCCGGGAGCAGTCTGTGGTCGTTCGGCGACGGGGATCAGGCGACCACCGCCACGGCCGACCACGCCTGGGCCGACCCCGGGACCTACCCGGTGACCTACTCGTTCACCGACCGGCTCGGGATCTCCAGCTCAGCTTCGCCGCTCTCGATCACAGTGAACCCAGAACTGATCGCGACGTTCGCCGTGACGCCGGCGAGCACGAGCCCGCAGGTCGGGACGAACTTCCTCTTCTCGGCGAAACCGAGCGGGGGGACGATGCCGTACACCGCGTACTGGACGTTCGGCGACGGCTCGAGCGCGGAGGGACTCGAGGTGAACCACTCGTACGCTCGCGCCGGCAGCTACAACATCACCGTGGTCGCGGTCGATCGGGCCGGCGACGCGGTGAGCTCCGCGTTCGATGATGTTCCGGTAGCCGGTAGCCGGAGCTCGTCGTCCTCCCTGTTCGGCGGTGGCTTCGGGCCGTCGTTCGCGCTCGGCCTTCTGGTCGGGGGGGCGGTGGCGTCCGTCGCCCTCTTCTTCGCCGAACGGTCGCGGCGGTCGGGCCCGCCCGGGCCGCCCTCCGCCTACGTGCCGCCGGCACCGGTGGGCCGCCGCGGCCGGGACTAGGCCCCGGTCCGGCGTCGCGCCGGCCCTCGCGAGACGATGTAGCGGACCGGCACGCGCCGGGCACCGTGGGTCCAGTAGTCGCAGCGCAGGCACCGGCGTCCCAGCACGACGGTCTCGCCGGTGAGCGTCCGGTTCCGCACGGGCACGAGCTTCTCCCCGCAGACGGGGCATCGTTCCGGGAGCGGCGCTTCCGGCCACTCCGTGTAGTGCACCGTCAGCTTCACGCCGGGGACGTCGACCAGCAGTCGACGGAGGCGGGGCCCGCCGATCGCCGCCATCGGCTCCTCGTGGCGGAGCCCCTCCAGCACCGCGGAGCGGAACGCGACGAGCGAGGGGAACGACGCCCGCCCTCCTCGAACCGCGGAGCGGGCGGCGCGCGCGACGAGCTCCGCCGCCGGGCGACGGAACGTCGGCGGCCGGCTCCGCTTACGCGGCGGCGGACCCTCTTCGGCCCTGCCGGGCACGGATCTCCTCGGCGTAGAAGTCGGCGGCCAGCTCCGTCTCCCGGGGCCCGATCCCGATGCCCGCGTCGGTCGGGTCGCGGAAGTACGTCAGCAGCGCGGAAGCGGCCGCGAGCCGGACGGCGCGGCTCTTCAGCCGCGGCGAGAACCGAGGCACCTCGGCCCCCACCAGCCCCTTCTCGGAGACCGCGCGGAGACGGTCGTAGAGCGGGCGCTCCAGGCGCACCGCGCGGCGGCGGAAGCGGCGGGCGACGAGCGGGTGCCCCGTCTCGATGGCGTGCACCAGCGTGAGGTGGTCGCGGATCGACTCGCCGAGGTCGAAGCCGAGCTCCCCGAGCTCCAGGCGTTCCGCGCTCCGCTCCACGGCGCGGAACCGGCTCGGGGTCATCGGGTGGAACCGCAGCAGCATCCGGTCCTCCAGCGCGGCGAAGTTCGGGTCCGCGATCGTCGTCCAGTAGTCGTCGCCGAAGCCCGTCCGAACGTTGTAGTTCACCGAGAAGAACGAGCGGAAGGTGTAGGGCCCGACGGTGCCGAACGTCGTTTCCCACTTCACTTCCCGCTGCTCCATCACGAGCTTCAGCGGCTCGACCATGCCGCGGTACTTGAACCAGTCATTGAACTCGGGGACGATGAAATTGAACGTCCGCCCGGTGTACGAGGCGCCGACGCGAAGGAACTGGGCCGGCGTGATCCCGCCGCAGTAGCGGTTCCGTCCGGGAAGGCCGTGACCCGGCACACCGCTCCGCGGGTTGCCCCGGACGAGGTCGTCGATCGAGAACGTCTTACCGGTGCCGGGCGGGCCGAAAAGGGCGAGGTTGAAGCCGGTCGCACCGGTGACCCGGCCGGTCGGCGCGAGCAGGGGCGCGTCGGCGAGGGCGTACTGCTGCAGGAGCGCGATGAGGGAGTCGAAGTAGAGCTCCTCGCCGAACAGGTCCCGGAGGTACCGGGCGAGGCGGGTGACGTCGAACTCCTCGCCGAACCGCAGCGTTGCGTCCAGGCGACGGGCGACGACCGTCCGCAGGCGTTCCAGGAACTCGGAGTCCATCGCGCGGATCTCGGCCTCCTCGTCCGGGGCGAGGGCCGGCCCGGCGACCTCCGCGCTGTCGGTGCGGGCGGCTTCCCCGAGGAGCAGCTGCCGCAGTTCGTCCGGGAAGGGGACCCGGTAGAGCTTGTCGCCGGCGCCGACCGGCAGCTCCTCGATCAGGCCCTTGCGCTTCAGGCGGCCGAGCAGACGGCTCGGATCCTCGAACGTCCGCTCCTTCAGCAGGCGCGATCGCAGCTCCGAGAGGCGGAACGTCGGGGCGGCCGGGGCCACGCCGCGCACGCTGCGCCGGCGTTCCGCGTCGGTGACCAGCCCGACCAGCGCGCGGGCGACGCCGACCTCCGAGGGAGCGACCTCCAGCCCGACCGGCGCGGCCACCGGCCTCCGCCAGTCCGCCGACCGACTTATAGATAGGGCGCATCCGGCAAGAGGGCGTGTGGTAGGCCACGGCTTCGGCGGCTACGAGCGCGAGCTGCGCAGCCTGCTCTCCGGCGAGCCGGCGTCGGTGCGCGCCTACGCCCGCGCGCTGCCGCCGACCGAGCGCGCCGACTTCGAGCGGCTGATCGAGGAGCCCTACCTCGTGGTCCGGGGCGCCGGCTCGCTGGGCCTCGACCTCGTGGCGCTGCGCCGGGAGCTCGCCCTTCCGATCGAGGTGAAGGCCTCCTCCGCGGCGGTGATCCGCTTCACGGCCGCCGGCGGCCGCGCGAACGCGCAGCTGGCCTCCCACCGGAGAGTCGCCGCGCGGGCCGGACTCATGGTACTGTACGCGTACCGGCGGCTCGGTCTCCGGGGCGAGGAGGCCTGGCGGGTCTTCTCGGCGGGGAGCGCCCCCTCCCGGGGCCTGTTGGCCGCGGCGTGCCGGTCGCTTCCGCTCGTCGAGTCCACCCGGGAGGGCAACGGGATCCTCCGGTGGGAGGGTGGGATGCCGCTGTCACGTTTCCTGGGCCGCGTCCGCTTCCTGACGACGCGCACGGAGCCGATCGGCGGATGAACGTCCGCGTCGCCAGCGTCGGCGTCGGCAAGTTCGGTAAGCGGACCGAGGGGCTCGTCGAGCTCGCCGCGGAGGCGGCCGGGCTCGCGCTGGAGGGGATCGGCCGAAAGCCGGTGGACCTGCTCGTCGCCGGCACCATGCTCGCCCGGGGGCCGGGCGGGCCGCTGCCGCTCCTCCCGCGGCTCGCGGGACGGCTGGGGCTCGAGTCGGCGACCGGCCTTCGGGTCGAGGCCGCGAGCGCGACCGGGGCGATGGCGTTCCATGCGGCGGTCGAGGCGATCGAGTCCGGCCGCGCCCAGCGGGCGCTCGTCGTCGCGGTCGAGAAGATGACCGACGGAGCCACCGCCGACCTCACCCGGGACCTGGCCGCGGCCCTGCACGAGAGCGAAGCCGCGGCCGGCGCGACGATGGTGGGGCTCGGCGCGCTGGTCGCCCAGCGCTACCTCCAGCGCCACCAGCTGGCCAGCGACGTCCTCGGCCCGGTGACCGTGCACGACCGGGCGATGGCCGGGCGGAACCCCCGCGCCCATCTCACCGGCCCCGTGACCGGAGCGGAGGTCGCCGCGAGCCGGCCGATCGCGCTCCCCTTGCGGCTCCTCCACTGTGCCCCGATCTCCGATGGCGCGGCGGCGGTCGTTCTGGAGAAGGGCCGGGGCGGCGTCGGCGTCCTAGGGCTCGGGCAGGGATTCGACGCCCTCCGACTGATCGATCGCGACGACCTCACGACCTTCGTGGCGACACGTCGCGCCGCCAAGCAGGCCTACGAGCAGGCGCACCTCACGCGCAAGGAGGTCGGCGTCGTGGAGCTCCACGATGCCTTCGCGCCGCTCGCGCTCCTGCACCTCGAGGACCTCGGCTTCTGCGGCCCCGGCGAAGCGCCGGGCTGGTACGCTCACGGGTGGGTGGCGCCGGACGGTCGGCTTCCGGTCAACCCGAGCGGCGGGCTCCTGGGCCGGGGGCACCCGGTCGGGGCCTCAGGCCTCGCGGCGATCGCCGAGGTCGCGCGCCAGCTCGAGGGCGAGGCCGGGCCGCTGGCGATCGCGCGTCGGCCGAGGGTCGGGCTCGCCCACTCGATGGCGGGGCTCGGGGCGCAGAACTTCGTGACCCTCCTGGGGGCGTCGGGCCCGTGAGCGGGGAGCCGGGGCTGCGGCTCTGCAAGTGCCTCGCCTGCCACGCCCGCTTCGTGCCCGGCGAGGCGGTCTGCCCACGGTGCGCCGCCGCGACGATCGAGACGTACGTCTCGCCCGGCATCGGCACGGTCCTGGCGGCGACGGCGCTCGAGGTCCCGCCCCCGGGCTGGGAGCGCCCGCACCTGCTCGCTCTGGTCGAGGTGGAGGACGGCGTCCGCCTGCTGGTGATCCCCGACCCGCCGCTTCCGTCCGCCGGGGACCGGCTCGAGGTGCGGGCCGA
>JASHTI010000059.1 GCA_030040625.1 Thermoplasmata archaeon
GGCCAGCCGCCGTCGGCGAGCCGGGCGGCGAACAGGTCGGCGCGGCGGAGCGCCCGCGGCACGAGCGCCCGGACCGCCGCGGCGTCCGCGGCCCCGCGCAGCAGCGCGAGGATCTCCAACTCGGCGCGGCGCAGGAACGTCGGGGTGTCGTGCCGCCGCCCGCCGATCCCGCGGAGCTTGAACTCGCCGCTCTCGTAGAGGCCGTAGTAGCGGTTCGGCACGCCGAGGCCGTGGGTCACCGCCGGCAGGAAGACGATCCAGCGGTAGCGGCCCTCGTAGCCGAGCGGCAGGTCGAACGCGGCGCTCGCCCGGCGGGCGAACGCCTCGGCGTCCGGCGGCGCCTCCGGCGTGCGCGGGCGGAGCCAGAGCGAGTCGACGATCCCGTGGACGACGCGGTAGCCGCTCCGCTCCGCCTCCGCGACCAGCGCGGCGAGCAGCTCCCGGGCGTAGGCGTTGATCGCCTCGTGGCACTCGATGCGGCCGAACCGCGCGTTCCGGTACCCCTGGTAGCCGAAGGCGGTGACGAGGATCCACTTCAGCATCTTGACGCGCTGGCGCAGCCGGCGCGCCTCCTCCGGCGCGAGCCCGGGCCGGCGGAGCGCCGCCTTGTAGGCGAGGCGCCGGGTGAGCAGCGGCTCGAGCGTCCGCGGGATCAGGCCCGGGCGGCGCCGGCACGAGCGGTAGCCGAGCCCCGGCGCCCGCACCGGGCTCGCCGGGCAGCACCGGCAGTCGAGCGTCTCCGCCGAGAGGTTCTTGCGGACCATCAGGTGCGGGTAGAGGCTCGCGAAGTCGAACTCCTCGACGCGGTCCTGCACCCCGACCGGCGGCAGGAAGATCACGCCGCCGCGGTCGGCGGCGACCAGGGTCTCGCCGGTCCGGAACTCCTCCGGGCGGTTCTTCTTCCAGGGGACGTGGACCCCGTCGGCGAGGGCGTGGGCCATCTCCATCGCGGTGAAGCAGGTCCCCGGCGACTGGCGCGCGATCGTCTGCAGGGAGAGGCGCGAGAGGCGGGCGGCGTCGACCAGGCCGGCGAGCTCGGCGTCGTCGTACAGGAACGAGTTCCCCCGGTCGATGTGGAAGCGGCCCGGCACCGGGTACGTCGCGGCGCGGTGGAGGACGCGCCCGTAGGAGGTGAACGAATGGGCCGGTCGGGCCGGCCCGAACGGGGCCGGCTCGCGGCCGAGCGCGAACTCCGCCGGGCCGAGGCCGCACGCCGCCGCCCGCCGGTACAGCCACGGGAGGTCGAAGTCGTCCCCGCCGTCGGTCAGCAGGACGTCCGGCTCCGACCGGCCGAGCTCGGCGACCAGGGCGCGGAGGAGCGACTCCTCCGGACCGTCGAGCGTCACCGGTCCGAGGCGGACGGCGGCGATCCGGCCGTCCGGCGGCGGCAGCCCCCCCGGTCGCCGGCCGGCGAGGTGGACCGCGAGGCGGGCGACGCGCAGCGGCGGCGGATCGTAGTCGATCGTCTCCGCCGGCTCGGTGACCCGGATCGCGGCCCCGGGGCCGACGATCGGGGCGAACGGGTAGAGCCCGTGGGCGAGGTGGTAGAGCTGCGGGGCGGTGAGGTCGACGTCGTAGAGCGTGAACGTCGCGTAGCCGCCCCCCGCGTCGATCGTCCGGGCGAGGGCGCGGCGGTACGGGTTCGCGCGGGGGACGACCCGCAGGAGCGGGCCCGGGCGCCGGTCGAACAGCGACGGCCGGCCGCTCCCGAGCTCGGCGGAGAGGACGCGCGAATCCTCCCGCAGGCGGCCCTGGAGCCCGCGGAGCTCGGCGCGCGGGCCGGTGACGAGGAACGGGGGCCGGAACTCGACCGAGGTGCGCCGGATCCGGCCGTCCCCGCGCCCCTTCGCCCAGAGGACGACCGAGCGGCCGTCGGCGCTCTCGGTGATGTCGAGGAGCCAGCCGTCCGGCGCCGGGGGCGCCCCGGCCACGCTACGGGGGGCCGGGGGGTGCGGGAGGCTCGGCCCGGAGCCGCCCGGCGAGGTCCGTGAGCACCGACAGGAGGATCGCCTCCAGGAGGTCCGGGCTGCCGACGTACGTCGCCTGGGCGACGAACCGCCGCGCGCCGGTGCGGACGAGCTCGAACGCGGCGCGCTCCTCCGGGTCGGTCAGGAGGCGCGCGAACGCGTCCCAGCGCTTCAGCCGCTCCTCGAGCGCCTGACGGTACGTCGGGGCGGTGCGTCCCATGCGGCCACCTCCCCGGCGGACGTGCTCCCGCCGAACTCCTCCAGCCCGAGCTGCCCGGCCGCGCGCGCGACGAGCGTCAGGCGGGCGTCGTCCCGCATCGCGCGGAGCCGCCAGGCGGTCGGGCCCCGCGCGAACGTGACGTAGTCCGACCAACGCGGCCCCTCGTCGACGAGGCCGGGGAACCGCGTGGCCCCCTCCGGGCCGAGCGTGAGCAGGAGCGGGAGATCGACGCGCCGCAGCAGGTCGGCGAGGCCCCGGGCGACGCGCCGCAGGAGGCCGACCTGCTCCTCGGGCGGGATCTCGTCGTCGGCGAACAGCGCCGGGAGGTCGTGCCCGACCAGGAGCGTCGGCGGGTGCCGGCGGAGCTCGCGGCGCCAGCGGTCGACGAGCGCCACCATCTGGTAGGCGGTGAAGGCGCGGGCGAGGCGGATGCGGCGGACGGTCGCGCGGGCGTCGAGGCCGTGGGCCCGGCCGAGCTCGCCGATCCGGTACGGGTGGAACCGGTTCGCCCCCTCCAGCAGCGAGACCCGGCCGCGGACCTGCGCGCTCCCGACGTAGAGGAGCTCGAGCATCGGCTCGATCGCGGACGGCGGGCCGGCCCAGACGGTCAGCTCCCCCGGCGCGAACCGGCGGGCCAGCCATGGGAAGAGCGCCGGCGCGGCGGGCAGGAGCGGACGGGCGCGGGGGCGCG
>JASHTI010000060.1 GCA_030040625.1 Thermoplasmata archaeon
GGCCGCCGGGCGCCGGCCCGCCCGAGGCGCGCTACCCCGACCGGCGGCCGCGCCGGCCGCAAACGTAAGTAGCTCCACCCCGCGTCGAGCGGACCGGGGCTCGCGTGCGGATCGTTTCGGTCCTGCCGAGCGCGACCGAGATCGTCTTCGCTCTCGGGGCGGGAGCCGAGCTGGTCGGCCGGAGCGCGGAGTGCGACTATCCGGCCGAGGTCGCGGCGCGGCCGGTGGTGATGCGCCCACGCACCCTGGACGCTGACCAGCCGTCCGCGACGATCGACCAGCGGGTCCGGGAGGCGCGGGGCCAGGGCGAGAGCCTCTACGAGCTGGACCTCGCCCGGCTGCGGGAGCTGAGACCCGACGTCCTGCTGACGCAGGACCTTTGCGGGGTCTGCTCCGTGACCGATGAGGAGGTTCGGCAGGCGTGCCGGCAGGCCGGCATCGCCCCCCGGATCGTCTCACTCACCCCCCGGACGCTCGCCGACGTCTGGGCGACGGTGGAGCAGGTGGGCGAAGCGATCGGCCGATCGCCGGCGGCGCGTCTCCTCGTCGAGGAACTCCGGTCCCGGGCCGCGCCCGACCGTTCCCGGGCATCGACCCGGGTCGCGGTGGTGGAGTGGCTCGATCCCCCGATCGTCGCCGGACTCTGGACCCCCGCGATGGTCCGGGCGGCCGGCGCCGAGCCGATCGGTCCCGAGCCCGGAGAGGTCGGCTGGCGAAGCTCCTGGTCGGAGCTCGAGGCGCTCCAACCCGACCTCCTCGTGCTGAGCCCGTGCAGCTTCTCGGTCGAGCGCTCGCTGCGGGAGCTGCAAGCGCCTGCGCTCCGCGCCCAGGTCCGCCGCGTCGCACGGTCCGGCTCCGCCTGGCTGGCGGACGAGGCGTACTTCAGTCGTCCCGGTCCACGCCTCGCCGACGGGGTCGATCTCCTGCGGGCGCTGCTGGACGGCCGAACGGGCCCCTTCCCGATGCCGGCGCGTCGCTGGAGCTCGGCCTCCACGGAGGCGGCCGCGTGAGCGCGAGCGGTCCTCTCCCGTCCTCGTGGGGCCCGCCGTCCCCGGCCCGCGGTCCGGCCTACGCCTACGCGTGGAGCGGGCCCGCTCCGCGCCCCCGGATCACGACCTCGCGCACCGAGCTCCTGCATCTCGGGATCGCCGCGGCGGTCCTCAGCGGCTGCCTCACGCTCGTTTTCTCCGGCAACACGTTCCTTCAGTCCGGCTTCGCCCCGCCGGGACTCGCGTCGCTCAGCGCGACCCTCGTGATCGCCGCGGTGCTCGCCGCACTGACCGGCTTCCTCGCCCACGAGCTCGCCCACAAGGTGGTCGCCCAGCGGCTGGGCTACTGGGCGGAGTTCCGCGCCTCGGCCTACGGGCTCGGCATGGCGGCGTTCACGTCGATGCTCGGCTTCATTCTGGCGGCCCCGGGGGCGACGATGGTCGGCGGGGTCGGGCCGGGCGACGCCCGGGGATGGGGCCGCACCAGCCTGGCCGGCCCGATGACGAACCTCGGCTTCTCCGTGCTCTTCTACGTCGCGTCGATCGGAGCGTACCTCGCCCACACGATCGTCTTCGAGTGGCTGCTCGTACTCGCGTTCATCAACGCGTGGTTCGGCGTGTTCAACCTGTTCCCGTTCGGCGTCCTGGACGGGGCGAAGGTCTTCCGGTGGGATGCACGGATCTGGGCCGGCGCGATCGCGCTCACCCTCGCGGCGATGATCGTCGCCGCGTTCGCCGTTTACATCTACGGCACGCCGTTGCTCGGGCACTGAGAGGGGGCCGTGGCGGGACCGCGGGTCATCGAGCTCGGCGCGGGCCGCCGGCTGCTCGACCTCGACTTTCGCGACACCGAGGGGCTGATCGCCAGCTGCCTGGTGCCCGAGGAGGACGGTTGGGCGCTCATCGAGACGGGGCCGACTTCCTGCCGGGAGGCCCTGCTCCGCGGGGTCGCCGCGGCGGGCGTTGAGCCCCACGAGGTGCGCGACGTTCTCGTCACCCACATCCACCTCGACCACGCCGGCGGACTCGGAGCGGTCGCCGACGCCTTCCCGGCGGCGCGACTCTGGGCCCATGAGGCCGGCGTCCGCCACCTCGTCGACCCGAGCCGGCTCGTCGCGAGCGCCCAGCGCGCCTGGGGCCCGGCCGCGGACCGTCTCTGGGGCCCCGTCGTGCCGGTCCCGGCCGATCGGCTCCGGGCCGTCTCCGGGGGGGAGGAGCTACCGATCCGGGGGGGCGTCCTGCGGGTCATCGCGACGCCGGGACACGCCCGGCACCACGCGGCGTTCTTTGACACCGGCCTGCGGGCGGTCTTCGCCGGCGATGCCGCCGGCGTGCGTCTGGAACGGTCGGACCGGATCCGGCCCGCGGTCCCGCCTCCCGACCTCGACCTCGAGCAGCTGTTCGCCAGCCTCGAGGCGATGCGCCGGGCCGACCCGCGGACCGTCGTCCTGAGCCACTTCGGTCCGACCCCGAACGGAGCGGAGGACCTCGGCCGGTATCGCCGGACGGTCGAGCGCTGGCGCGACGCCGCCCTCGCGGCGGCGCGCGAGCGGGCCGATGCGCAGTGGGTCGCCGACCGGCTGCGCGCCCTCGATGCCACCGAGGCCGGCGGGAGCGACGCCGAGCGGGCGACGCTCGTCTCGGGCTACGAGCTCGCGGCGCAGGGGTTCCTGCGCTACTTCCAGGTTCACGGAGACCTCGGCGGACCGACGACGTGACCGAGATCGACCCGCGCCGCCGGGCGGTGGCGGCCTGGGCGCTCCTCGTCGCTCGGGCGACCTACGCCTACAACTGGTACGACATCGGCGGCGTCCTGCCGCTCGTCGGGCAGCACTTCGCGATCGGCACGGTCGATCGCGGCGTGGTGCTCGCCGCCTTCCTTCTCGGGGCGGCGATCTTCCAGTTGCCCGCCGGCTACGCGGCGATGCGCTGGGGCAACGCGCTCACCTCGGTCGCCGCACTGGGCGCGATGGCGGCGTTCGCCCTCGCGTCGGGCGTCGCTCCGACGTGGCTCGCGCTGGCCGCCTTCCGGTTCGGGGCGGGAGCGGGGGCCGCGTTCTTCTTCGCCCCGGCCCTCGGCCTGGTCACCTCCTACTACCCGGCCGGTCAGCGCGGGTTCATGATCGGCGCCTACAACGGCGCCTTCAGCGTCGGCTCGGCGATCGGTCTCTTCGCGAGCGCCTACCTCGGGCCGGCGACCGGTTGGGCGTTCCCCCTGGCCCTCGGCGGGCTCCTGCTCGTCGGCTCGACAGCGACGACCGCCCTGC
>JASHTI010000061.1 GCA_030040625.1 Thermoplasmata archaeon
GAGCAGGGGGCGCGCGCCGACGACGGCCCCCGCGGTGAGGTCCGAGTGCCCTCCGAGGTACTTGGTCGCGCTCTCGACGACGAGGTCCGCTCCCTCGGCGAGCGGCTGCTGGTTCACCGGGCTGGCGAAGGTGTTGTCGACGACCAGTAGGCCCCCGCGCCGGTGCGTCGCGGCGGCCCAGCGACGGAGGTCGTGGACGCGGAGCAGCGGGTTCGTGGGGGTCTCGAGCAGGACGACCCGGGTGTCGGGCCCGACGGCCTCCTCGGGAAGCTGCGACTCCGCCTCACTGAGCAGGCGGGTCCGGACGCCGAGCTTCGGCAGCCGGTCCCGCAGGACGGCCAGCGTTCCCCCGTACAGGATGTCCGGCGCCACGACCGTATCTCCGCTCCCGACGAGCGAGAGGAGGGTCCCGGCGATCGCTCCCATCCCCGAGGCGAACAGCAGGGCGGCCTCCCCACCCTCGAGCTCGCGGATCGTCTCGGCAGCCTCTTCCACCGTCGGGTTGCGCTCCCGGCTGTAGAGGTGGACGTCCCCGGCGCGGGCCGCCTCGGAGTAGCGCGCCGGGTAGCGGAACGTGGAGGTGAGGTAGATCGGCGGCGTGACGGCCCCGGCGTTGAGGTCCGGGAGCTGGGCGCCGTGCGCGAGCCGGGTCGCGCGCCCGGCCCACTCCGGGAGGGGTCGGAAGCGGCGGCCGCGCGTCCGGCCCGCGGCGGAGGTCTCGGTCACCGATCGCTCCGGGCGGGCGGAGCCCGCCGGTCGCGCGCCGGACGCAACGCCGCGAGCCGTTCCGCCGCATTCAGTTGCGTGAGGTAGCGGGCGACGGCGGGCGGGACAAAGGCGCCGACCGGCTCACCGCGCGCGAGGCGGGCGCGGATGCGGGCCCCCTCGAACCGGGCCCGCTGGACCAGGGGCGGACGCACCGTGGAATAGCCCGCGCGCTCGAAGAGCATCAGGGTCAGCGGATTGCGGGAGTAGACCCGGTCGAACGCCGGCAGGAGCCCCTCGAGGTAGCGGACCCAGAGCGCGTGGCGGCCGATGTCCGCGACCGGCACCAGCGTCACGCCGGTCACCCGGGCCTCGGCGAGCGCCCGCTCGATCATCTCGAAGCGCTCGCCGCCGGTGAACGGGTTCGTCCAGGTGTAGGACTGTTCCGCGCTGCCGATCACCAGGAGCAGCGGCTCGGCGTCGGGTCCCGCCCGCAGGCTCCGGACGAGCGCGAGATGGCCGCGATGAAACGGCTGGAACCGTCCGACGAGGAGTCCGCGCACGGCGGCGCGGACATCACTCCGGGCTCAAATCCTCCACGTCGTCCAGGAACTCGTCGATGTGCGGGCAGCGGGCCGTCAGGTAGTGCCGGCAGTGCTCGCAGTAGCGGTCGTTCCACGCCGGTTCGAGCTGCCGGTTGAACTCGTAGCACTCCCGGTCGAAGAACTTCGCCTCGTCGGACTCCTCGCTGACGGGGGTGCCCGGCCGCGGACCGGCCGGTCCGTGGGACGGCGGGCGGAACGGTCCCTTCACGAGCCGGCCGGACGTGCCGGCGCGGGGGCGCCGACGGCGGCGGGGGCCTCCTCCCCGGATCGGCTGGTGGCGTGCACCATCGCCGCGAGGCGACCGAGGAGCGTCTCCTTCTGCGAGCCCTGGCCGACCAGGGCGTACTTCAGCACGTCCCGGAGGGTCCCGACCGGGATCACCTCGATGGCGCCCCGGTAGCGCGACTCGAGAACGAGGTCGTCGAGGTTGTCGGCGGGGATCAGCACCCGGCGGATGCCGGAGTCGGCGGCGGCCTCGACCTTGGCGGTGACGCCGCCGACGGGGAGGACCTGGCCGCGGACGCTCAGCGAGCCGGTCATCGCGACCCCCTGGTCGACCGGCATCCCCTCGAGCGCGCTGATGACGGCCGTCGCGATCGAGACGGAGGCGCTGTCGCCCTCGACCCCGTCGGAGGTGCCCACGAACTGGATGTGGATGTCGTAGCGGGAGATGTCCTCGCCGGTGTACTTCTTGATCAGGGCGCTGACGTTCTGCACCGCTTCCCGGGCGATCTCCCCGAGCTTGCCGGTCGCCACCACGACCCCGCCGTCCCGCGTCTGGGCGGGGGTGACCTCGGCGACGATCGGGAGGACGATGCCGGAGAACTCGCTCATGCCGGTCTGCGCGTTGATCGCCGCGAGCCCGTTGACGACCCCGACCGCCGCGCCCTCGGTGGAGAACATCCGGTACTCCTTGCGGCGCTCGATGTAGCGGTCGGCGATCTGCTGCTCGAGCGAACGGCTGGCGCGCTTCGCCTTCACCACGTGCTCGGGGTGGACCATCCCCGCGTTCTCGGAGAGCGCGATGTCACCCGCGACCCGCACCAGCCCGCCGAGCTCGCGCAGCCGCAGCGTCAACTGGCCGGAGCGGCCGGAGCGCCGCTGGGCCTCGCGGATCACCTCGGTGATCGCGGCGCGGTCGAAGTGCGGGATCTTCTTGTCCTTCGCGACCTCCTGGGCCACGAAGCGGACGAGCTTGGTCCGGTTCTCGACCGTATCGGGCATCGTCGTCTTGACGTAGAGCTCGTAGCCGTAGCCGCGGATCCGCGACCGCAGCGCCGGGTGCATCGACTGGACGCTGTCGACGTTGCCGGCGGCGACCAGGACGAAGTCGGAGGGGACCGGTTCGGTCTTGACCATCGCGCCGGCCGAGCGCTCGGACTGGCCGACGATCGGGAACTTTCGCTCCTGCAGCGCCGTCAGGAGCGAGTGCTGGCTCTCGATCTTCAGCAGGTTGATCTCGTCCACGAACAGCACGCCGCCGTTCGCCTTGTGGATCGCCCCGACCTCCACGCGCTCGTGGGGCGGCGTCTCCAGGCCGCCGGACTGGAACGGATCGTGCTTGACGTCGCCGAGCAGCGCGCCGGCATGGGCGCCCGTCGCATCGATGAACGGAGGCTTCTCGTCCGTACTGTGCCCGACGAGCAGTTTGGCCACGCCGCTCGCGGAATCCGGTCGGCCGCCCGAGAACCGGGCGAGCACGTAGATGACCACGATGATCAGGATGCCGAGGAGGAGGGCCGTCAGGTCCTGCCCCTTCGAGGCGATCACGATGTACAGCACGATCGCCATGATCGCCAGGCTGATCGCGATGAAGATGAACGTCCGCGTCTCCTTCTTCTGCGCCGCCTCGAGCTTCTGGGCGGCGACGATCTCCTTGCCCTTGCCCGCGGGGACGACCCGGATCTTCGGCTCGTTCGGGTCCTCCGTGTTCGGGTAGGCCAGGATGTCCTGCAGCGGCTCGCGCGGCAGGAAGTCGGTCATCGCCCGGGCGAGCATGCTCTTGCCGGTCCCGGGCTCGCCGATCAGGATCATGTGCCGCTTCTGGGTCGCCGCCTTGCGGGCGACCTCGACCGCCTCGTCCTGACCGATGACCTGGTCCAGGAGACGGTTCGGCACCTCGACGTCCGCCGTCGACGC
>JASHTI010000062.1 GCA_030040625.1 Thermoplasmata archaeon
CGCCGGCGCGACGCTGAACACCCCCGACGCGCGGGCGAGCGAACCGAGCCGATCCACGACGGTGAGCGTCAGTGCGAGCGGGCCCGCGAGCGCGGCGGTGATCGTCGCGGCGATCGGGCCGTCGCCCGCGACGGTGCCGGAGGCGACCGGGGCGTCCAACCCCGAGACGTTCCACCAGTAGCGAAGCGGCAGAACGCCGCCGGCGACCGTGGCGGCGGCCTCGAACGGGGCGTCGGCGCTCGCGTTTCCCTCGGGCAGGCCGATGGATCCGACCGAGAGTGCCGCGGCGACCGCGATCGGCACGGCGAGCGAGGCGTTGGCGTCGCCCGCATCGACGACCCAGACCCGCGCGGAATAGTTCCCGGGGGCGAGGAACACCGGCGCGAACGCCCACGAGGGGCCGGGGTTCGTCTGGCAGGCCGGAGCTCCGCCGCCGACGTCCAGGCACGCCGATCGGAACGGTCGGGCGCCGGAGCCGTTGATCGCGGTCACGGTGAAGGGGACCTCCGCGAGGGCGTAGCCGGCGACGCGCGCCGGCGTGACGCTCAGTGCCGGCGCGGCCGTGACCTCGACCGCCGGGAACCTCCAGTCGCCGGTCGAGCCACCGATCGTGACGTTCGCGGTCGGCTGCGCCGTGCCGGTCGCCGGGTAGGTGAGCGTCGCATTGCATCGGACCGTGACGCTCCCGGAGCCGGCCGGGACGGAGGTGCAGTCGGCCGCGACGGCGGCGAGCCCGAGCCCGGGTTGAACCCCGGCGGAGTACGGCAGCCCGGCGGCGCCGGTCGCCGTCAGCAGCACCCCGATCGACTCACCCGCGTCGATCGCGGTCCGGTTCAGTTCTCCGGACTCGATCACGGTGCCGAGCGCGACGAGCTGGACGGAGACGGTGACCGTCGGCAGGGTGATCGCATCCACCACCGCGCTGACATGCAACGAGAGGTTGCCGACGCCGGCGCCGGTCACCGCCTCGACCTCGACCGAGTCGCCGGTGCTCGGGCCGTCGAACCGCCAGCCGGTCCCGTTCAACTCCCATCGAAACTGCGGGCTCAGGCTGGAGGGGCGTCCGTCCGCGGCCCAGACGGTCGCCGCGATGGCGGTCGGAAGACCGACCGAGGTCGAGACGAACGGCCCGGCGGGCGTGAGGGTCACCCCGGCGAGCTGGTAGACGAGTTCCAACGAGAGGTCCTGCGCCGTGCCGGTGACGACGAGGTCGTAGCCCGCAGGGGGCCCCGCCGCCGGGGCCACGACCAGCGGTCCCTCCGGCGGGCGGGCGTAGGTCGTGCAGAGCGTGAGGTTGCCCGAGGGCGCGCAGCCCCCCGCGGGGACCGGCAGGGGGAAGTCGAAGCTGCCGTTCGCCGACGTGCTCGCGGTTCCGTTCAGGGCGCGGCACTGCCAGGGACCGGCGGCGCCGTCCGCCGGGTTGACGACCCGATATCGGGCGAAGTACGAGAACGCCAGCGTCATGCCACCGACGTCCCCGGGTCCGTCCGGGCCGCCGACGAACGCCAGGCTACCGCGCGCCGTCGCCTGGGAAAGCGGCGAGCCGCACCCCGGCGCGGCCGCTGGGCTGCCGGCCAGGGAAGGGTGAGGAGCCAGGGAGGACGCCGCGCCGCAGGGGAGCGCCGTGAGCAGAAGTACGATCGGCACCGCGAGGACCGACCAGCCGCCGCGGGCCCACGTCGACGCAACCCCCGCCCCGGCCCGGAGCCGTGGGCCCGGCGGTCACCGCCGTCGTCCCGTTTAACCCCGCGGGCGACCCCGCCGGGCGCTGAACGGTGGGACCGCCGCCGCCTCACGCGGCGCGGGGCCCCTCGCTCAAGTCGGTCGCGCGACCCGCCAGCGGGAAGGTGCCGACGACCCGATGGACCGCCCCGCCCCGGCCCAGCTCGCTCTCTTTCAGCAGCAGCTGCCGGACCTCCACGTCCCGCGGTGCCGGCATCGGTCGCTGCCCGCCGAGCAGCTCCTCCGCGGCGGTCCGGTCGGGGGGCGAGCGGACCCGGAAGAGGGTGAGGTGCGGGGCGAACGGTGTCGGGTCCACGCCGACGACCGGCTCGAGGGCCCGCCGGACGCGTTCGGCGAGGTCGACCAGGGCGGCGCGCCCGTCGGTCACACCGATCCAGAGGACGCGCGGGCGGTGACGATCCGGGAACGCCCCGACACCGTCGAGTCGGATCCGGAACGGCGGGAACTTGCGCGCGACCTCCCGCAGCGGCAGGTCGAGCGCCGTGAGCCGGTCCGGTCCGATCTCACCGAGGAACCGTAGGGTGATGTGCGAGGGCGCACGGGCGCGCGGAGACGCCCCGGCCGAATCGACGTCGACGGCGACGAACGCCCGCATCGATGCGGGGAAGCTCCCGGCCCTATCGCGCTTGGCCGGTCGTGCCCGCCAGCCCGTTGGGAGGTCGGAGGGTCCAGACCTGCGCGTGGTCCAGGCCGGCGCCCCGCTGGGCCAGCGCCCGGCGGACGCGAGCCGCCCTCGGCGCGTCGCCGACGACGAACAGCGCATACGCCCCGTGCCGAGCGGCCTTCTCCAGCCCGTGATGGATCCGGGCGGTCCGGAGCGCTCCGGAGACCTCCGCCTCCACGTGGACGTCCAGCCCGCGGAAGGCCCGCCACGCCCAGCTGCCACGCCGGGTGTCGATCGCCGCGGCCAGCCGGGCGGCGGTACCGGCCCGCTCGCGCTCCGAGATCTGGAGGAAGCGCGCGTCCGGGAGCGTCGTGTCGTACCTCCCCTGCCGCAGGATCTCGAGCCGGAGGCCGTGGCGCGCGAAGACCCGGAACGCCCGCAGCAGCAGCGCCCGATGCTCGGCGCTCTCACAGGAGGCGCCGGTCGTCGGCCGGAGGCCGAGACGCCGCTCGCCGGCCGCGGTGAGGTGGAGCCCATCCGCGCGGGCCTCGAGCAGGCCCTCGCGCTCCAGCGATGGACGCCGGGACTCGAGGCGCGCGGCATCGACCGGCGGCCCCGGCAACGCGGTCGCCGCGGCGAGCCAGCGCTCCGGTGGCAGCGGAGCCCCCTGCTCCTCGGCCCCCAGCACCGCGAGCAGGAGCCGCTCGGTCGTCTCCTCGGGCGCGTCGGCGTCCCCGACCGCCGCGCTGGGGAATCGCCTCGCGGTACGTTCCACGGTCTCCGACCAAGCCGTCGTCGCGGCCTGCTCGGGGCGCGCGCCGACGACCCGAAGCTCGCCCGACCCCGGAGACCGGGCGATCCCCTGCCCGGTCGGGAGCTCGGGAAGGAGCTGCTCCGCCTGGCCAGGGGAGAGGCCCAGCCAGCCGCCGACGGCCGCCGTGCTCGCCCGGGGGACCCGGAACGCCAGCACCCCCCGGCTGACGCCGGCGGCGGCGGCCCGAAGCTCGGGCGCGAGCCGCTCGGGGTACTGGCTGGCGAGGACGAGACGTACCCCGAACTTCCTCCCCTCCGCGAGCATCTCCGCCACCAGCCGCGGGGCGAGGCCCTGCACCTCATCGAGCACGATGGCGATGGGTCGATGATCCCGCCCGGCCCGGCGCCAGGCGACCGCCCCGAGGTACGCCCGCCCGACGATCAGAGAGCCGGCGAACGCGGCGGCCTCGGGCCCCAGACTCGCGAACGGGAGCCGGACGAGCAGGGCGCCGCCGGCATCGAGCAACGGTTCCACGGGCACCCCCTCGGTCGCGGGCGCGAGCAGCTCGGCGAGCTCGGGCAGGAGGGCTACCTTGGCGAGCCGGGCCGCGGCCCCCCACAGGAACTCGGGGTTCCGGCGCACGATCGGCGCCAACTCGTCAAGGAAGCGGGCGAGTTCCGGCGATCGCGTGGCGAGGCGGGCCGCGTCGCGACGATCGGCGTCGGTGAGCAGGGCGTAGAGATCGCCGAGCGAGCCACCGGACTCCTGGGTCAGTCGGGTGAACCCGTCGAACAGGCGCTCGAGGCGGAACCCCCAGTAGAGCTCGCCGTTGTCGGGCGAGAGCCGCTTGATGGCCGCCACCAGGTGCGCCGCGGCCGTGCCGTCATGCCCCGACCACGCCGAGACCCCGACGACCGGCCGGAGGCTCGCGTCGATCGCGACGACCCGCTGCCGCTCGGGAGCGTCGAGCCGCGCGACGATCGCCGGCGCGAGGTCGCCGTGAAGGTCCACCACGAGGAGCCCGGCCCCGGCCCGGAGCGCTCGGGCCGCCTCGCCCGAGAGGTACGTCGTCTTGCCGGCTCCGGTGCTCCCCAGCACGACCGTGTGGCCCTCTTCCGCGACCGGCGCGGCGACCTCCGCGAACGGAGCCGGCTCGGCGGTCCGTTCGAGCGCACCGACAGGCATCGGCAGCCAGCCGCCCCGGCCGATCGAACCGGGGGCGGCGCTCGCCCAGCCCCGCTCACCCCATCTCCGGCGGCGCGCCCGGCAGAGGAGGCCGGTCGCCCGGCTCCACTCCGCGGCGGCGAGGCCGGCGACCGCCGCATCGGTAGGACCGGTGCCTCCGCCGGGGCCGCGCACGAACCGGACGCGCCGGCTGACCCAGACGCGTCCGTCGCGGCCTCCCGAGACCCAGAACGTCTGCGTCACCAGGCGGTTCTCCGGACCTAGTAGAGCCGCGGCCGACGGCGCCTCCGTGGGTGGAGGGGTTGGGGTCGCGGGCGCAGGTGCGCCTACCGGCCGCAACTCCCAGATCGCGCCCTCCACGTCGCCGAGGGACCGGGGGATGTCGGTGCCGCGGGCCGGCTCAGCGATCCCGCCGTACGTGGGGGTCGCGAGGAGTACGTCAACGAGCTCGCCGGGCGTGACCGTCATCGCGACCGCGTCGAGATCGGAGGCGGACTCGAGGACGACCGCCGACGGGTCGGTCGCGACCGCCAGACGGTGGGCCAGGTCACGGTACAGCCGGAACCGCAGCTCTCGCGGGGCCGGTGCCGGGAAGCTGCGCGGGGCGGCGCTCATCTCCCCTCCGGGGGGAGCGGCACGTGAGCGGGCGGGCGGGAGCCGGGGCGGGGGCCTCGTAGGTCGCGTCGCGTACACCGCCCGTCTGGGTGCACGCCGCGTCGTTCGGCGGGAATCGGTTGGACCGACGTTCCTTCTTCGGTGGGCTTCTCCACAATTCTCTCCGTGCGCGACCGCCCGCCGTCCGGGGGGCCGAGCTCGATGCGGGGCCGGGACCACTCTCGCCGCCGACGAGGGGGAGCCGCGGGCGCCGAGAACCGACCGGGCGTACGCTCGCGCGCGGCGCCAAGGCGCGGGTTCGCCCGCCTCGGGACGTCGTGCGGCTACTCGGGGCGATCCTCTCGGGGGCGCAGGGGGCCCGCGACCGACGAACGGTCCGGGCGTGGCTGCGCACAGGCTCGCGGAGACGCCGGCTCGGGCAACGGATCCCTCGGGGCACGCGGTCGGGCACGATGGTCCGACGGGGGCGCAGAGCGATCGAACGACGGCCAGCCTCGCATCGAGCCGGGTCCACGATCGCTACGGGTAGGGGCCGAGGGCCGGTCGGAACGATGAACGATGCCCGCCCGGTCCGGGGTGGGAGGGCCCCCCGCACGCCAGGACGCGGTACCGTCCTCTTCGGCGATGTGAGGGGGTCTTCCCTGGGTGGTTGCAATCCAACGAGGGCGCCGGCCTACATCAACCCCGGACGGGGAGGGTCTGGAACGGTCCCGCCGGGAGGCGGTTCCAGCCGAACCTACGGTTTGGCGCGCGCTTCGGCCTCGGCGACGACGACGCGGGGCAGCTCACCCTCGATGACCGGGGGCCGGCGCACGCCCGTGCCGGCGCGGAGGGCCGCCTGACGTCGCGGGAGGAGCCACCGCGTCCCCCAGGCCCGGAGCTCGCGGGCGGCGGGGGCGAGGCCGAGCCCCATCTCCGTCAGGGAGTAGACGACCGAGAACGGCCGCGTGCTGACGACCGTGCGCTGGACGACCCCCTGTCCCTCGAGGAACTTCAGGGTCGCGCTGAGCGTCTTGGCGTTGAGCCGCGGGTTCGAGCGCAGGATCTCGCTGAACCGCTGCGGACCCTCCAGCAGGCGGTGCACGATCGCGAGCCTCCACTCGGTGCCGATGACGCCGACGGCGGCGAGGACCGGGCAGATCCCGCGCTCGCCGTCGCATCCTTCGGTCGGATCGCCGTCGTGGGGAGGGCTCGCTCGGGGGCGTGGGGAGGGCATCGGGTTCTCCGCACCGGGCGAGTCGGCCGTCGGATTTATAGTTACTGCCTTACAGCAACTAACGATAGGTAAGTGACGGCCGCGTGCGACGCGCCGCCCGGCCCGGCGACCGGCCGGAGCCAACGTTTTCTCCGCGGTCCCCGTCCTCGGCCGTGCCCGCTCGCCGGCGACAGATCGAACTCTCGGTCGAGCGCCCGCTCCCCGGCCGGGGCGCCGACGGAACGATCGTTCGCCTGAGCGCGACGTTCGAGGCCGGCGCCGCGGGCGACGGCCCGTCGAGCACGGAGCTCGCCCGCGCCATCGAGGAGCTCACCCGGGACCTCGACAGCGCCCTCGCGGCCACGAGCGGCGTCGGAGTCGCCGGACGCGCCGACCGGGACCTCCGCGAACTCGTGGAGACGTACCGGCCGCGCCAGCGCGAGCTGGTCGACCTCCTGCTCGCGGACGGCGAGCTGTCGGCCACCGAGCATGCGCTGCTGCACCGTCACCTCGAGGGCCAGCCGCCGGTCGCCGCACCGACCGCGCCGCCCTCCGCCGAGCTCGGCCCGGTCGGCGAGACGCCGATCGCCGCCGCGCCGCTCGCGGTCGACCGCAAGCTTCCGCCGGCCCGACCGGTACCGGAGCTGCTGCGGACCTACGAGATCAGCTCGCTCCGCCAGGCCGGCGCCGTCCGTGCGCGCCGCCAGATCTCCTTCGCGGAATACATGGCGCTGAAGCGCCACTTCGAGGCCGCCGAGGGCAAGGAGCCGGCGGCTCCGGGCGCGTAGGTCAGTCGTCCTCCGAAGGATCGCGGGTCCCCTTCGCGCCCGGCGGGAGCGGGACGAGGGCGACCGCGATCTCGCCGACATCCGTGATGCCCACGGGCATCCGGATCGGTCGGAGGCGGTCCGACGAGGAGCCGGCGTTCGGGTCGCCGATCGCCCCGACCGCCGCCCCGGACGGCCCGGAGGTCCGCAGCAGCCCGATGCTGACCTCGCGGCGGCGGTTATCCTGACGCGCGCG
>JASHTI010000063.1 GCA_030040625.1 Thermoplasmata archaeon
CGGTCGATCCACACGGCGTCGACGGTGAGCGCCGGGCCGCGAGGGTAGCGCGCCACGACGGTCGAACCGGTCGGGGGTTATACGCCCGCCCGGCGCGGCTCCGCTCGACCCCCGGGTCTTATACCGAGGAGCGGCCCCAAGACTTCGGCGGAGACGACATGTCCGCCGGCTCACCGCTCGTGTCCCGCCCCGTTCGGACGGGAGGACTTTTCCTCGCGATCGGGGCCGCCCAGTTCCTCGCGGTCCTCCTGTGGGTGCAGAGTCTCGATCCGGTGTTCAACGTGCGGACGACGAGCCTGGCGACCCTCCGGGGCGCCCCCGGACCGTGGGGCGTTCTCTTCGACGGCTCGGTCGTCGCCCTCGGGGCTCTGGCGCTCGCGGGGCTGCTCCTGGCCTGGAGCGCCTTCGACGCTCGGCCGGGGCGCGGCCTCGGCCTTTTACTCCTCGTCCTGAGCGCCGGGAGCGTTCTCGCGGCCGGGGTCCTGGAGCTCGCGCGCCGAGTCGTTCCGACGGCGGCACCGGTCCTCGCCGCCGAACTGGCCGTCGTGGCCGCCGGGATCGGGCTCGTCGTCGTCTCCTCGGCCATGCACCAGCACGGACGCTGGCGGGTCTCGAGCGCCTACACCTTCGTCAGCGGACTGGCGATGCTCGGGGCGGTGACGCTGGCGGCCCTCCCGGTTCGGCTCGCGCCCGGCACCGGGCTCCTGTCGTCCGTCGCGATCGGCGCCGCGGTTCTGTGGGCCCTCGTGGAGGGCCTCCACCTCGCCGTCCTCCACCGGTTCGCCCCGGGGCTCACCGTCCGGCCCGCGGCCGGCTAGGCGCCCCTCCCGGCCCCATTCGAGGTCCCTCCGTGTCGGCCGACGCCCTCCTCGACCGAATCGTTAAGCCTCGGCCGGGGATTCGGCGGCCGCCGATGGGGATGATCCGGAGCAAGGCTCCGCTCAGGATCAGCTTCGCGGGGGGCGGGACCGACGTCTCGCCGTACCCCGAGGAGAAGGGCGGGGCCGTTCTGAACTGCACGATCGACAAGTTCGCCTACGCGACGCTCGAGTCGGTCCCCGACGACGCCGGCGCGGTCGCCGTGGAATCGCTGGACTACGACATCGTCGCGCACTACAACAAGCCGAGCGACTTCCTGGAAGCGACCGGCGAGCTCGACCTGGTCAAGGCGGCGCTGCGCGTCCTCCGCCGGCCGTCGAACGGCGGCACCGCGCACGACTCCCTGCGGCTGTTCCTGCACTCGGACGCCCCGCCGGGGACGGGCCTCGGCACCTCCTCGACGATGGTCGTGGCCCTGGTGGGGGCCTTCCAGCGCTACCTCAAGCAGAGCTGGACCTCCTACGAGGTCGCGGAGCTCGCCTACGAGATCGAGCGGCGGGAGTTCGGGATGAAGGGTGGCCGTCAGGACATGTACGCCGCCGCCTTCGGCGGCTTCAATTTCATGGAGTTCGGCTCCGAGCACACCGTCGTCAACCCATTGAAGATCCCCGCCGAGGTCGTCAACGAGCTCGCGTACCGGTTGCTGCTGTGCTACACGGGTACCAGCCACTACTCGAACGACATGATCGAGCGCCAGCAGAAGAGCTACGCCGACCCGCGCGGCGCGACCGTCGCCGCCCTGGACGCGACCAAGCAGCTCGCGCTCGACATGAAGAACGAACTGCTCCGCGGCAACATCGACGAGATGGGCCGCCTCCTCGACGAAGGCTGGCAGCTCAAGAAGCGATTCACGGAGGGGATCACGAACCCCCAGATCGACGCGCTGTACGCCCGGGCCCGTGACGCCGGCGCGCTCGGGGGCAAGCTCCTCGGCGCCGGTGGCGGCGGCTACCTGCTCCTCTTCTGCGACTTCGCCCGGCGCGCCAAGGTCGCGAAGGCCGTCGAGAGCGCCGGCGGCCGGACGGAGGAGTTCGCCCTCGAGCCGGACGGGCTGCAGACCTGGGCGGTCCGCGGGGCCGGCTAGCCCGGACGGCCGTCCGCTTATGTGGGGCCACCGCTCCTCCGCCGCGTGAGGCTCGCACGCGCCGTGAGCGGCCCCTCGGAGCCGGCGTGAAGATCCTGATCACCGGGGCCTCCGGATTCATCGGACGGTACCTCGCGACGTACGCCCGGGGACGGGGCCATGAGGTCGTGGGCACGTACCTGAGCGAGCCGGAACTCACCTCCCGCATCCCGACCGACGACGGGATCCGCTGGGTCCACCTCGACCTCCGAGAGCCGCACGGCATCGGCGCGCTCGTCGAGGAGCTGCGACCGGACGGCGTCTTCCACCTCGGTGCTCAGGCGTACGCGAAGAAGGCGTGGGCCCAGCCGCTCGACACCTTCGAGACCAACGTCGCCGGGACGATCCGGCTCTACGAGGCGCTCCGGCGCCACCCGCCGGCGCACGGCACGCTGCTCGCCGCCTCCGCGGCGGCGTACGGGATACCTCCGGCCCTCCCGATCAACGAGGAGGCGCCGCTCTGGGCGACCAACCCCTACGGTGTGTCGAAGGCGTGCCAGGAGGCGGTCTCCTACCAGTACCACAAGAACTTCGGCCTGCGCATCGTGCGGGCCCGCCTCTTCGGCACCACCGGTCCGGGGAAGGCCGGCGACGCCCTGAACGACTTCGCCCAGCAGGTCGCGCGCCTCGAGCGCGGCGGGGCGCCCGCCGCCCTGAAGGTCGGGAACCTCGAGACGAAGCGCGATGTCTCGGATGTGCGGGACGCCGTCCCGGCGCTGTGGCGGCTGTTCGAGGCGGGAGACCCGGCCCAGCCGGTGAACGTCGGGGCGGGGACGAGCTACTCGGTGCGATCGATCGTCGACCGCCTGGTCGCCCTCGCGCGGGTACCGCTGACCGTCGCCGTCGATCCGGCGCTCCTTCGACCGACCGATGAGCCGGACAACGTCGCGGAGGTGCGGCGGCTTCGCGCGCTCGGTCACGTTCCGCGGATCCCGTTCGATCAGACGGTCCGAGAGGCGCTCGACTTCTGGCGCTCGGCGCCGGCGTGAGCGCGCCCCGCGCCGGCGGCTGGCGTACGTTTTCCGTTCTCCGCTCGGCGGCCGGCCGGCGCCGAATCGGCCGGCCGGGTCAAAGCCGCTATCATCCTATCCGGTTACCCCCGCGACCTTGTCCGTCACGCTTGCCGCTCCGGTCGTCGACGTCCAGGAGCTGAGCCGCCGCTTCGGCGACTTCACCGCGGTCGATCGCCTGTCGTTCGCCGTCCCCCGGAACGAGGTCTTCGGCCTCATCGGGCCGAACGGGGCCGGAAAGACGACGACGATCAAGATGCTCACGACGCTCCTCGCCGCCACGAGCGGGCGGGCGATGGTCGCCGGCTACGAGATCTCGGCGCAGCCGGCGGAGGTCCGCCGGCGGATCGGCTACGTGCCCCAGCTGATCAGCGCCGACGCGGCGGTGACCGGCTACGAGAACCTGTGGGTCGTCGCGGGGCTGTACGGCATCCCGCGTACCGAGCGGCAGCTCCGGATCCGGGAGGCGCTGGAGCACGTCGGCCTCCAGGCGTTCGCGGACGAGCTGGTCCGCAACTACTCCGGGGGGATGATCCGACGGCTGGAGATCGCCTCCGCCCTGCTCCACCGGCCGGAGGTCCTCTTCCTGGACGAACCGACGGTCGGGCTCGACCCGGTCGCGCGGGAGGCGGTGTGGGAGCAGATCCTGGAGCTGCAGCGGACCTACGGCACGGCGATCCTTCTGACGACCCACTACATGGAAGAGGCGGACCGCCTTTGCGCCCGCATCGGCGTCCTGCACCGGGGCCGGCTCGTCGCGGTCGGCTCGCCCGCCGAGCTGAAGGCGCGCCTCGGCCGGCCGGGGGTCACGCTCCAGGACGTCTTCATGCACTTCGCCGGTGAGGAGGTCGAGCTCACCGGCTCCTACCGTGAGACCGGGAGGACCCGGCGCGTTGCCGCCCGCCTCGAGTAACGTCGCCCTGGGGCGCCCGGGCGGCCGGGCGCTCGAGGGGCTCACGGCCCTCGGCCAGATCGCCACGATCGTCGGCTACGAGGCCCGGAAGCTCCGTCACGACCCGAGCGAGCTCCTGCTGCGCGCGATCCAGCCCGCGCTCTGGCTCGTCGTCTTCGGCAGCGCGCTCAGCGAGATCCACGCGATCCCGACGGCGCCGCTGAGCTACCTACAGTACCTGACCCCGGGGATCCTCGCGCAGAGCGTCCTGTTCATCGCGATCTTCTACGGCATCGCCGCGATCCGCGAGCGTGAGCTCGGGATCATCATCAAGTTCCTCGTCTCGCCGGCCCGACGGACGATCCTGGTCGGCGGCCGGGCGCTGTCGGCGAGCCTGCGCGGGCTCTCCCAGGCGCTCGTCGTCCTCCTGCTGGCGACGGCGCTCTCGGTCCACCTCGATCTGACCCCGCTCACGGTGCTCGGGGTCGTCGTCACCGTCGTGCTCGGCTCGGCCCTGTTCTCGACCCTCTCGATGGTGATCGCGAGCCTCGTGAAGACGCAGGAGCGGTTCCTCGGCATCGGGCAGCTCCTGACGATGCCGCTGTTCTTCGCGAGCAACGCCATCTATCCGCTCAAGATCATGCCCCCGTGGCTGCGGCCGTTCGCGCTGGTGAACCCGCTCACCTACCTCGTCGACGCCCTCCGCAATCTCGTCCTGCCCGCGGGATCCGGGCTGACGATCTTCCCGCTCGCGCTCGATCTCGGGGTGCTGCTCGGCACCACGCTCGGGCTCATCCTGCTCGCGGCGCAGCTCTACCCGCGGATGGCCCAGTAACCGCCCCCGCCCGCGTGGAACGGCCTCGCGCCGTCGTGCTCTGGACCGGCGGCAAGGACTCGGCCCTCGCGCTGCACGCGGTCCGCCGCCGCCTCTGCGTCGTAGCGCTCGTGACCTTTGGTCCCGCTCGGGCCCGCTTCCGGGCACATCCGCTCCGCGTGGTGCGCCTGCAGGCGGCGGCGATCGGGCTCCCGCATCGGTTCATCGCCCTGCGGGCGCCGTACCGGGCCGCGTACCGGCGCGCCTTCGTCTCGCTCCGGCGAGCCGGGGTGGTCGCCGTCGTCACCGGCGACATCGATCGGCTCCCGGGCTGCGGCAACTGGGTCCGGGAGATCGCCGAGCCCCTGGGCCTCCAAGTGGTCCAGCCGCTCTGGCGACGCCCGCGCGCCGTGCTCCTGCAGAGACTGCGCCGGCTACGGTTCCGAGTCGTCATCTCCTACGTCGACGGCCGCCGCCTCGGGGCCGCCTGGGCGGGCCGTCCGCTCGACCTCGCGGCGGCACGGAGCCTGCGTGCGCTGGCGAAGGGTGGGCGGCTCGACGCGGCCGGCGAGTTGGGAGAGTACCACACCTGGACGCTCGATGGGCCCGAGTTTCGCTGGCCGCTCGAGCTCCGCGCCCGGCGGATCACCGGCGATGGAACGGCCGCCTGGCTGGACCCGGGAGCCGTTCAGCGGCCGCGTTAGCCGATCCAGTTCCAGAAGTCGTCGTGCCAGTAGTCGACCGCTTCCTTGAGGTGCCGCAGGGGCACCCGACGGAGCCCCTGCGCCTCGGCCTCCGCCAGGCGGGCCCTGAGCCGCTCGACGCTCAGGGCCGACAGAACGCGGAGGACCGCCCGGAGCTCGTGCGTGAAGCCGAGGTCCAGCCGTCGCTCCGGATGGCGTACGACGAGCCGGAACTGATGGCGGGCACCGAGCTCCACGCGGACGACCTGCCAGGCGAGCGGCTCGCCGCGGCGGCGCGCGAGCTCGAAGCCGGCGAGGTTGCCGAGAGCCTCGGCGACGAAGGTGTCATTGGGAAGACCGGCGCGCAGCCGAAGGTCGATCTCCACACCGCGTTGCACCATGACGCTCGGAACCGGGACGGCACGGCGAGCGCGGGCGGGCCGATCCCCTCGGCCGCGCGCCCGCCGCCCGTGCGGGGCCGCGGCCGCACCGAGGCCGGAACGGAGAAGGCCTTTTCGGGCCGGCCCGGCTGCGCCGCCGAGCATGGCCTCCCGTCGCCTCGGTTACGCCTTCGAGTTCGTCGGTCGGATCTGGTGGCTCCTCGCCGGTTTCGGGGTGGTCTACGTGATCGCCGCGATCGGCTTCTTCGAGCTCGACGGGCAGCGCTACTCGCTGTTCAACTCGTTCTACTGGGCGATCGTGACGGTCGGGACGGTCGGCTACGGCGACATCGTGCCGACCACGGACGGGGCGAAGATCCTGACGATGGTCGTGATCGCCACGCAGATCTTCCTGCTCGGCTACCTTCTCAGCGTGATCTCGTCGGAGGGGGCGAGCGAGTCGCAGCGTCGGGCGCTGGGGCTGCTCGGCACCGACCTGACCGACCACGTCGTCGTCCTCGGCTACGGGCCGGTCGCCCGATCCGCGGTCCACGAACTGCTCGTCCAGGACCAGCGCGTGGCCGTCGTCGCCGAGCGGGCCGAGGACGTCTCCAACGTCCGGGCGCTGGGTCCGGCGGACCGCCTCTATGCGACGTTCGGCGATCCGACCGAGCCGGAGATCCTCGCCCGAGCGAACCTCGGGAAGGCGCACAGCGTGATCGTGGCGACGGGCGACGACGCGCAGAGCATGGTGGCGGCGTTGAACGTCCGTGCCCGCGCCCCGGAGCTTCGCGTCATCGTCTCCGTCAGCCGAGCCGGCCTGCGGGACTCCCTCCGGGCCGCGGGCGTCACGTACGTCGCGAGCCCCTCGGACAGCGGCGGCCGTCTCTGCGCCGCCGCGGCGTTCGAACCGGAGGTCGCGCACGCGATCGAGGACATGATCAGCGCCGAGGTTCGGGCGGACATCCAGGAGTTCGTCCTCCGGGCTCAGACGCCGGTCTCTGCCCAGACGTTCGGCGAGGCCGAGACGCTGGTACGGCAGTCGACCGGATGCATCCTGATCGGGTACGCCCACCCCCGGGGCGACGGGGAGTTCGATACGTTCGTGGGCCCGCCCGCGACGGCCCGCCTCGCCCCCGG
>JASHTI010000064.1 GCA_030040625.1 Thermoplasmata archaeon
TCCGCCCGCGGTCGGGCCGGCGACGCCCACGGGCGACCCCCCGGCGGTGATGAGCGAGTAGACCCGGTCGGTCAGCTCGTAGAAGGCGGCGGACTTACGGTCCCGGGGACGCGGCAGGTCGACGGGCACCTCCGCCAGGACGTGGCCCGGGCGACGCGACAGGACGACGACCCGGTCCGCCAGCTGGATCGCCTCCTCGATGTTGTGCGTGACGAGGACGACGGCCTCCGGGGGGAGCTGGGGGTCGCGCCACAGCTGCAGGACCTCCTCGCGGAGCCCCTCCGCGGTCAGGGCGTCCAGGGCGCTGAACGGTTCGTCCATGAGGAGGACCGTCGGCTCGACGGCGAGCGCGCGGGCGAGGCCGACCCGCTGGCGCATCCCGCCGGAGACCTCGCGCGGGTACGCCTCCTCGAAGCTGTCCAGGCCGGTGACGCTGATGTACCGCTCGACCTGCGCGGCGATCCGCGCCTCGTCCCAACCGAGCGCCTCCAGACCGAAGGCGACGTTCTCGCTGATCGTCAGCCACGGGAACAGCGCGAAGTTCTGGAAGACCATTGCCATCCCGCGGACGACGCCGTCGACCGGCTGGTCCCGGAAGAAGATCGTTCCGGCCGTCGGCCGGTCCAGCCCCTGGATGAGCCGCAGCAAGGTCGACTTCCCGCAGCCGGAGGGGCCGACGATGGCGAGGAAGTCCGAGTCCCGGACCTCGAAGGTGATGTCCTGCATGATGGAGATCGAGCCGTGCCGTGTCGGGAATGACTTGTCGACCTGCTCGACGCGGATGATCGCCAGGGCCGCACCCCCCGTCAGTCGTAGCGGAACCGCTCGACGGCCCGGCGGTACAGGGGTTTCCACAAAAGCTCGTTGATGGCGACGACCGTCGCGACGAGCGTGAGCAGCGCGGTGACCATCAGCGGCAGGCCGTGCGCCTCGCCGTAGCCGATGTCGATCAGCTGCCCGATTCCGAGGACGTTGAGCGTGTGGCTCTTGTTCACGTCGAGGTACTCGGCGACGATCAGGGTGTTCCAGCCACCCCCGAACGCCGTGATCGAGCCCGTGACGAACGCCGGGAAGAGGCTCGGCAGGAGCACCCGTCGGAGGAAGCTCCGGCCCTGGACCCCGTAGGCGCGCGACGCCTCCTCGAGGTCCGGCGCCAGCGACCGAGCCCCCGCCAGGAGATTGAAGAACAGGTACCAGATCATTCCCGTGAGCAGCATCAAGATCGCCACCCCCTCCTCGCTGAGGTAGCGGACGAGCCCGAAGACGATCAGCGGGAACAGCGCGGTCGCGGGGAACGACGCGACGACCTCGATCATCGGCAGACCGAAGCGCGCGAGCCGGGCGCGTCGGGAGAGGGCGATCGCGAGCGGGAGGGCGATCGCGAGGCTCACCAGGTAGGCCGCCCCCACGCGGCCGATGGAGGCGAGCATGCCCGCGGGAACGTCGAGGATCTGGCGATGGACCGTGGCGGGGATCGGCCCGGTGTAGATGCCGTAGATGGCCGCCCCGATCGCGATGAGCATCAGCCAGATCACGACGAGGATGGAGCCGAGGGCGACGTAGTAGCCCCAGGCGCTGCCGGCCGTCCCCGGCCGCCGGGGCGGGCGGAGCCGGATCGTCGCCAGCTGGACGAACGGGGTGCCGATCCGCGAGACCCCGCTCCGCAGCCCCTGCCCGACGTACGAGGCGGCGCGGCGCAGCCGGCCCGGCCCGCTCCGCGGGCTCACGACCTCGCCCTCCCCCGACGGTGTCTGGTCGTAGCGGAAGCGGTCGGCCCATCGGCTCAGCGGGCGCCAGACGGCGAAGTCGAGCAGGACGATCACCGCGACCAGGACGACCAGGCCGGCCACGAACTCATCGGTATGCCCGCTCTGCGCCGAGAACGACAGCAGGCTGCCGATCCCGGGGAGCGCGGTGTGGCTCGAGCTGTTCGTCGTGAAGATCTCCGCCTCCACCAGGAAGAACCAGCCCCCCGTCCACGACAGGATCGAGTTGTAGACGAGCCGGTTCGCGGTCGCCGGGAAGATCACGCGACGGAAGCGCAGCCAGCCGCGCAGCCGGAACGTCTCGGAGGCCTCCCGCAGGTCCGTCGGGATCGTGCGGACCGACTCGTAGACCCCGAAGACCATGTTCCAGGCCATCGACGTGAAGATGAGGAACACCGAGGCGAAGTTCGGTCCGAAGAACGAGCCGGGGGTCAGGCTCACGAAGACCACGATGACGACCGGAAAGAAGCCCAGGATCGGGACCGACTGGAGGATGTCCAGGACGGGGATCATCACCCGCTCGCCGCCGCGGTGCGTGGCGGCGTAGTAGCCGTAGGCGAGGGAGAACCCGAGCGAGAGCGCGTAGGCCGAGAGCATCCGCAGGAACGAGTAGAGGACGTCGACGCTCGCCGTCGGCAGGAAGCCGGCGACGCCGCTCGCCGAGAGGTGGCCGGTCGATGCGGCGCCGGCGACCACCGCCAGCGGGACCCCGATGTACAACGCGACCGGCACGGCCCGCGGCCACGGCCACGTCGGCGCGATCGTCGG
>JASHTI010000065.1 GCA_030040625.1 Thermoplasmata archaeon
GTGGAACGCTCGGCCCCGGGCGTCATGCTCACGGTCGACGGCGAGCCGCTCTCGGAGGTCGTCGTCTTCACGGCGACCTACCCCGTCACGTTCACCCAATCGGTCCTGCCGTACGGTACGGAGTGGTGGGTGAACGTCACGGGCGGGACGAGCGGCAGCACGACCGCGACCAATCTCGTCCTCTGGGAGGCGCCGGGCCGGTACCCGTACACCGTCGCCACGACGGACAAGGTCTACGAGTCGAAGGGTGGGACGTTCACGGTCCGTTCCGGGGGGCTGAGCCGCGCAGACGGCTGGATCCTCGTCAAGTACCCGGTGACGGCGACCGAGTCCGGCCTCCCCCACGGCGCGCGCTGGTGCCTCTCCGTGACCGACGGCAAGTCGTACTGCACGAGCAAGGGCAGTCAGACGTTTTTGCTGGAGAACGGCAGCTACGCCTACGGACTTACCTCACCGCGGCCCGGTTTCGGCGGGCTCCCCGGCAGCTTCCACGTCGGTGGCGCGGCGCTCGCGCTCTCGGTCGCCTTCGGCTCGACCTACCTCGCCGAGTTCACCGAGTCCGGCCTCCCGCCGGGGACCGAGTGGTGGGTGAACGTCACCGGCGAGCCGTCGCAGAGCGCCACGGGCGGGACGATCGAGGTCGGCCTCCTCAACGGCAGCTACACCTACACCGTCTCGAGCGCGAACCACCTGTACGCCGCGCTGGGGGGCTCGTTCTCGGTGAACGGGGCGAACGTCCCCATCTCCGTCACCTTCTCCGGCGGGGGTCGGCCGGCTGCCGGTCCGACCCTCGCCGCGCCCCTGCTGCTGACCGCCACGCCGTTGGTCGTCTTCGGGCGTCGTCGCTCGCGCCGACGCTAGCCGCTCCCCCGGAGCCGGCGCCGGCCGAGGCGCCTAGAAGTGGATGATCGAGTGGGCGACGATCAGGCTCACGAACAGGATAGAGATCGTGTTGACGACCTTGATCAGCGGGTTGATCGCCGGACCGGCCGTGTCCTTGGTCGCGTCCCCGACCGTGTCGCCGACCACGGCCGCCTTGTGGGCCTCGGAGTGCTTGCCGCCGTAGTGGCCGCTCTCGATGTACTTCTTCGCGTTGTCCCAGGAGGCGCCGCCGGCGGTCATCATGATCGCGAGTGGGAAGCCGGCGAAGATCACGCCCAACAGGAGACCGGCCAGGGCGAGCGGCCCGAGGAGGAAGCCGACGGCGAGCGGGGCGGCGATCCCGATGATCGCCGGGACGGCGAGCTCGCGAAGCGCCGTGACGGTGACGATGTCGACGCACTTGCCGTAGAGCGGCTTACCGGTCCCCTCGAGCAGGCCGGTGATCTCGCGGAACTGCCGCCGGACCTCGAGGACGATCGCCTCGGCGGCGACCCCGACCGCGTCCATCAGGAAGGACGTGAAGAAGAACGGTAGGATCCCGCCGATGATCAGCCCCGCGACGACCAGCGGGCTCGCGATCGAGAGCGCCGACGTGAAGCTCGGGCCCCCCGTGCTCTGCCAGAGTGTGTGGCTGTCGCTGGCGGCGGCGAACGTGTAGGCCGCGAACAGGGCCAGCGCGGCGAGGACCGCCGAGCCGATCGCGTAGCCCTTCGTGACGGCCTTGGTCGTGTTGCCGACGGCGTCCAGCGGGTCGGTGACGTCCCGGGCCTGCTGCGGGAGGTTCGCCATCTCGGCGATCCCCCCGGCGTTGTCGGTGATCGGGCCGAACGCATCGATCGCGATGATCATCCCGGTCACCGCGAGCATGCTCGCGGCGGCGAGGCCAATCCCGTAGAGGCCGAGGAACATGTTCGGGAAGTGCCACCAGCCGTTCCACCCCAGGGCGAGGTAGCTGACGAGCGTCGCGGCGACGATGACGAGCCCGGAGACGAAGACCGACTCGAGGCCGACCGACAGGCCGCTGATGACCGTCGGGCCGGCGCCCGCCTGCGCGGCGTTCGCGATGCGGTGGACCGGGCCGTACTTCGCGCTCGTGTAGTAGTCGGTGAGGAGGACGATCAGGACCATCACGACGAGGCCGGCGACCGTCGCGACGAAGACGCCCCAGTGCCCGTTCATGAAGTAATGGTCGAGGAGCCAGAGGCCGACGACCCCGACGACGGTCGTCGCCGCGAGGCCCTGGTAGAGCGCGCCCATGATCGTGCCGCCGGGACGCATCCGCACGAACAGTGTGCCGACGAGCGTCGCGAGGATCGCCCAGCCGCAGACCAGGAGCGGGTAGAGGACGGCGGAGGGGTACAGCGCGAGGAACCCGGGGTAGTACGAGCCGTTCTGGGCGATGAGGTAGGCGAGCAGCATCGCGCTCACGGCCGTCACGACGTACGTCTCGAACAGGTCCGCGGCCATGCCAGCGCAGTCGCCAACGTTGTCCCCGACGTTGTCCGCGATGACGCCGGGGTTCCGGGGATCGTCCTCGGGGATCCCGGCCTCGACCTTGCCGACGAGGTCGGTCCCGACGTCCGCCCCCTTGGTGTAGATCCCGCCGCCGACGCGGGCGAAGAGGCTCATCAGCGAGGCGCCGAAGAGCAGGCCGATCATCGAAAGGACATCACCGCCGAAGGCGACGTAGAACCCGATCAGCTCGAGGAGCGCCAGCCCGGCGACCGAGAGCCCGGTGACGCTGCCGCCGCGGAAGGCGAACGCCATTGTCGCGCCGAGGTCCCCGGAGCGGGCCTTCGCCGCCGTGCGGCCGTTCGCCCGGACGCTGACGTACATCCCGACGGCGCCGGCGAGCGCGCTGCCCGCGGCGCCGAACAGGAATCCCACGGCGAGCCGCGGGCCGCTGCCGGAGATGCCGAAGGCAAAGGCGATGATGATCGCCAGGACCACGGCGACCGCGAAGACGACGGTGTACTCCCGGCGAAGGAACGCGACGGCGCCCTCCCGGATCGCGAGGGAGATCGATCGGACCTTCTCGTCGCCTTCGTCCTCCCGGAGGACGAGGGCGGTCTGCACGCCGGCGTAGGCAAGGGCGAGCGCGGCGGCGAGGAAAATCAGCAGCTCCAGTTGCGACGTGGACAGTCCCATCGGCGGGTCTCCGGACTGGGCGGCTCCGAGAGGGTTCGGGTAATAAGGGTTTCTTGAGCGTTCCTCGAAGGGGACCGGCGGGCACCCGCTCCGGCGGAGGCGTTATCTCGGGGGCCGGGACTCTTCGCGCGGTGCCGGCCGCCGACTACTCCGACCTTCACGACTCGGGGACGCGTCGCCTGCGGGCGACGTGCAAGTTCTGCGGCACCTCCATCGAGATCGCCCGCTTCCGCGAGCACCTCCGAGGGAGCCACCACCTGGACTCCACGACCGTGGAGTCGTCGTTCCTCGCGGCGCTGATGGACGTGCGCCGGGCACGGCGGAGCCGGCTCTAGGCGCTCCCGACCGGCGCGCCGGGCCCACGCCTACGGTTCGAACTCGCGGTTGCGGACCTTCGCCGTCGCGTAGGCGACGAACTCGGCCCGGGAGATCGAGCGGGGGGCTTTGGAGCCCCGGATCCGAAGCGAGAGCGATCCGTCGGCGATTTCCTTGTCGCCGACCACGAGGATGTACGGGACGCGGTCGAGCTCCGCCTCGCGGATCCGCTTCGGCAGCGTCGCGTCGCTCGCCCCCGCCTTCGCGCGAAGGCCGGCCGAAGTGAGCTCCGCGGCGATCGCCGTGGCTGCCTCTCCCTGCCGGTCCGTCACCGGCAGGACCGTCACCTGCACGGGGGCGAGCCACGGGGGCCAGCGCCCACCGACGTGTTCGGTCAGGACCCCGAGGAACCGCTCCCAGGAGCCGAGGATGGTCCGGTGGATCACGGCCGGGGTCCGGAGGGTCCCGTCGGGGGCCTGGTACTGGAGCCCGAACCGGCGCGGCATCTGATAATCGAGCTGGATCGTGCCGGTCTGCCACGGCCGGCCGAGACTGTCCTTGAGGTGGATGTCGATCTTCGGAGCGTAGAACGCCCCCTCCCCGGGGGAGGCGCGGTAAGCGGCCCCGTTGGCCTCAAGCGCCTGACGGAGCGCAGCCTCGGCCTTCTCCCAGTCGGCCGTGTCGCCGAGGGAGGACGCCGGCCGTGTCGAGAGCTCGAAGGCGTAGTCGAGGCGGAAGGTGGCGCACGCCTCCCGGATCCACGCGAGCAGGACCGCGATCTCCGCGCCGATCTGCTCGTCGGTGACGAACAGGTGGGCGTCGTCCTGCACGAACTCGCGTACGCGCATCAACCCGTGGAGGGTCCCGCTCGCCTCGCGCCGGTGCAGGGGGGCGAACTCGGCCAGTCGCATCGGCAGCTCCCGATAGCTCCGGGGTCGCGAGCCGAAGATCAGCATCGCGCCCGGGCAGTTCATCGGCTTCCAGCCGTACTCATCGTCGTCGGCCTCGCTGACGAAGAAGTTCTCGCGGTAGTGCTCCCAGTGCCCGCTGATCTCGAAGACCGAGCGTCGGAAGGCGAGCGGAGTGCGGACCTCGGAGTAGCCGGCCCGTCGGAGGTGCTCGGTGACGTAGCGTTCGAGCTCGCGGACGAGGATCATCCCGTTCGGCAGCCAGAAGGTGAAGCCGGGGGCCCGCTCGTCGAACAGGAACAGCTCCTGGCGCTGCCCGAGGACCCGATGGTCGCGGGCGGCCGCCTCGGCCCGGAGCTTGAGGAACTGGGCGAGCTCGGTCCGGCTGGGGAAACCGACGCCGCGAATCCGCTGCAGCGGCGGGCGACCGGGCGCCTCCGGCTCCGTCGCCGAGAAGCCGAGGACATGCACGCCCTCGAGCCAGTGCGTGTCGGGGACATGCGGGCCCCGGCAGAGATCGGTGAACGAGCCCGTGTCGTAGACGGAGATCGTTTCTCCCGCGGGGGTCTCGGCGATGTAGCGGAGCTTGTGCGGGTTGGCGGCGAACAGTCGCTCTGCCTCGGCGCGCGGGACTTCCCGCCGCACGAACGGCTCGCGACGCTCGATGGAGCGGCGCATCCCGGCCTCGACCTCGGAGATGTCCGCGGGGGTGAGGGGACGGACGTCGAAGTCGTAGAAGAATCCGTCCGCGGTCGGGGGTCCGTGCGTCGGGCGCGCCTCCGGCACCGCCTCGACCAGCGCCTTGGCCACGAGGTGGGCCGCGGAGTGCTGAAGGATCTCCCAGCCCGCGCGGTCCTCAAACGTCAGGGGGGCGAGCGTCCCGGTGGCCCCCGGCCGGAACGAGAGGTCAACGGGCCGGCCGTCCCAGAGCCCGGCCAGGAAGCGGGGCGCCCGGTCCGCGGACCAGGTCGCCAGCAGTTCCCCGACCGTCGTCGCGGGGCCGACCGGAAGAAGCCGGCCGTCCGGGAAGCGCGCCGTCGCCTCGGGCGAGGCCGCGTTATCGTCCACGGCCTACGGACCGCGTTCCTACCAAAACCCTAGCGGTGGCGCCCAGTTCCCGGTCACGCACGGGTCGGGGAGCGGCGGGCGACCCGCGGGCGGCGAGGCCCGGTGGACGAGCGCTCGCGGGAGCGGACCGTAGTCTCGGTAACCCGACCTTCACAAGGTAACCTGATATAAGCCACCGAACGTGCCCGGGAAACCGTCCGGGACGGTTTGCTGCCGTTTGGTGGGAGGACAGAGTACATGACGAATAGAGCCGGGAGTCGACTTTTCGCGGTGCTGATTGTAGCGGTGATGGCGGGGGCGGCGATCGCCGCGGCCTCGCTGGGGGCGGCGTCCGCCTCCGGTCGTTCGGGAGGGACGGCGGCGCCGTCGCTCGCGATCACGCCGGAGGGAGCGTGCACGACGGTGACGATCTCCTCCGTGGGCGTGTCGAGCGACGCTTCGATCGTGGCGGTGAGCGGGACGACCGCGACGGTCCAGGGAAGCTTTGACGGTAACATTACAGATGCTTTCGCCGGCAGCGTCCTGAACGGCGCCGGTTACACGGTCGACCCGACCTCCTGTGGGAGCGACGCGAACGCCGTGGCGTTAACCGCCGCGGGCATCGAGGTCACGGACATCTCGGTGGTCGCCTCGGGCAGCGCCATCGGCATCTACGTCAACCCGGACGTCGCGACCGCGACGATCACCGGCAACACGGTC
>JASHTI010000066.1 GCA_030040625.1 Thermoplasmata archaeon
CGCTAGGAGGCCGGGGCGCCGCCCGCGGCCGGGCGCGGGCCCCCGCTCGACGACGCGGCCAGCGCGTGTAGCGCGGCGCGGAGCTCCTCGACCGAAGCGACCGACCGGGCCCCGGCGCTCACGATCGACCCCAGGAGCGCCGTCGCTCGGCCACCGGTGTAGTCCCGGGGGCCCGCCCCGACCGGTGCCTCCACGCAGAACGTCGGCGACCGCCCGACGAAGGGGAGCACCTCCTCGAGGTTCGCGAGGTTCGACGGGCCGACCGGGAACGGCGCCAGCACGATCGCCACCGCCGCGGCCAGCAGCTCGCGGTGACGCTGGCGGGCCTCCTCGCCGATCGGGGCGAACGGGGCCTCGACGGCCGCGGGTACCCCGAGCGCCTCGGCCGCCTCCGTATCGGAGTCGAGCAGCGGCAGGACGCCCGCGGTGACCCGGTAGCCGTCGTCGACGAGCGCCCGGAGCAGCGGGGCCGCCGCACCGCCGCCGCCGACCACGTGGACGGGGCCGAACTCCCGTCCCGGTCCGGGCGGGGCGTCCCGGCGGCTCAGGCGGTGCGGGACGAGGTACGGCAGCCCGGAGCGGGCGTCGCGGTGTCGCTCGGCGGTGATCCCCCAGACCCGCTCGAGCAGTTCGGTCTGGAGGACGTCGGCGGGCGCGCCGTCGGCGACACGGCGTCCTCGCGAGAGGACGACGATTCGGTCCGCGAACCGGGCGGCGAGGTTCAGGTCGTGGATCGCGGCGACGACCGCCACCGACCGCTGGCGCGAGAGCTCGCGGACCCGGGCGAGCACGTCGAGCTGGTGCGCGATGTCGAGGTGCGCCGTCGGCTCGTCCAGGAGGATCAGCGGCGTCGTCTGCGCGAAGGCGCGCGCGAGGATCGCCCGCTGGCGCTCCCCGCCGCTGAGCGTCAGCAGGCCGTCGCCCGCCCGATCCGCCAGCCCGACGGCGGCGAGCGTGTCCAGGGCGAGCGCGTAGTCCCCCGGCGCCTCCGTCTCGAGGAAGCGGAGGTACGGGTAGCGTCCGTGCAGGACGTAGTCGAGGAGGCGCACGTTCTCGCGGACCGGCTCGGTCTGCGGGACCCAGGCGACCCGGCGGGCCCGCTCGCGGTACGGCATCCGGCCGACCTCGGCCCCGAAGAGCGCGACCGTCCCCGCGGCGAGGGGGACGAAGCCGAGGGCGGCGGAGAGGAGCGTCGTCTTCCCCGAGCCGTTCGGCCCGGCGACCGCCACGAACTCGCCGGGGCCGACGGTCAGGTCGACCCCCTGCAACGCCGCCCGCTCGCCGTACCGGACGGAGGCGGCCCGGTAGACCAGCGCGGGGGCCGCCGCCGTGGCCATCAGACCGTTCCCATCGGGGCGCTGGCGCGTCCCCGGTAGAGCACGTAGAGGAAGAACGGCACCCCGGCGAACGCCGTGCAGATCCCCAGCGGCAGGACGGTGCTCGGCAGCACGAGCAGCGCCGCGTCCCGGGCGCCGACGAGGAAGACGGCGCCCAGGAGCGCCGCCCCCGGCAGCAGGACGCGATAGTCCGTGCTCCCGAGCCGACGGACGATGTGCGGGGCGACCAGGCCGACGAAGCCGATGATCCCGGTGAACGAGACGGCGACCGCCGTCGCGACGGCGGAGAGGCCGACGAGCCGGATCCGCACGGCGCGTGCGTCGACCCCGACGCTCTGCGCGACCTCCGGGCCGAGCTGCAGCAGGTTCAGCTCGCGCCCCTGGCTCGCGAGCAGGACGCCGACCACGAGCACCGGGGCGAAGGCGAGCCCGTCGACCGGCCAGCTGGCCGCGCCCAGTCCCCCGAGGAGCCAGAACTCCAGCTGCTCGGTCTGGAACGGGCCGAGGATGAGCAGCACGGAGAGGACCGCCGTGAGGAAGCTGGAGATCGCCACCCCCGTGAGCAGCAGCGTCTCGATCGAGCTCGCCCGGCTGCCGGCCACGAGCAGGATCGCCGCCCCGACGCCGGCGCAGCCGACGAACGCGAACAGGGGGATCGTCAGGTTCTCGTCGACGCGACCGACCCCAAGGACGATCACCACCGCCGCGCCGATCGCGCCGCCGCTCGAGAGGCCGAGGAGGTACGGGTCGGCGAGCGGGTTGCGGAAGACGCCCTGCAGGGTCCCGCCCGAGACGCCCAGCGCGCCACCGGCGATGGCGGCCAGCAGGATCTCGGGCAGCCGGCCCTCCCAGACGATCTCCGTGACCAGCGTGCAGCCGGAGGCGGAGACCCCGGGACACGGTTGCGGCAGCAGCGCGCCCCCGGAGATCTGATGGATCAGCACGCCGAGAACGAGCGAGGCGCGGATCGGGACGTTGCCGATCAGCGGGGAGAACAGGACGACCGCCGCCGTGGCGAGCAGGAGGGCCAGCAGCGTCCGGCGGACCCGTCGGACGGCGGCGAGCGCCTGCGCGGGGGTCTGGACGGGGGCCCGGCCCATGCCGGGCCGCTAGGGCGCCGGCGGATGAAGGATCGCCAGGAGCGCCGGCAGCCCGTTCAGGATCATCGTCGGGTCCGCCTCGGTGAACAGATTCGAGTTGAGACCGGTCGCGTTGCCGTCCTTCACGGCGTTGAAGTCCGACCAGAACTGGCCGCCCTCGTAGTACGAGAGGTTGAGGCCGTAGCCGGTCCCGTAGATGATCACCGCCGGCTGGTCGGCGAGGACCTGCTCGCCGGAGAGGACCGGGTACGAGTACGAGGTGTTCGCGCTGATGCTCTGCCCTCCGGCGAACTCGATCAGCGACTCGCCGAAGCTCGACGGGCCGAACGTCCAGTAGCCGTTCCCCGAGCTCAGGTCGTAGGTGAGCAGGACCGTCGGCAGGAGCGTGCCGTTGTCGGTGAGGCCGTTGGTGACGTTCTGGCAGTGGTTGAGGACGCCGGAGAGCTCGGCGTTCAGCGCGGCGGCCCCCGCGCCGACCCCGAAGATCTCGCCGAGCAGCTCGTCGTCCCAAAGGATCCCGCCGAGCGTCGACGCCTGGAGCACGACGACCGGGATGTGGTAGGTGGTGCTGAACGCCTCGAGGTCCTGGATGTCGTCGATCGTCGCCGCCAGCACGAGCTGCGGGCCGGAGGCCAGGAGCTCCTCGTCGCTCATCGGGTAGTCCTGCACGCACATCGAGGCGGTGAGGCCCCAGAGGCTGACCTGGTCCGGCGAGAAGTCGTCCAGCAGCCCGGCCTGGCTCTGGTCGCCGCAGCCGACCGCGACGACGTGGCTGCGCAACCCGAGGCGGAACATCGGATCCATGACGCTCGGGGCCAGGACCGCGACGCGGGCCGGGTCGTACGGCACCTGGACGGTCCGGTTCAGGTCGTCGGTGATCTGGACGTTGCCGGTCGAGGGTCCCGGGCGGAGATCGTAGTAGGCCGCGGTCGCCCCGATGCCGAGGCCGGCCGCGGCCAGGCCGACGACCATCACCCAGGCGAGCGGGACCGTCGCACGCGGTGGGACGGGGGAACTCAACGACATTGGAATCCGGTCAACTCCGTTTGATTATAACGGTTCCCGCGGAGCGAGCCCCGGGAGGCGACGAGCGGCCCCGCCGACCGACAAAGGATATCCCCCCACGGCCTCCGGGAGCGCGGGGAGGGGAGCATAGGCTAACTTGGCAGACCAGCGGGCTCCAGTCAGGCGGTCGCAAGGCCGGCTGGTACGACGGGTCTGCGGAGGGGTGCCTCGCACCCCCGTGACGAGAGACTGGAGCGCGCGGAGAGACCCGCATATGGGGGTTCAAATCCCCCTGCTCCCATCCCCCTCCCCCCGCGCGGGGCGCCCCCGGCCGGCCGCCCCCCCTTCGGCGGGTCCGCGTCCGGTTCTTATCCCGGGGGGTCGTGACCGGGGCCGAGGCCCCTTCTGCTGGAGCTCGCCGAGCCGCTGAACGTCTGGCTCGTCGTCCGTGACCTCTCCGCGGCGCGCGAATTCTACGCGGGCCGTCTCGGTCTGCCGATCCTGCGCGAGGAGCCCGGCGAGGCGCTCCACTTCGGCGCCGGCGGTGGCCTGCTGACGCTCCGCCAGGGCCCGCCGGAGGCGGCGGCCCCGCGCGGGGTCCGCCTCGTTTTCGCGGTCGCCGACCGGATCGACCCGTTCTGCGAGGAGCTGCGGCGCCGGGGGATCGTTCTCGAGGCGCCGCTCGCCGATCGGCCCTGGGGCCGGTCGGCGATGTTCCGGGACCCGGACGGCCACGAGCTGTGGGTCTGCCGCCCGTCCGCAACGGAGACGCAGTTCCACGCCTGGCGGCTGCGGCACCGCTCGCGGGAACGCCGCGTGCCGGTGCAGCGCCGTTCCCGCGCCCGGCGGCACGAGCCGAAGCGCCCGCTCGCCTACCATCCCCGCCATCCGACCGACTGACGGCGGCGCGGGCGGCCCCGTCGTCCGGTCCGACCGACGCCCATAAGACGGCCGCACCGTCACCCTTCGCCGGTGGCCCTTGGCCGGCGCTGCGCCGCCCGCAACTCCTCCCAAGCCCCTGCCGGAGGTCCCCAAGCAGGCCCACCCGCTGACCCTCAGCTCCGGGGTCGTCTTCTCCACGGCGCTCGCGATCCAGATCGTCGGGGTCGTCGGCAACGTATTCCTCTACAAGCACGTCGGCGTCACCGAACCCGGCATCACGCTGCTCGGGACGGCGCAGCTGTTCCTCCTGATCGGCTCTTCGATCAACGGCATCGGCGATCTTCGTATCGGCTCGGCCTACACGTTCTTCCTCGCCCGGGGGAAGCCGGCGGTCGACAACACCGGCACGTACATCGCGCTCCGGACGCTGATGGTCGGGCTCGCCAGCGTCACGCTCTTCGTGATCGCGCCGCTGTCGATCGACGGCCACATCATCGCCCAGCCCGCTGAGATCGAGTCGCTGGGGATCTTCCTCTGCCTGCCGATCCTCTGGTCGTTCTCGACCGTCTACAACCAGATGTTCATCGGCCTCGGCAACTCGCTCCGGGCGCAGTTCCCGAGCCTGGTCGAGGCGATCGTGCGCCTGCCGGTCCTGATCTACGTCGCCTACAACGTCCATTCCCTGGACGGCATCGCGATCGCCTACGCGGTCGGGGCCTGCTCGTCGGCGATCTACAGCTTCTCGGCGGTCTCCTCCCGGATCCGGAGCTTCCGCTTCGCCGAGGCGGTCCACCTGTTCCGGTACGCCTGGCCGCTGATGGGGGGCCTGATGCTGAACTACCTCGTCACGAACATGGTCCCGCTCGTCGTCGTCACGAGCCTGCACGCCTACTACCTCTCCATCTTCCTCACGGCGAACGGCTGGCGGGTCCTCGTCCTCTCGGTGCCCACGGCGGTGGCGACCCCGTTATTCCCGTACCTCGCCGGACTGCATCGACAGGAGCGCTACGAGCTCGTCCGCACGGGGACCTGGCACGCCCTCCGCTACTCGGCGATGCTGCTCGTTCCGGGCGTCGTCGCCCTCGTCACCTACCGCTACACGTTCCTCAACGTCTTCGCGAACCCGCTGTACGCCCACGCCGGCGCCTGGCCGCTGGCGATCCTCGTGGTCGCCGGGATCCCCCTGGCGCTCAGCCAGATCGTGCTCTCGGCGCTCGATGCGATCGGCCGGCGCCGTCTCGAGCTGTACATCACCGCGGCGCAGGTGGCGGTCCTGATCATCGCGATCGTCGTCCTGATGCCCTGGCACGGGGAGGTCCCCTTCCTTCCGCCCCAGGGGGTCCTCCCCTGGGACAACGGGCTGATCGCGGCGTCGGTCGCCGTCCTCCTCTCCGGAGCGGCGGCGCTCGTCATGAACACCTACTTCATGGAGACGCTGATCCGGGTGCACATCGACCCGAAGTCGATCGGCCGGATCACCGTCAGCGCCGCCGCTTCGTTCTTCGCGCTCTCGCTCCTGAACCGGACCCCGTTCTTCCCGGTAAGTTCCGGCCACGCCGGACTGCACGTCGGCCTGCAGCTGCTCGGGGCCGTCTTCCTCGGCTTCGCCGTCTACTTCCTGATCCTGGCGGGCGTCGGCGAGCTGACGAAGGAGGACGTCCGCCGGATCGGGCTCTCGCTGGGTATGCCGTCGTGGTTCTGCGACGGGCTGGCCGGGCTCTGCTGGGCCCACGCGACCCCGGCGCTGAGCCCGGTCGATGCCGAGCGGGCCCCGGGCCTGCGCACGCCCGAACTCCCCGAGCCGTTCAGTGGTACGACCGAGATGCCGGCGATGACCGCGGGCGACGCGCCCGAGAACGGCGCCGGCAACGGCGACGGGGGCGGGTCCCGCCCCCGGAAGGGCCCGCCTCCCTGAGCGCGGCCGGCCGACCGGGACGGAGAGGTTAAGCCGCCGTCCCGTTGCCCCGCTCGGGAGGGATCGCGATGTCCGTCGGGCACCGGTTCAGTACGGCTCGCAACGGCTCGCACGCGGTCCCCGTCCGCGGAGGGCCGTGGGGCTGAGGCCCCCCGGACCCCTCCCGACGTGCGTTGCGCTGGAACGTCTTGGCGTCGGGGGGCGGCGGCCCCGCGGTCCGGAGGGGTCGTCGTGACCGATCTCGCGCTGCGAAGCGTCGGGCTGCGCAAGACCTACCGCACCAAGGGTTCGCCGCCGGTGGAGGCGCTCGCCGGCGTCACGCTCGAGGTCCGGAGCGGCGAGCGGGTCGCGCTGCTGGGGCGCAACGGCGCCGGCAAGACGACGTTCCTGCGGATCGCCTCGACGCTGCTGCGTCCGACCGCCGGGGCGGTCGAGATCTTCGGCGTCGACGTCGACCAGCATCCGGAGCGGGTCCGTCCCTACATCGCGGTCGTGCCGCAGGAGGGGAAGCCGTTCTTCCACCTGACGCCGCGGGAGCAGGTCTACACCTACCTGCGGGCGCGGGGGCTCTCGCGGGAGACCGGCAAGGCGCGGGCCGAGGCGGCGCTCGAGGCGATGGGGCTCACCGACTTCGCCGACCGCCTCGCGATCACCCTCTCCGGCGGCCAGCGGCAGCGCACGATGGTCGCCACGGTCCTCGCCACCGAAGCGCCGTTCCTCTTCCTGGACGAGCCGACGATCGGCATGGATCCGTTCGCGCGCCGCTCGGTCTGGGCGTCGCTCCGCGCGCTGAGCCGGCGCGGCTCGACGATCATGCTCACCACCCACTACCTCGATGAGGCGGACGAGCTGAGCGAGCGCCTGTACATCATCGACCGCGGCGTCGTCCGCGTGAGCGGCACCTCCGAGGAGCTCAAGCGGTCGGTCGGCGGGACCCTCAAGGTCCACATGCCCGGGGGGGCCGCCGAGATCGAGCGGTTCCGCTCGTTCGGCCGCTGCGTGCCGGACGGGACCGGGCTCACCGTGATCGCCGCGCCCGAGCGGCTCGGCGAGCTGATGGGCGTCGCCGTCGCCGCGCACCTTACCGCGACGGTGGGTCCCGTGACGCTGGAGGAGGCGTTCCTGAACGTCGTCGGGCGGTCGATCGATGAGGAGTGAGTCCGTCGGCTGGCCGCGGCCGTTCCAGGGGCTCACGGCGTTCCTCTGGACGGAGGTCCTCGTCCAGGCGCACGAGGAGCTCGCGATGGCGACCTCGATGGTCGTCCAGGGGGTCCTGCTCGTCTTCGTCTGGATCCTCGACCCGACCCTGATCGGGGTCGCGCTCCTCGGGGCGGTCCTGTTCTCGATGTTCACGATGGGCCAGCGGGTCCTCAACGAGGCGGCGTACCTGCGCATCGACCACAAGGCGAACGAGCTGTACCTCGCCGGGCCGCTGACCGCCGAGGGCTACTTCCTCGGGCTCTCCGCCGGCGTGATGATCGTCTACCTGCCCCCGGTGGTCATCGTCGGGATCCTCGCGGGCCTCGTCGTGCACCTCACCCTCGTGGAGGTCGGTCTCCTCATTGTCCTCGCCTTCGGGGTCTGGGTCTGCGCGGCGTCGATCGGCTACATCTTCTCGACGGCGTTCCGGGAGAACCGCGCGATCTGGGCGTACTCCAGCCTTTTCTTCAACGTCTTCGGGGTCCTGCCGCCGGTCTTCTACCCGCTGACGAAGTTCCCGGTGGCGCTCCGCCCGATCGTGCTGTTGATGCCGCCGAGCGCGGCGGCGGCGATCCTTCAGACGGCGATCGGCGCCGTGCGGCCGCCGGCCGGCGAGATCACGCTCGCCGCGGTCGGCCTCGTCGTCGAGGCGGTCCTGCTCTTCGCGCTCGCCGTCTACTGGGCCCGACGCACGGCCCGGGAGCGCTAGACGATGGCCGCCGTCTCGGCGCCGGCCCGCTTCCCGGGGGTCCCGACCCGCGGACGGGCGCTGCCCGCCTTCCTCGTCGTCGGCTGGCGCTGGATCTCGCGGAGCCCGGCCGTGGCGATCACTCCGGTGCTGCTGCCGTTCATCTTCCTGTACTTCCTGTCGCTGATCTCGCCGCCCTCGCTGCGCCCGCTCGAGATCGTCGGGGCGATGCTGTTCACGATGCAGAACATCGGCTCCTGGGTGCTCGGCGACAGTGCGACGTGGCGGATCGAGTGCTCCCTCCAGGACCTGTTCGTGGCGAGCCCGCTGGGCCGGATCCGCTACCTGTTCGGGATCGCGTTCTCGAACCTGATCGCGATGCTGCCGGCGCTCGCGGTCCTCACGGCCCTGCTCGCGTGGCTCGGGCCGTCGGACGGCTACCCGCTCACGTGGTACGCCGCCGGCGTGCTCCTGGCGAGCCTCGCGGTCATGTGGGTGCTGTTCAGCTCGATCGGGATGGCGATCTCCAGCCGGGTGCGCACCCAGCGCGAGATCTGGCCGGTCGGGAACCTCACCTTCACCCTGCTCGGCATGCTCTCGCCGCTGTACTATCCGGTCAGCCTGCTCCCGCCGATCTGGCAGGACGCCACCCGGTTCCTCCCGACGACCTACGCCGCGCTGCTCGCCCAGGGGGCGCTCGGGATCACCCCGGCGACCCCGGCCCAGATGGCGCTGTACGGCGGGCTGCTCGCGACCTGCGCCGCCGTCGGCCTCACCGTCACCCTCCGGCTCTACCGGTGGGGCGACCGCTGACCACGGCCAACGAAACGTTCATCTCGGGCGCGGGCGTGGACTCTGCGGTGCATCCGTCCGAAGTCTCGGCGCGCGGCGCGGGTCGCTCGATTCGGGCCCGCCGGTCGCCGGCCCGGGCGGTCGTCCCGGCCCGCCGGGGGAGGACGGGGACCGCCTGAAACATGGGTAACGAGGAGTTCGACGAGATCCTATCCGCCCTGGACCGAGAGAGCGCCCGCATCCGCGTCCGCGCCGAGCCGCGTCGCTACAACAAGCCGGCGACGGTGATCTCCGGCTTCCCCCCGGGGGTCGACCTCGAGGAGACGACGCGGACCCTGAAGAACCGCCTCGCCACCGGCGGCTCGGTCGTCGACGGGGAGGTCTACCTGCAGGGGGACCACCGGGCCCGTATCCGGGAGGAGCTCGGCAAGCTCGGTTTCGATCCGGAGACGATCGAGGTCTCCGACGCGGCGCTCCCGAAGCGGGGCCGGCACTAGCGGCGGGCCGAGGGGCCGTTCCGCAGAGCGTTTAGCCGTAGCGGTGGCCCGGGCGGGCCATCGAGCCTTTAACGGCCCGTGGCGGGAAACGTGCCGATGTCCGCGTACGCCCACCCCGAAACCGTGGTCGAGACCGACTGGGTCGCCGCCCACCTGAACGACCCGAACGTGCGCATCGCCGAGGTCGACTACGACCCCGCCGCGAACTACGCGCTGGGGCACATCCCCGGTGCGGTGCTGTTCGACTGGCGGAAGGACATCAACGACCCCGTCCGCAGGGACCTCCTGACGGGGGAGGCGCTGACGGCGCTGTTCCACCGGGCCGGGGTCTCGGAGGGGACGACGCTGGTGCTGTACGGGGACTTCAACAACTGGTTCGCGGCGTTCGCGTTCTGGGTGTTCAGCTACTACGGGTTCCCGAAGCTGCGGCTGGTGAACGGGGGCCGGAAGAAGTGGATCGCGGAGGATCGGCCGGTGACGAAGGAGGAGCCGAAGCCGGGAGCGGGGACGTTCCGGGCGAAGGCGCCGAACGCGGCGGTGCGGGCGTTCCTGGAGGACGTGCGGAAGGCGCTGCCGCAGGTGAAGGCGGGGAAGCTGGGGCTGGTGGACGTGCGGGGTCCGAAGGAGTTCACGGGGGAGGTGCTGGCGCCGCCGGAGTATCCGACGGAGCACGCGCAGCGGGGCGGGCACATCCCCGGGGCGAAGAACGTGCCGTGGGCGCAGGCGGTGAAGGAGGACGGGACGTTCAAGTCGCGGGAGGAGCTGGAGGCGCTGTACCACGGGCAGGGGATCGGTCCCGGGGCGCCGGTGATCACGTACTGTCGGATCGGGGAGCGGTCGAGCCACACGTGGTTCGTATTGACGCACCTG
>JASHTI010000067.1 GCA_030040625.1 Thermoplasmata archaeon
GTGGGTCCGTCATTCCCCAGCTCGCGTCGACCGAGGCGGCCCCGACGTCCGATGTTTCCAGCTCGAAGACGAGGTCGGAGGAGAGCCTCCAGGCGCGCCGGAGCTCTCGAGGTCCCCGAAGATAGGCGCTCGAGAGCACGGCTTTCTGAGCCCCCGCGACGATCACGTCGATCGCCTGGTCGGCCTTGCGGACGCCCGAGTCCACCCACAGCGGGATGTCGCGAGAGAGCTCCTGGATGTATTCGAGCTGTGGGTCGTTCCGTTCGAGGCCGTCGAGGTCGGCGAGGTAGAGCAGCGGATACGACGGCGTCAGAGCGTCGACGACGTCGAACACATCGAACGGAGCGCCGTTGCGTCGGGCGGCCGGCCGGGGTCCGTCGGGGCCCGGAAGGCAGACCCGCCCCCTCTGGAGCAAAAGGCACGGGATCAGGCTGGGGGGCGAATCTCGACCACGGTCCGGAGTCGAAGGGGGCACGGCGGGCCGACCGCACCCGGGTTCATCCACCTTCCCGGGGCGGCACACGAGGGTTTTTCCCCTCGGGCGGGCGTGCGCCCCCCGCCAGGAGGTGGAGGGCAGCTGACGGTGATCCGCGCCGGCGACGGCGCATCGCTGAGGAAAGTCCCCACTTCGGGGAACACGGGGTCGGGCGGGAGCCCGACGGGCGGGAGTCCGAGCGCCGGAGCAGCAACGACACAGCCGGTCGGTACGGTGATGGGGGTTGCCCCGGAGGTTCCGACGGGAATTGGTGAAACGGCCGCCTCCCCGGGAGCAAGCTCCGAACGGCGGGGTGAGGCGTCTCCCTGACCGCCAAGGCGAGCGCGCAGTCGAATGCTGCCTCGAACCGAAAGGGGCTTACGACCACGACCTGGCCGGCGCGTCGGGCAACCGACGGGCCGCCGGCCCGGGGATGTACTTCCTCGGGCCGGGAACCAGCACGGCAGGCAGCACGCTAAATCGCCAGCGCGTACGCGCCCGACACGCCGTCGTAGTGAAACAAACCGAGACGCAGTACGTCTCTCCCGATGAGCATGACCAGATTCATGCCACTGAGATTGCAACCGGTCACCGACCCGAACTCGATCGTGTAGGTCATCTGAGGGAGCACGACCTTCAGCGGGTACAGTGCGTGCTGGCTCGGACCCGCGGCTGTCCCTAAGGTCACGACCCCTACCGGCTGGAGGCTTAGTCGGCTCACGGCGCTTTGGTCAATTGCGCTTCGCGTGGCACCCGTGTCCACAAGCCCGTAGCCCGTTACGGGAGCCGGAACCGGGGCACCAGCCGCTGCCAGTTGCTTCGCGAGGGCGCCGGGAACCTCCAGCTGGACCGCGACCCTCGGACCGGCCACGACGAGTCCGTCCGGGAACGGCTGGGTCGGATTGGGGACGGAGGACACCCTATGAGAAAGGACGGGCATTGATGAGCCCCAGATGCAACGCTGGCGACTGTTCTTCGACCGGTTGCTCTCGTACGATCTGTATGATTAACATTGGCACATTTCCGAGACGCCGAAGGCCCTCCTCATAGGCCGACGGCTGGCTGTCGAAGACTCCGAGAAGAGTTTCCCCGTGGATCAGGGCGAATTTGCCCGCATGACTCGCCAAGAGCCGCGCCCGCTCCCGTTCGTAGAACCGACGCTCCGCCTCCAGGACTTCGATGTTCGGCTCTGTCATCGGTATCAAGGGAGAGCCGCCGAGAGATAAGCGGTCTGCGGGGGGTGTGCCGCCAGCGCGCAGCGGCTCGTCGCCGGAGCCGACGAGGGTCGCGGGAGGCCCGCGGGGGACGTGACCCGTTCGTCGTGAACCGAAAGGGGCTTACGACCACGACCTGGCCCGGTTTGCCGCGAGGACGACCTCCTAGCGGCAAGCCGGTTAACTCGGACGCGGGCCGGCCCCCGCGGGAGCTAGAAGGGTCGAGGCTTACGGAGAGGGTTGATGGCCGCCTACTCGCCGGCCCCGACCTATCCGCATCGCGACCTCGGGATCGTGCTCCTGGCCCTAGGACTCTTCGGAATCGTGGGTGGGATCGCGGCGGCGGCCTTGCAGCCTTAGCTATCTCGGGGTCTGCCTATAGAACCCGTACGCGGGCGTTGGCGCACTCGCCGTGGTCGCCGGTATCGCGCGACTCATTTTGGGAGTGGTCCTGATCGTCCTGCGGGCTCCCCCGGCCGCCCCGGTCGTCCAGCCGGTTTACTTCGCTCCGCCCGCCCAGGCCGGGGGCGTTGTCTACTATCCCGCTCCGGGAGCACTGGCTCCCTCGCCCCCGGCGGCTTCACCGCAGCCACCGTCCGGCCTCGCGGCGGTCCCGTCCTCCCCGCCGCCTCGCCTCGCGGCTTCGGCTCAGCAGTCCGGGACGTTCTCGCGGAAATGCCCGTCGTGCGGAGCCATGAATATCACGCTCGACCCTGCGAACACCGCCTTCTGCCAGAAGTGCGGCAAGCCGTTTCCCTCCTCTCCGTCGTCCGGTCGGAGCTCACCCGCCTCTCGTCGCTAGCGGCGCGGCGGGCCTCGACCCGGCACCGAACCTCGGGATTGCGTGCGCTCGAGGCGCGGCGGCGCCCGTGACCCGTTCCGGCGCTACTCCTCTGAAACCTGGGCCGGGCAGGACCCAGCCGGCGCCGCGCAGCGGGCGAGCGAAGGGGGCGTCGCGCTCGCCGCCAGCGCGCCGCTAGAGGATGTCAATGTCGACGGTGGCCGTGCCGCTGTAGCCCATCTGGCCGGTGATGGTAACGGTCTTCGATGAGCCCGCCGCGCACGAAAGCCCGACGGGGAGTGAGGGCGATACCTTCAGGATCACGGCTTGCGGCGAACTGACATTTTGGATGATGTCGTCCCCGGGTCCGCTGGGCGAGCAGGCGATGTTTGCGCTGCAGTGGAAGATGCCCTCCGAGGAGACCTGCGGCCAGCCGTTGCACGGAGCGATCACGCGAACGGAGTTGCCCGGGCAGCAGGGAACGGTGACGTTCGGGGTCACCCAGACGACGAGCGTGAGGCTCATCACGGCGACTCCGATGAGAAACCCGACAACCACCGCGAGCACCGGAACGAGGAGTCGAGGCCGGCGACGCCGCGGAGACGTGCCCTCGTCGGCGGCCCCCGCAGATCCAGGGCTCGTTCCCACCGGTTCCGACCGGACGGACTCTGCGCTCGCCATCGACAGCCCCGCCGGGAGCTCGATGCCCGGAGCCCTCTAGAAGCTTTCGACGCCTCGCAGGACTGGCCCCGCGGTGACCGTAGGCACGGTCAGTCCCGCCGGCCGGGTTCATCGGGCGGGGACCCGCGTGACTCGGCGGCGGCTCCACGCGCTAGCGCCGGAGCAGGGAGAGGCCGACTGCCCACAAGATAGATCCCGAGCAGTACGCAGAGCACGCCGGCCGACTGGACAAGATCGACCCTTTCGCCGTCGAACACCGCCGACAGGGCCAGGGCTGTGAGTGGCACCAGAAATGAGTAGGCGCTGAGGGTCGACGCGTGGACCGAACGGAGGAGGTGGAACCAGACGACGTAGGCGAACGCGGTGCCGAACAGACCGAGCCAGAGGACCGAGATCCAAAGGTCGAGCGATAGGACGGGCGTCGAGTACTGCCCGAGAACCGCCGCTCCGACAAGCAACGCGGCCGCTCCGCTGACCAACTGGAGGCCGTTCACGGAGGCCAGCTGCTCCGGCGAGAATCGGCGCTGGAAGAGAACGGTCGCTACGGCCCAGCTCACCGCCGCGCCGAGCAGCTCGGCCAGCGGAATCGCGACCGCGCGACTGACTCCTCCCGTCCACGGCTGCGATACCAGGGCGACCCCCAGGAAGCCGACGAGGATCGCGCCCCAGTGGCGGGCGTCGATGCGAGCGCCCAGGAGCCCCGGTGAGAAGACCGCGACCCACAGCGGGAAGGTGTAGACGATCACCGCCGCCTCGCCCGGCGGCACCGAGCGGGCGGCCACGAACCAGAGCCCGAGGAACACGGCCGTGTTCGGGATCCCCAGGAGCAGAGCGTCGCGACGGTCGGCCCCCGTCAGCGAGGCGCGTGGACGTACCATCAGGTACACCCCGACGCCGGCGGCGCCCACCGCCGCTCGAAGGGCGGCCAGCCAGAGCGGCGCGACCTCCTGCTCGCCGACCCGTACGAACAGGTAGTTCCCGGCCCAGGCGAGCACCAGCAGGCCGAACAGCAGGACCGTGATCGGGCCCCAGCGCTCTCGGCCCACGGTGGGCGCCCGGTCCGACACGGCATAGGCGTTGCGCACCCCCGCCGCTCGCCCTCCGGTAAGGCTTTCATATGCGGGACCGCCCTCGCCGCCGAGATGTCGCTCCGGGGGCGGGACCTCGTCTCCATCCGCGACCTCTCCCGTGAGGAGATCACGGCCGTCCTCGACGCGGCGCGCCGGATGATCCCGCTCGCCGAGGGGCGCAAATCCGGAGCCCAGCTGCGCGGCCGGATCGTGGCGATGGCGTTCTTTGAGCCCTCGACCCGCACCCGGCTCTCCTTCGAATCCGCCGTCCAGCGCCTGGGCGGGAGCTGCATCACGATCGCGGATGCCGGGGCGACTTCGATCCGCAAGGGCGAGAGCCTCTACGACACGATCCGGATGCTCACTTCCTACGCAGACGCGATCGTCCTACGGCATCCCAAGGAGGGAGCCGCCCGACTCGCCGCCCGTGCGTCGGACCGCCCGGTGATCAATGCCGGGGATGGGGCGGGCCAGCACCCGACCCAGACCCTGCTGGACCTCGCGACGATCCGGGAACGGTTCGGAACGCTCTCGGGCCTCCGGGTGGTGCTCTTCGGGGACCTCAAGTTCGGCCGGACCGTTCACTCCCTCGCGTACGCGCTGGCCCTCTTCGGATCGGAGCTGATCCTCTCGGGACCGGAGGGGTTGCGGCTGCCGGCGGAGCACCGGGCGGAGCTCGCCCAGCAGGGCGCGAAGGTCCGGGAGGAGCCGGACGCCGCGGCCGCGATCCGGGAGGCCGATGTCCTCTACGTGACCCGGATCCAGAAGGAGCGGTTCCCGGACGAGGCCGAGTACCGCCGCGTCGCCGGGACCTACCGCATCGACGCGAAGAGCCTCGAGGGCGCCAAGAAGGAGATGATCGTCATGCACCCGCTCCCGCGCGTCGGGGAGATCGCGCCGGAGGTCGACGCCACCCCCCATGCGGCGTACTTCCGACAGTCGTTCCTCGCCGTGCCCGTCCGCATGGCCCTGCTCGCGGCGATCCTCGCCGGCGGCCGCGGGGGCGACTAGGCGATGCGCGAGCTGAAGATCACGCCCATCCGCAACGGGACCGTCATCGACCACATCACCAACGGTCTCGCCTTCGAGGTCCTCCGTATCCTGGGCCCGCGTCAGCTGGGCCGGGACTCCACCATCAGCGTCGCGGTCCACGTCCGGTCCGGCAAGCTCGGCTGGAAGGACATCGTCAAGGTGGAGAACATCGAGCTCACCCCGCGTACGGTGAACGCCATCGCCCTGATCGCCCCGACCGCGACGATCTCGATCATCCACGACTTCCGGGTGCGCGAGAAGCGGACGGTCGACCTCCCCGCGAAGATCGTCGGCGTCCTGCGTTGCCCGAACGCGAACTGCATCTCGAACCAGCCCGAGCCGCTGGAGAGCGAGTTCGACGTCGTCGCCCGGCGGCCGACCGTGCTCGCCTGCGCCTTCTGCGAGCGACGGGTCGACGAGTTCCTGACGCACCTCGCCTGAACGATCGCCGCATGGGCGCGGATCCGTTCGCCGGTCCGCTCGTCGTCTTTGCCGTCATCGGGGGTCTCGAGCTCATCGATCGGACGAGCTTCGCCCTCATCGGCCTCGCCGCCCGAAGCCGTGCGCTCGGAGCGTGGAGCGGGGCGGCGGTCGCCTTCCTGCTGACGACCGGCATCGCCGTCGGCGTCGGCGCGGGGCTCGAGGACCTGCTCGGCCCGGAGCGCCTGCGATGGCTCCGGCTCGCCGGCGGCCTCTTCCTGATCGGCTACGCGGCCTACACCCTCCGACGGCGGGACGAGGCGGAGCCGGCGCCGATCATCGGCGTTCGCGGTGCGTTCATCGTGGCCTTCGCCACGATCTTCCTGCTCGAGCTGGGCGACACGACCATGCTCTTCGAGGTCGTGCTGGTGCCGAGCCTGGGCTGGGTCGCGGTCCTGCTCGGCGGGGCGGCCGGTCTCCTGACCGTCGCCGCGTGGGACGTCTGGCTGGGACGCCGCCTCGCCGTGCGCCTACGGCCGGCGACGATGCAGTGGATCGTGGCGGCGATCCTGTTGGTGGTGGGGACGGTGACCGTCCTCTACGCCCTAGCTCCCGGCTGGTTCGCGGCCCTGGGCGCCGGCTGAGAGGCTCCCCGCCGGCAGGGGCCCACCCCCGTAGCGGCTGGCCGGGGCCCGGGACCCTGCGTCGGTGACCCAGGCACGCATCGGCTCGGGTAGCGCGGCCAGGAGCTCCGCCGCCCCGAACCGCTCCGCCAGCCGACCGGCCTCCTCGGGGCGGCCGGCCGCGTGTTCCAGCAGCACCAGGCGCAGCGTGGCTTCGGCACGGAGTCGCGCCACGTTGAGCACCGGCGGCAGGTCGGCGAGGGCCGCGAAGCGGTCCCGAGCCGCCGGAAGAGTGCCGGCGATCGCCGCGAGGCGGCCCTCGTGCATCCACAGCTCGAGAAGGCCGGGGGCCGGAGGGAACAGGTGCAACCGGTCGGCGATGCGACGGGCCCGGGCGACGGCCTTGTCGGCCCCGGTCGGTTCCGGGCGCTGGAGCAGGATGCGGGCGATCCCGAGCTCGTGGTAGAGCTCCACGGTCGGCAGCCGCGCGCGCTCCAGCGCCGCGACGCTCTGCCGCCGCAGCGCGAGCGCCTGGTCGAGCTCGCCCCGGCGTTCGAGCATCCGACACTCGAACTCGCCGGCGATGTAGTCGAGCTCCCATCGGCGCGCGTCCCGCAGGAGGTAGCGCGCGGCCCGGACGAACCGCTCGCCCTGCAGCACCTCCTCGAGGTTCCCGGGGACCCGGGCGACGCCCATGGCGAAGAGCCCGAGCGCCTGGAGGTGCCGCTCGCGGAGCTGGTGCGCGCTCTGGGCCGCCCGCAACGCCTCCGTCATGGCGCGCTCGCCGAGCCCGCGCTCGGCATCGTACGCCGGCAGCAGCGTCTCGAGGAGGACCTCCGGTTCCCCGAGACCGGCCTCGTGCAGGCGCTCGGCGAGCTCGACGATCGAGGGAGCCAGGCGACCGCGCGGGCCGACAACCAACAGCGTGGGGAGGAGCGGCTCGAGCCAGCTCGCGAGCTCGCCGGCACCGGTGCCGGCCTTCAGCGCGCCGTCCACGCCCTCGCGAAGCGCGGCCTCCCCTTCGACCGGGCAGCCGGCGCAGAACAGCGCCCGCGCGTGGATCAGGTGCATCTCCGGCTCGACCGCGGGCCGGCTTCCGGGGGGCATCGAACGGAGGCAGGTGAGCGCGTCGTCCAGGAGCGCGCTCGCCCGGTCGTACTCGAGGAGGTCGAGGCTGATCTCGGCCGCCTCCAGCAGGCGCGCCATCGCGGTCAGGTCGGGGGCCGCGGCGAAGTAGTGCCGCGCGATCTCGACCCGTCGCGAGAGCGGCGGCTCGGCCGAGAGCGCCTGCAGCCCGTCGGCGACCTCCAGGTGCCAGCGACGGCGGTCCTCCTCGGGCAGCAGGCCCTCCAAGATCGGGACGGAGGCGGGATCCGGGACCGCCAGACGGTTCTCCCGCAGCTTCACCAGGCCCACGGCCTGCGCGGGCCGGACCGTCTCCTTCAGTTGCGCGAGGCTCTGGTGCGCGACGCGCGCGAGGAGGACGTTGGTCGCCTCGCCGCCGAGCAGCACCAGGTAGCCCAGGATTCGGGTCGCCGGGGCGGGGAGGTCGGCGAGCAGCTGGCCGAGCCGATGGACCTCCCGCGGGTCGGAGGACGGTCGGCTCAGCCGGATCCAGTCGACGTCCGAGCGATCGAGGAGCGCCTCCTCCCAGACCGCCGCCGCTGAGGACGTCGAGTCGAGCGTCAGCGCGATCAGGAGGGGGCGGAGCCGCGCCTTGCGGCTCAGGTCGAGGATGAACTCGCGGCTCTCCGTATCGAAGAGCGCCGCCTCCTCGATCAGGATCGCGACCGGGTGCGCCCCCTCACCGCGGAACTCGGGCAGCAGACGCTCCCAGTAGTCGTTGAGATCGTGCGCCGCGGGTCCGCGCGTGCGGGTCGCCTCGCCGAGAAACGTCGTTCGGCCCCGCCCGCCCCGCCGGCGGGACGGCGCGAGCGTCTCCGGTGCGATGGCGACCGGCGCCATGGGGGCGACCCCGATCGCCTCGATCTCGGGCAGGTCTCCGTCCGGGAGGGTCGCGCCGACGGGCTCCGGGGGGCGCTCCAGCCCGTCGAGCGCCGCCCACGGCGTGGAGCGCGCACGGAAGCTGCCCTGCAGGGCCACGACCCGCCCGTCCATCGCTTCGACCGCCTCGCGGAGTCGCGTCAGCAGAGCGGACTTGCCGCTCGCCGGAGGACCGGCGACGATCACGGTCCGGCCGGTGCGGTTGGTCAGCCCCTCGATCGTCCGCAGGAACGCCGGCTCCATCCGGGACCGCCCACCCTCTCCACCATGCGGAGCGCCGCGATTTAAGCCGCAGGGGCCGGGTCGGAGACTCACGCCCGCCGGCGAACCGCTAAAAACGCTCCGTGACTCGCGCCGCCGTGGCTCGCTCGCTGGCCGCCAAGCGCCGGACCCTCCTCCGACAGCCGATCCGCGCCGTCGACGTCACCCGGACCGGAGGGATCGGCAAGCTGGTCGAGCAGTTCCAGGGCTCGTCGATCCAGGCTCGGAACCTCGGCCGCTGCCTGCAGGTCTGGGAGAACGCGCTCCGGGACCCGCGGCGGCCGACGATCTTCCTCGGGCTCGCCGGCCCGCTCGTGGCCGCCGGACTGCGCAAGGTCGTGCGCGACCTCGTCGACTGGGGCTTGGTCGATGTCGTCGTCTCCACCGGGGCCGTCCTCTATCAGGACCTGTACCAGACGATCGGCGGCCGGCACTGGATGGGGACCCCGACGGCGAACGACGTCCTGCTCCGGGACCTTTACCTCGATCGGATCTACGACACCTACGTCGACGAGCTCAAGTTCGAGGAGACCGATCGGGCGATCGGAAAGGTCACGGAGAAGTTCCCGGCCCGCCCGGCGTCCTCGCGGGAGTACCTGGGATTCCTCGGCCAGCAGTTCCCGTCGCGGGACTCGATCCTCGCGACCGCCGCCCGCCGCGGCGTGCCGGTCTTCTCGCCGGCGCTCATCGACAGCTCGATCGGGATCGGTCTCACCCTCCACTATCAGGCGAACCGAGGCAAGGAGCGCCGGTTCATGCTCGACGCCGTTCGCGACAACTACGAGCTGGTCCAGATCCTCGCGGCGTCCAAGCGGACGGCCGTCGTCTACATCGGCGGGGGCACCCCCAAGAACTGGATCAACGACGGGATCGTGATGGCGAACTATGCCTTCGGCCGGGAGGGCGAGGGGCACTACTACGCGATCCAGCTCACCACCGACGTCCCGCACTGGGGAGGACTTTCGGGCAGCACCCTCGATGAGGCCCAGTCTTGGGGCAAGATCGCGAAGACCGCCACTCGCTCGATGGCATTCCTGGAGGCCTCCATCGGGCTGCCCCTCCTCGCGGGGGCCCTCTGGGACCGACGCCGGCTCTGGAAGGGACGCCCGCGCCTCCGATTCGACTGGTCGGGGGACGAGGTCCGAGTCAGCCGTCGCAGGCCCTGACCCGACAGCGGGGCCCCCTTGGGGGCCGGCGAGGACCGGTACAGGAATCTGCGGTTCGTGCGCATCAGTACGCACTCATACGGACGGTATATCCGGTGAGGTAGGGGGCCGGCCGACGGCCCTCGTTTAAATACCCCATTCTCGGGGCGAGGGCCGGAGGTGATTCGCCGATGTTCATGCCCGTCGTCCCGCCGGTTCCTCGCGAAGCGCTGTAACCGCTGCCGAGGAAAGGGGAGGGCCCTGAGCCCTCCCTCCGCCCATGATCCCCAGGGTCTAGGCTTGAGTTCAGGCCCCGGATTCGGGGAGGCGGCTCCCCTTCTCGATCTGCTTACGGGCCTCATCGACCTGGGGCCCGAGATTCTCGGCCGTCAGCCCGGCGAGGCGGGTCAGCCCAAGCCCCTCCGCGATGGCGATGGCGGCGTCGTAGTGGGCGACTGCCTCCGCAGGGCGCTTTGTGAACAGGTAGATCTCGACGAGATAGGTGTGAGCGAAGACCAAGGAATCGGAAGGCGCGGTCTGCTTCAGGACCTCAACGCCTCGAAGTCCATGGTCCAGCGCTTCCTTCAGCAACCATGGGTTGCCGTCCGGGTGGGCCTGTCGGAACTCGGCGGCGCATAGCGTCGCCAGAGTGTGTCCAAGCACCAAGTTGTTGCCCAATCGCTCGGCAAGCTCCCCGGCCTGCTTGGCGTAGGCCGAGCAGGCGGCCCATTGCTGGCGCTCCGTGGCGACCGCGGCGAGGCCGCTCAGCGCGTAGGTCAGCTGGGTCAGGTAGCCCAGCGCTTCCGCCTCCCCTCGAACCGCCGCGACCTCCTCCTCGGCGAGGTCCTGTTTGCCCGTGTCCGAATAGGCCCGGGCGCGCGCCAGGCGCAGGTTGAACACGACATCCATGTGTCCCGACTGCCGAGCGTTCGGCAGCGCCTGTCGGATGAGGCGAAGGGCGACCTCCGGGCCGCTGGTACCTTCCGCGAACTTGGACCAGGAGGCGATGCTCTCGAGCGCGAGGTCGGCGGCGTGAACTCGCCGTGAGAGCTCGAAGGCCCGCTGATACTCCGAGGATGCCCTCTTCCACTCGCCTCGGCCCTCGTCCAGCCTCGCCTCGGTCAGGACGGTGTACGCATCGAGCCGCCTCGACGCCGTGCGTGCCTTCTGTGCCTTCTCGAACTCGGACTGGGCGGCGTCGACCTCGCCGAGCTTCAGGTGCAGATCCACGACCCGAAGCATGGCCTCCTTCCGGAGTCGGGCGTCGTCGGGTGCCAGACCGATGGCGCGGCGCAACGACAGGATGGCCTCGGCGAAGTCCGAGTGCTGTCGGAGCAACGTCGCCTCACAAAGGTAGGTCCGGACCTTGGCCGAACCGGGTGGCAACCCCGAGACGAGCGATCGAATCGCGGCGCGGAGCGCCTCCGAGTAGCCGAGACGGAAGATCTCTCGTTCGCGAGAAGAGAGCAGCTCCGCGGCCTCCCTCCACTGCTCGCCGTGGACCAGATGTAGGAACCTCTCGCGCAGGGGCTCCGGCCGGTGGCTGCGAGCGTAGTACTGTGCCAAGCGACGGTGGGCGTGCCGCTCATCGCCCGGGTCGATGCGCGCCAAGAGCGCGGATCGGATCGCCTGGAGCACCTCATACTGGCCGTGCAGCGCCGGCTGAAGGATTCCCCCGCGCGCGAGGTCCTTGAGACGGTCCTCGGTAAGGGGTCCCTCCTCGAGCAAGAACTGGGCGGGGAGAGGTTCGTTGGCGACCGCGGCCGGGGTGAGCGCGCGAAGCTCGCCCGAGCCGAGCTTCGCCACGGCCGCGGCCGGCAGGTCGAGCGCCTCGGTGGCGACCCCGGGACGAGAGACCGCGAGCTTCAGGAGTAGCGGTGAGCCCAAGGTCACCCGGTAGACGTCCTCGAACCGATCGGAGAGTCCGCCTTGGCGATCCGTCAGCTCGTGAGCGGCTGCGCGATCGAGTCCGCCTAGGGTGACGCGATGGACCGTGACGCGGTCTAGGGCGAGCTCAGGAATGGCTTGCCCGAGAATGTAGAGCTGATGGCGCCCCCGAGCGCCGAGCGCAGAGAAGAACTCGAGGATGAATCCGCGTAGGTCCGGGCCGGCGAGGTGGAAGTCGTCGACCACGGCGGCTAGCGTCTTCTCTTCGAGCGCCCGAGCTGCGAGGTCGGCGCACTCGCGAGGAAGGGGGTTTCGCGGCAGTTGGGCGTAGTAGGCCAGTTGCGGTCTGCCAAGGGAGGAGAGCGCGTGCGCGAGCGCGCTGACCACCTGTCGTGCCGAGCTGGCCGACCGGACGGTGTACCAGAAGGGGATTCGTCCCTGACTCGACCTTCGAAGAAATCGGCTGACTAGGGCCGTCTTCCCCATCCCAGCTTGCCCGTCGATGATCGTTACAGCCGCGCCGCTGTCGGCGACGCTCGCCAGAGTATCGAGCTCGACCTTCCGGCCGAGGAAGGGGTGGGGTGGGGGGGGGCAGCTCTCCGGTGATCAGGGGGACGCCGCTGGTCTCCCGTCGGAGGCGCGAGAGGCCGACGGAAGTGATGCGATACGTGAGTCGCTTCCGGGCCGCGTCCCGGACCGCACCCCGCTGGACCGCCAGCTGGCCGGATCGCACCAGCGAGTCCAGAGGGCGCGACATCGAGCAAGGGTGATAGCCCAAGGCCGACGCCAGCTCGGTCTGGCCGATCCCGTAGGACTGCTCTCCCGGGGTCTCGTGCGTCCGGATGTAGTCGAGGATCTCGACAGGGAGGTGCGTCTGGAGTCCCACGTCCGTCGATAGCCGGCTCCCCTACTTAGAATTATTTTGTACAAAATAACTCATGGTGTTTAAGTATCAATTCCGGCCAACTGACTCCCGATGAGTCCGAGCGCCGCGGCCCCGAACTACCTCGGGGGGATCCGCCTCATGCTGGAGGTGGCGCACGTCTGCCCCCGCTGCGGGCAGCGGCTACCGGACACCCCGGCGGCCTCGACCCACCACCTGGCAGGGCGGGGATGCCGCCCGACCGTCTTCGCGGCGCTTCCGGAGCCCGAGCGGCGCCGCACCGACGAAGACGAGCTGCCCCCGGTGCCCGTCGGGCGCCGGATCCACGACTTCGAAGTTCCGACCGCCTACCCGGAGCCGATCGTGGGGGCGGACGCGGTGCTGGACGGTCAGCCCCGCCTCGCCCGCGCGCTCGCGATCCCTTGGCTCCGTCCTCCGGATCTCGGGGAGGTCCTCTGATGCTGCACCGGGGCGCCCACCACGCCTCCCTCCACCGGGGAGTGGCCGGAGCGGGCCCCTCCAAGGTCGTCCTCGCTGTTGCCCCGCCGCCCCGCGTAGGGAGTCCCACCCACTGGGGCTGGCCCCACTGGCTCGCCCCTGTCTACCGGACGGCAGGGCAACACCCCTCCTCCCCCCGGACCCTCGAGGATTACGGATGATGGTGGACACCACGCTCTAGCGTCCTCACGATGATTGGGCCCTCGCGGAGTTCCCGGCTCCGCGAGGGCCGTTTGTTTTCCGGGGGCTCTGGATCCGAAAGGGGGACCCCGTCGATTCCGACCGGGGACAAAGGAAAGATACCCGGTCGACTCCCGAGTGTTGGATGACCGCTGTCACATGCCCGGTCTGCGGAAAGCCCGCAGAGGCCGGTTTCCTGTCGACATCGAACGGCTCGGGCCTCTTCTGGGCGCACGACGCGCCGACGGCGCGCCTCCGCCCCAACGGCCTCGAGGTCCTGGTCGGGACCGGCTTCGGAGGGACCTTCTCCGCGAGCCTGCCCGGGGTCCGCTGCGGGAGCTGCGGCGCGGTCCTGCTGACCGGACCGAAGCCGAAGTAGCGGCTCAGGCGGAGGCGCCCGCGACCGTCAGCGGACGGACGAGCACCGGCGGCGCCACGAGGTTGTCCGAGAGGGCCGCCTCCCGGCCGACCGCCACGAGGTTCGTGAGCATGGACGGGGCCTCCGGCCCCGAGAGCGCGACCCCGCCGACCGTCCCGCCGCGGATCGGCTCGGCGAGCTTGCCGCCACGGATCCGGTAGCCGATGCGGATCTCTCCGCCGAACGCCCCCGACATCATGTCCGGGAACGCCCAGCCGAGCTGCGTGACGAGGATCCCGTCGCCCGCGGCCTCCACGAGCTCCTGTGTCGTCCCGCCGTCCCCCGGATCCATCACGAGGGTCGAGGCGTCGGGCCCGGGGGTGTGCGCGAATCGCATCCAGCCGGTCGGGCCGACGCTGGAGCGGCGCCCGTTGCCGGTCGAGCGGGTGGCGAACGCGGAGGCGTACAGCGCATCGTAGAAGTAGCCGGTGACCGCCCCCCGGTCGATCAGCGGCTGGCGGCCCCGCGGGGTCCCCTCGTCGTCGTACGGCGCGCTCGCTGGGGACCAGGGGAAGTCCCCCTGGTCGCGGATCGTCACGCGTTCGTTGCCGACCCGGCTCCCGAGCTCTGGAGCGAGCTTGCGCAGGCGGAAGGCCCCGGAGAAGCGCGAGCCGATCACCGGAGGCAGGATGCCGGAGAGGACCTCCGGGGGGAGGACCACCGGCACCTCGCCGGTCGGCGGCGCCGACGCGCGGCGGGCGTCCTCGGCGTAGCGGCACCAGTCGTCGACCTTGCCGCGGGTCCGCGCCGACTCCAGACGGCGCTGCGACTCATTGACCCAGAACTCACCGGGCGGCGCCCCCTCGGCGCCGCCGAACGCCTTGACCGCGAGCTCGAGGTCGACGCGGGTCGTGGCGAACGCGACCCGCAGGCCGGCGGAGTTGGCGAGCGACACCTCGCTGAGGATCGCCTTCACCGAGCCGAAGCTCGGCACGACGCCCCGTCGGCCCTCGAAGGCACCCAGCAGGTCGGAGGCGTAGCCGCGGAGCGCGCCCAGCGGGTCGGCCCAGAGCGCCGGGTCGACGACATCGACCGCCGCCCCGGCCGGGCGGCCGTCCGGCAGCTCGACGGTCTTGGCGGGGAACTCGGCATGACGGGAGACCGTCGCCGCGAGCTCGGCGGCGGCGGCGACCCCCTCGCGCGAGAGATCCGTCGACGCCTGGAAGCCGACCCCGAGGCGGCCGTCGCGGGGTCGGATCAGTCGGACCCCGTAGCCCTCGATGGTGATCGGTCCGCGCTCGAGCTCGATCTCCCGGCCCTGGAAGTGCAACTCGAAGCGACGCGCGCGCTCGCCCACGAGATCCCACGGCGGCTCAGCGCGGAGCAGCTCCGCGGCTCGGAACGCGAGGTCCGAGGTGTTCCGGGGGGCGCTCATGCCGGCCCCACGATCGCGCGCGAGAGGACCGGGACCCCGCCGGTGCCGACCGGCAGGTAGTCGGTGTGGCCCTTCCCGCAGAAGCCGGGCTCGATCTCCAGTTCCGGGGAGCGGCCGACGGCGCGGATCGAGCGGAGGAATTCGAGGACCTTCCCCGAGAGGGCCATCGAGCCGACCAGCTCGGTCAGGCGTCCGTTCTCAATGAGACGGCCCCGCTTCACCTTGAGCTGCATCTGGCCGCCGGCCGGATCCTCGATCCCGCTGGTGCCGTGCTCGAGCAGGACCCCGTGCTTGACCTCCGCCAGGATCTCCTCGAACTTGTGCGGGCCGGGGACGACGTAGGTGTTCGTCATCCGGACGAAGGCCCGGCTGAGGAAGTCCGAGCGGCGCGTGCTCCCGGTCGGCTTCGCCCCCAGCTCGGCGGCGGTGACCCGGTCGTGGAGGGCGCCTACGAAGCGCCCGTCCCGGACGAGGAACGTCTTCTGGCCGGGGTGGCCCTCGTCGTCGACATAGACCGAGCCCCAGCCGGTCGGGAGCGCGCCGTCGTCCACGATCGAGACGAACGACGGGGCGACCTCCTGCCCGAGGATCGGCTTGAGGTAGGAGCGGTCGCGGACGAACTGGTCGGCCTCGGTGCCGTGGCCGAACGACTCGTGCGCCAGGAGGCCGGCCACGGTGGGGTCGAGGACGACATCCATGGCGCCGGTCGGCGCCGCCTTCGCCTTCAGCAGCGCCTTCGAGCCCTCGGCGGCCTCGCGCATCGCCGCCTCGTTCAGACCGGGGACCGCCTCCAGGCCCCCGACGCCCCCGCGGCTCCAGAAGTCGAACTCCGGCCGGCCGTTCTCCATGGCGATCGGGACCGCCACGGCGTGGGTCCGCACCATCGTCTGACGGCAGTCGGCACCGGCCGAGTTGACGTAGCGCCGTTCGTCCTCCTCCCAGGCGAGCCGGATCTGCGCCTCGACGATCCCGTCGACGGCGCGCATCCAGCCGAGGACATCCTTCGCGAAGGCGATGGTCCCCTCGATCCCGAGGTCGTGCAGCGAGCGCTTCGGGCGGGTCGCCCAGTGGCCCCGCGTGGTCGCCGAAGGGCCCGGGACCGGCGCGGTGCCGTGGCCGCGCTGGAGCTCGCCGGACAGGCGCTCGACGACGTCGCCGATCCCCCCGGCGCTCAGGTCCGAGGTCGCCGCCTCGGCCCATCGCTGGCCGGTCCAGACCCGGTAGACGACGCCCCGCAGCTGCGGCTCCGGAAGGACGGAGGTCGTCTTGGTGTCGAGCCGGATCGAGGTCCCGCCTCCGCTCTCGGCCATCATCTCGGCGAACGGCGCCCGGCTCGCGAGCCGTTCGAGCCCGCGGGTCAGTTCCGCATCGTGGCCATCGAGCTGGGTCAACGGCTGGCCGAAGGAGGCGGGGTATAAACAGCCCCGGTCGGGCCGGCGGCCGTCCTCGGGGAGGGCCCGGGCGAGGGGCTATAGGTACGGGCGTTTGTCGCGCGCCGTGCCGGTGAGGGCCGCCAGCCGCGATTTCGGCCTGGTCGGGTTCGATCATGTCGACCTCTTCGTCGAGGACCGCCCGAAGGCACGGCGGTTCTTCGTCGAGCAGCTCGGTCTGGACGTCGTCGGCGAGGGCCCCGATCACACCTACCTGCTCCTCGGGGACCAGGTGCTGGGTCTCCACGACGCCCCGAAGGGCGCGGCGGGCTCACGTCTCGATCACCTGGCGCTGCGGGTCAGCGAGTGGACCGGCCTCCGCAACCGGATCGGGCGGGCCCGGGTGACGATCGTCCGCGAGAAGGAGCGGGACGACTCGCGATCGCTGTACCTGCGGGGGCCGGAGGGGCTCTCGATCGAGCTCGTCTGGCGGCCGGACCCGCACGTCCACCGCTGCGCCCACCCCGCGCCGCCGCCTCCGCCCGCGTCGGACGACGACGAGGCGGAGGACGCCTAGTCAGTTCGCCCGGCCGCGGGCCGTGCGGGGGGTCCGCGGAGCCGCCGCGAGCCCAGGGACGTGCGTGAGCCACTGGGCGTAGCGGGGCTCCTCGCCGCGGACCGCCTTCGCGAAGACCGTCATCACCGCGCGCGTGACGGGGCCCGGGACCGCCGCGCCGATACGGTGGTCACCGACCGCGCGGATCGGGGCGAGCTCGGCGTACGTTCCGGTGAAGAACGCCTCGTCGGCCGTCAGCAGCTCGTTGACGCTGAGCAGCTTCGGTACGACGGTGTAACCGAGGTCGGTGGCGATCGTGGCGACCGACTGGCGGGTGATCCCGAGGAGGATGTCCGACTCGAGGCCGGGGGTGTAGAGGACCCCGTCCCGCACCAGGAACAGGTTCTCGCCCGTCCCCTCCGCGAGGTAGCCGTTGGCGTCCAGGAGGATCGCCTCGTCATAGCCGTCCTGTTGCGCGTCGATGCCGGCGAGGTAGCTGGCGAGGTAGTTCCCGCACGCCTTGGCGTACGAGGGCATCGCGTCGGAGCGGGGCTTGCGGTAGGGCGAGATCTTGGCGCGGACCCCCTTCTCCGACCCCTCGCCGAGGTACTTCTTCGCCGGGATGGCGGCGATCGCGAGCGAGACCTTCCCGGTCGAGTTCTTCACGCCGAGGCTCGGCTCGCCCCGGTAGACGATCGGCCGGATGTACGACGGCAGGACCTCGTTGGCCGCCTGGGTCTCCACGATCGCGCGCGCGATCGTCTCCGCGTCGTACGGGACCGGCAGGTGGTAGATCCGCGCCGAGGTGAGGAGGCGGGCGACGTGCTCGGGCAGCCGGAAGATGCCCGCGCCGTCCGGGGTCGGGTAGGCGCGGATCCCCTCGAAGACGCCGACGCCGTAGTGCAGCGTGTGGTTGAGCACGTGCACCTTCGCGTCGGCGAAGTCGACCAGACGTCCGTCCATCCAGATCTTCTTCCCCTGTGCCGCCATCATCGAAATCGGCCCGAGGCCCACCCTCCGCTCTCCCTAACCGGAGGCGCCTCAAAGGGCTATCCGTTGGGCGGCTGACGGGACGTCCAGTCCTGCGATGCCCGGTCGTGCGACCGTCCTGAGAGCCCGGTGCGCTGCGGACGATCGTCCGAGGCCCTCTCGCACGGAGCCCAAGGCGGAGCGCGGATCCCGGGGCGCGGGGAATGGGCCCGCGGACCGGCCCCGAGGGCCGGCCCGCGGTGGGTTGGTCGTCTCTTGGCTCAGCTCGCGCCCGGCGGCGGTCCCGCGGGCGGGGTTCCCGTCGTCGAGCCGCCCGCCGTGCCGGTCGGGCCGGTCGCGGGGCTCGCGGGGGTCATCGGGCCGGGCGCCGGCTTCTTCCGCCGGCGCATCGCCAGCAGCGCGATCGCGGCGATCACGATGATCACCACCACGCCGATCAGCGCCAGGCCGGTGTCGCTGGTCAGGAAGCTCGTGGTCGTCGAGGCCTTGGAGACCGTGACGGAGAGCGACTGGGTGACCGTCTTGCCGACCGCGTCGGTCATCGTCACCGAGACCGTGTAGGTCCCGGTCGACGGCGCGCTGCAGCTGAGCGTCGCCGAGGTCGAGGCCGCGCAGCCGAAGCCCGCCGGTAGCGTCCAGGCGTAGGTGTACGGTCCCGTGCCGCCGACCGGCGTGGCCGTGAGCGTTACCGAGGTGCCCGTGTGCACGCTCGTCGAGCTCGCGGTCAGCGTGCCGGTCGGGTCGGCGTTGATCGTCACCGAGGCGGACGCCTCCGCCGTGAAGCCGAGGCTGTCCGTGACGGTCAGCTCGCCGGTGCAGGTCCCGACCGCGCCGCAGGTGTAGTCGGCCGACGCGCCGGAGCCGACGCCACCGCCCGTGAAGCTCCAGGCGTAGGACGTGTAGTCGCCCGAGCCCTCCGAGGCGACCCCCGTGAACGTCACGGGCAGGCCCAGATCGGTCGCCGTCTTGCTCGCCGAGGCCGTCGCCGCAAGGTCCGGATAGACCGTCACGGGGACCGTGATGTTCCGGTAGGTGAGCGTGTCGGAGACGTTCGCCCACGCGTCGAAGATGCCGGGGCTCGCGTAGGTGTGCGACGGGGCCGCCTCCGCGGACTCCGCGGATCCGTCACCGAACCCCCAGAGGTAGCCGTAGGTCGTCCCGGCGGGAACACCGTCGCTCGCCGTCGCCAGGAAGTCGATCGCATGCCCGAGCTCGGTCACGGTCGGGGTCGCGGTCGCGGTCGCAGCGAGGCTGACGTTCACCACGGCGAGCTGCTCGGTATAGTTGTAGACCCCGAACCAGTCCCAGGTCTCGGCCCAGACGTAGATGTCGCCCGGCTCCGTCTCGACGAGCGACCGCTCGGCCGTGAAGGCGTTGGTGGTGAAGTTGACGTTGTCGACCGACTGGAAGCTCAGGTGTCCCTGGTTGTCGCCGAGCCAGAGGCTGTAGTTCGGTCCCGAACCGTCGCCCAGGCCATTGCTGATCGACAGGTTGAGGGCGACGCCGGCTTCCGTGGGGTCCGGCAGGACGTGGTTGATCGAGAGGCTCGGAGGAGCCTCGAAGACGTACGAGTAGTTCAGGCACAGCGCGTAGCAGAGGCCCGAGGCGAGGATCGGGGCGATCGTGGAGCTGTTCGTCGGCATGGCCCCCGACTCGATCCCCGGTCCGGGGAGGGAGGCGAAGAAGTCCGACGGGTACCAGGCGCCGTCGACGAAGTACCACGTGTCGTTGTCGATGCCGGTTGGGCCGATCCCACCCTCCATCACGAGCGCGTCGATCTGGCCATCCCAGGTCGTGGCCCCGAAGGCCCGGGCGCCCGGATAGAAGCAGATCTCTACGAAGATGTCGTAGCAACCCTCGGACGTGGTGGTGACGTTCGACCAATCGCCGTCGTACGTCAGCGTCTCGTTGACGGCCGCGGAGGGCCCGTAATCGCCGGTGAAGTAGCTGATCCCACCGAAGAGGACCATCTCCTGGTCGTTCGCGTCGAACGCCATCTGAGTTCCATAGAGGTACGACCACTCGCCGAGGCCGTCGATCGTCCCCTCGTCGAGCCAGCCGTAGTCGGTGAGGACCCAGTACTGATTGTAGACGTTCCCGCAGTACCAGAGCAGGCATCCGTCGACCAGCACCGCGACCCCGAGCGCCGGGTCCCAGGCCAGCGATGCGTAGGCGGTACCGTTGAGGTCCGTACCGTAGATCGCCCCCGCGGGACCGAGAATGTTCGTGAGGTTGAACCAACCGTAGCCGTCGTAGGCCCACGTCCAGTTCGTAACGTTGTAGGTGTCGTCGACGCCCGCGACCATGAAGATGAGGCTGTAGGCGGGGTCCCAAACGAGCCCGGCGCCCATCGCGGCCGGAACGTCGCCGAAGATGAAGTCGGTCTCGTTGAACCAGGCGTAGCCGTTGTAGATCCAAGTCGCGTTGGACGGGCACTCGCCGAAGGGGTCGCAGCCGCCGAACAGCACGACCTGGTCCAGCGGCGGGTAGTACGCCGCGGAGGCGTTGATGAACATCGGTCCGGGCCCGCCGAAGTTCATGTAATCGGTCTGGTTGTACCAGGCGGGCTGACCACTGTAGTCCGGGCTCACCGCCGCGGACGATGTCCGCTGGGCCGCGCCCAGAGGCTTTTCCGCGCCGGTGGCGACGTGGGCCGGGGCGCGGCTGGGCATGCCGGTGTCGGGGGCGGCGCAGGAGAGCGACTCGGCCGAGGGAGATCGGCAGCTCCAGGGAGCGCCGTGCGCCGGGCCCGCGCCGCTCTCGAGCGACTTCGCGGCGCCGCGGACCATGGCCTGAGCGCTGAGCGTCGGGGCCAGGGAGGTGCTAGGGTTCGAAACATGGCTAAGGGAGCTCTGAGCCGAGGAGAGCGCCGCGGGGGCGCCCGGGACAAAGTGGCTCGGGCCGTCCGCCCGGAGTTCGGCGGCGAGGCCGGAGGTCGCAGGGGTGCTGCTCGAGGTCTTCGGAGCTGCCGCGGCGGGCGCCGCCGACAGCGCGGAACTGACCGTCGTGGTCGCGTGAGTCCCCATCACCGGGGAGGCGACCATCAGGCAAGCGGCGATCAGCACCAGCACTACAGTCGCGATTCGAGGCGGGTTTCGCATGGCCGGCCGACCAAGGTCCGACTATTTGAAGGCCACTGCATTTTCACACACCCGGCAGGGTCCCTCGTCCTGACGACCGTGGCCGTTCTCTGCCGCTACGGGGCCGGTACCTCGCCCGCAAGGGGCCGCCCTCCGCTGGGGGCAGGGATCGCAGGCACCCGCTTCTCGACCCAGTCGTCCCCGCTCGGGCGGGAGGCGAACCGTGCAGGTGCGCGCCCTCGCTACCGCCCGCTCGGCTCGTTCCTGGTCCCTCCGCTGCCGGATGCTCGGTCGACAGGCGGGCGTGAACCGCCGACCCTTACCCTATACCAGCGCCTCCAAACCATCGGCAGTTCCCGAAGCCAAACCCGATCGACGCGCACCGGGGGGGGGGTGCGGTCCGTGCTGGCGGCCTGCCGGCTCGCTACATATGCATCTGCATATGTTTACCGTGCATCCGGTCGACCCGCCGGACGTCGCGGGCATCTGCCCGGATGAGCAACCCCACTGATCGCAGGGACCGGTCCCCATCCCCCGGATGCCCGCAGCGCCCCACATCGCGGTGGAGCGCCGCTCCTGCGGTCCGAGGGTCGGGCTCGGTCCGCGAGGAGGTCCCCGGGCGCAGTCACCGTGCCCTTTCCGCGTGATCTTACTATCAGGGAGTCCATTGGATTCCATGATACGCAACAATCGTTTCGTGGGAACCGTAGACTTGCCAAACGGCACAACCACCCTCGGCGACGCGGGCGAAACAGGGTGCCGGCGGGGCAGCCCGACGGGTTCGTATAACTCGTGTTATACGCCTTTACGAGAGAGAC
>JASHTI010000001.1 GCA_030040625.1 Thermoplasmata archaeon
CCGTGCGACCAGGCGGCCGGCCCCGACGGCCATCAGCAGGCCGAGCGGCAGGAACAGGTACTCGACGTGGCGGTCCGGCGCGAGGGTCGCCGAGAGGTCCGAGAGCGTCGTCAGCGACGGCGAGCTGGGCCCGACGATCGCGAAGGCGAGCATCGCACCCGCGGAGAGGCCGAGCGCGCCGAGCCAGGCGAGCGCCAAGGGCGCGAGACGCGCCGGGCTCAGCGCCCGCCGGCTGCCGGCGGCGAAGACCCCCAGCACGAGCACGGGCGCGAACCAGAGGATCGCCAGCGGCTTCGTCACCTGGGACGTGCCCGGGATCGGGACGACCAGGAGCACCGCCGCCGCGCCGAAGACGCCCACGAGGATGATGATCAGGTCCCGGAGCACGCTCCGGTCCGTCGGGAGCCGGACCCACGGCCGGCCCGATCGGGGGAGTCCCCGCCGCCAGCGAACGAGCGCCGCCGCGCCCACCAGCACCAGCAGGCCGAGCGCCTCGAAGGAGGCGAAGCCGACCCCGGTGCTCTCGGCGAGGCCGGGGAGCAGGACCTTCGAGACGAACTCAACGGTCCCGTAGAACCAGAAGAGGAACGTGGCGGTGACGAACCCCCCCAGGAAAACGAACTCCCGGAGCGGGAACCTCCGGCTCCAGAGGCCGGGGCGCCAGAGCTCGAGCAGGACGATCGCCCCGAGCGCGCTGATGACGAAGAAGTACGAGGAGAGGTGGTGCGTGACGATGAGGGCGGCGGACGTCGGGAGGAGCAGGGCGTACCACCGACGGTCCCGCCGGGACTCGACGAGCATCCAGAGGGCCGCCACGACCAGGAAATCCCCGAGCGCGAGCGGCGCCGGGTGGGCGAGCGAGAACATCCGGGGCATCGCCACCGAGCTGATCGCCGCACCGAGCAGCGCGACGCGGTCGTCCGGGTAGAGGCGGCGGAAGAGCAGGAACAGCGGCAGGACCGACAGGACGCTGACCGTCGGGACGATGACGCTCAGGGCGGAGAACGGCCCGATCGAGAGCGCCTGGGCGCCGGCCCCGGCGAGCAGGAAGATCCCGGGGAAGTCCGGGTAGGCGGTCCCCCAGCCTCCGTAGGCGGCCCCGTGCGGCAGGCCGCCGGTCGCGACCAGGTGGGCGGTGAGGTAGTAGTACTCCCCCGTGTCCGAGCCGAAGGCGGCGTAGCTGAGGTACGGCTCCAGGGCGACGGCGACCAGCAGGATCGCCAGGCCCGCGAGGACGATCGCCAGCGCCGGGCGGAGCGGCGGCTCCGGTCTAACGATGCGCGGCGCTTCCGGCGCGGCCTCCATCCGGGGACCGGGGAGGTCCGTAACCGTTCATAGAGACACGGCCGGTGCGGTCGGCCCGTCGTCCCGGGGTTCGGAACCTCGGCACGCATAAATAGGGGGGCTCAAGTGCGGCCGAAGCGAGGCCCCTCCAGGATGCCGTCCAAGCGCCGAGAGAGACCTTCGCGCGCCCGCGCGGCATCCCGGCCGCCGCCCCGCCGACCGGCCAAGCCCGCGGCGCGTCCGGCGAAGCCGGCCAAGCCGCCCGCGAAGTCCTCCAAAGCCGCGAAGGCGGCGCCGCCGCCCCGACCGGTCAAGGGCGCCTCGAAGGCAGGGACGAAAGGCGCTCCCGCGGCGCCGAAGGTCCCGGTGCCCGAGCTCGCCGTCCTGCTCCCCGGCGGGCGCCGCCACGTTCTCTCGCTCTCCTTCGTCCGCGACGGCGACGAGTTCCTGGCCCGGCTCGAGACCGACGGCGGCCACATCACCGAGCTCAAGAACCGGTCCCTCGACCAGTTGCTCACCCTCGTGGCGGGCGAGCTCGAGGATCTTCTCGCCTAGTCCCGCGACCGGGTCTCGGGCCCGGGGGCCGCCACGCCGTCCAGCAGCCCTTCGTCGAGCATGAACGTTCGACGGCGCGCGCCGCCGAGAAGCTCCACCGACGCGACCGCGGTCGGCGACAACCAGCCCGCCGCGAACCGCTGGTGCACGACGACCGTTAGCACCCCGGGGCCAGGGAAGACGTGCCGGCCCCTGAAGCGGCCGAGGACGACCGTCTCCTCCGCGCCGACGAGGACGGCCCGGGGGGCGGCGCCCAGCGCCAGGACCGCCCCGACACCCGCGAGGAGCGCCGCCAGACCGAGGGCGAACAGGAGGTCGACCGTCGCGCCGGGGGTCGAACCGGTGGCGGTCGATCTGGATAGCACGACAAGCGCGCCGTAGACGCTGGCAATCCCGACGACGTAGCCGAGCGTTAGCCGCACGGCCCGGGTCGAGGCACCGCGATTTACTCGAAGGTCTCCCCGGCGCCGCGCGGGAGGTGCTTCGATGCCCGGGGGTGGGATCGTGACGGAGTGGGCGCGTTCCGATGAGGGAGGGCCACCCCGTGCTACCCGCACCGCGCGCGCCCCACTCATGCCAAGCTCGAAGGGAACCTCACTCGGCGAGGCTTAAGCTTGGGGTCGGAGGCCGAGCTCCTCGAGTGCGTCGAGGGGGGACGGGGCGCGATCTACACGTCAGCCGCCCCGCTGTGCGGCGAGGGTCGACGTGGGTCCAGCGCCTGCGGTTGGGTGCCCCCGAACACTCCAGCGTTGGCCCGTCGCTGGCTGCACTCAGGCTGCCGATCCAGTCCCTCGCAGCGCGTTGATAGCGGCGCC
>JASHTI010000068.1 GCA_030040625.1 Thermoplasmata archaeon
TGTAGGCATCACATTTAAGCGACCAACCTTCCATCGTGCGGACGATGGAAGCAGTCGACCTCCACCGTCGCCTCGCGGACTTCGGCCAGGTCGCCGGCGAGGTCCTGCGCGACGTTCAGGACGTCACCGAGCAGCAGATCCGGCACTGGATCGTCAATCCGTTCCTGGAGGCGCTCGGCTGGGACCCGCACGACAAGCACCAGGTCTTCCTCGACTTCCATCCGACCGGCCGCAAGGAGACGGTCGATTACGCGCTCCTGGACGCCGAGGGCAAGCCGAAGCTGTTCTTCGACGTCCGGGACCGGACGGCGAGCGTCACGGAGCTCGGCCCGATCGGGGACCGCGCCAAGGAGTCGAGCGTCCCGTTGATCCTGCTCACCAACGGGCGCGCGTTCTCCCTGTGGTTCGTCGGTCCCGAGGAAGCCGCCTCGCCGCTGTTCGTGCTTTCGCTGGAGGAGCTGTCGAACAACGCGGAGGGCCTGGTCGGCCTGACGGCCGAGTACCGGCTCAGCGAGACCGGTATCCAGCAGCTGCGACGCAGCGCGCTGCGGCTGGCGGTCCTGCAGATGCTGGAGGAGAACGCCGAGAAGACGTTCGACGCGCTCGTCAGCTGGGTCCAGGGGCAGGTCGCCCCGGGGGCCCTGGACGACGTCACCGAGCAGGCGATCCGCGACGCCACCATGCTCTGGCTGACGGAGGAGCATCTGACGCTCCCGCCGTTCTCGCCGCCGGACGGCAAGCGGGCCGCCGACCTGCGGGTGACGACCCCCCGGGACTGGGAGCCGTTCCCGCGCGGGCCCCCCGGGACGTTCCAGTACAAGTACGACACCGCGAAGATCCTCGACCTCCGCCAGGGGGCCAAAGAGGTCCGCGAGCAGCTCCGTGTCCAGGGGCTGAAGACCCCGACCGCGACGAGCTTCGGCGGCTTCTACCACGCGCTTCGGGCGCGGGCGGGACTCTCCGGCAAGTAGGCGGCGCCGACAGCCGGACCGCTCACGCGCGGGCCGGCCGGAACGAGAGGTGGACGTCGCCGAACTCGTGCCAGAGGTAGCCGGCCGCGCGGGCGTGCGCGTACGCGCGCTCTCGGGCCGCTCGGCCGAGGAAGGCGTCGAGCAGGTCCAGGTGGGTCGTTCCCTCCGCGTGGAGCCCGCTGATGAGACCGTCGGCGACCACGGGCGGCTGGGCCGGGGAGACGTACCGCCGGCTGAAGCCGCGGGAGGGCCGGAGGGAGCAGCCGTCGTGGGCGGACTCGAGCGCGCGGACCACGGTGGTGCCGACGGCGATCACCCGGCCGCCCGCGCGTCGCGTGCGGGCGATGGCCTCGACCGTCGCCGCCGGGACCGCGTACGGCTCCGGGAGCAGCGGCGGCGCCCCGGTGACGATGTCCCCGGGCTCGAGGCTGGAGACCCCGGCGTGGAGGACCACCGACGCGATTCCGATCCCCCGCCGTCGCGCCGCCTCGAGGATGCGCGTCGAGAAGGGCCGTCCCGCACTCGGCATCTCGGCGCTCCCCGGGACGCGCGCGAAGACCGTCTGGTACCGCTCGAGCGGTTCCGGCACGCGCAGGTAGCCGTAGCGGATCGGTTCGCCGTAGATCGACATCGCCGCGGGGACATCGCCCTCGAATCGAACGAAGGCAAGTCGTGCGATCCCGGGATACCGGGCGACCACGGTCGCGGGCACCCCTCCCGCCGCGATCGCCGTCCCGTCCGCGAGGGGCAGGGGTCCCGGCCGCGCCGGGCTCCACCGCGGTTCGGTGAGCCAGAGACCGTCGCCGAACTCGGTCGCGAGGTGGAGGCGGAACTCGCCGATCGGGCCGACGGCCGGAAGGCTCGCCGGGAGCGTGGCGCTCTCGTTCACCACGAGCAGGTCGCCGGGAGCGAGGAGGTCGGGCAGGCTGCGGAACGAGAGGTCCCGCTCGCCGGTCGTCGCGCTGACGAGCAGGCGCACCTCATCGCGCTGCCGTCCCCTCGACTCGGGGCTGCGGTCGGCCAGCGCCGGGGCGGACGGTCGGGCGGTCGCGACGCGCGTGCTCATCCGGCGACCTCCCAGCGATCGGATTGGGCGCGGTAGCGCCGCCCGGTGACCGCGGCCGGGTCACGGTGGAGCAGCCAGGCCCAGAACGGGACGGTCACCTCGGGGAGCGGCCGATCCGAGATGTCCTGCCCGGGATACGCCGCCTGGTGCATCGCGGTCCGGAGGTCCCCCGGGTCGACGCTGACGACCGAGATCCCCGCGGTCCGCAGCTCCCCGGCGAGCGTCCGGCTCACGAGGTCGAGCGCCGCCTTGCTGGCCCCGTAGCCGCCCCAGCCGGCATAGCCCTCGATCGCCGCGTCGCTCGTGATGTTGACCACGCGTCCGTGTCCTCGGGCGAGCGCCGGCGCCAGCTCCTGGATCAGGGCCAGCGGCGCGACCACGTTGACCTCCAGGATCCGACGGAACGACTCGAGCGGGAGCTCCGTGAGCGGCCGAAGTGGCGAAGGGCCGAGCTCGCTGGCATTGTTGACGAGGAGATCGAGCCGGCCGGCGGGGCCCAGGCGTTCGGCGACCGCCCTGCGGTGGGCCGCATCGGTGACGTCACCCGGGAGGACCTCGACGGCCGCGCCTCGGCGACGGAGCCGCTCGGCGACGCGTTCGAGCGGCTCCCGACGCCGGGCCGTGAGGAGGAGCTCGTAGTGCTCGTCCCCCAGGAACTGCGCGAGGAGCTCGCCGAGGCCTTGGCTCGCTCCCGTGACGATCGCCCGCCGTCGGTCCTCCGCGGTCATGCCGGGCGGGTCCCGTCGCGAACGAGGAACCGGCAGACGGGGTCGCCGGCGACGACCCGGTGGCTGACCTCGACCCGCGCCCGCAGGAGGGAGGCGAAGAGGGTCCGCTCCGTCTCGCACGCCTCGGGGAACTCCTGGGCGAGCGCGAGGATCGGGCAGTTGTGTTCGAGCATCTCCACCGAGCCGCCGCGGCGGCGACCGACCTCGGCCATGTAGCCCCCTTCGGTCCGAATGCGGGCGAGCTCCGCGACCCGCGCGGGCAGCGCCCCGGTCGCGAGCCGACCGCCGTTCCGCTCGGCGACCTCCGCCGCCCGCCGTGCGAGGAGCTCGCCGACGGCGCCCCGCCCGAGCCGCTCGGCAATGAACTCGAGGGCGCAGCGGGACATCTCCACGTAGTTCTGCGGGAAGACGGCCGCCGCCTTGTCGGTCAGGCGGAAGGTGACCCGCGGGCGACCGACGCGGCCGGCCCGGTACCCGCGACTGACCAGACCGTCCTGCTCGAGGACCCGGATGTGGGCCAGCACCGCGACCTTCGAGATCCCGAGCGTCGCCGCGAGCTCGGCGAGTGAGGCGTCCGGAGCGCGCCGCAGCGCGGTCAGCAGGCTCCGCTTCGCCGTCGAGTAGGTCGGCCCGCTCGTGCCGTCCATCGAGGGAGGACACGGCAGCGGCGTTTATACGCGAATCCATTAACAAATGGAACGAACCGCCGGTCCGGTCCAAGGTTTCGTATCCTTCGGCTCCGTAGGGGAGGCATGCCCAACTCGAACGGCCCCTCTCCGTCGGGCGCGAACCCGTTCCTGGACGTCGTCGCCGCACTGCAGAACCGCCAAGGCCAGGTCGACATCCGGCTCGACCGCTTCTCGATGAAGCTCCCCTTCGCCGGGGAGATCGAGGTCAGCGGCAGCCTCAGCCTCTCGGTCCACTTCCGGGAGCTATCGGAACGAGAGCGCAAGGCCCACGAGGGCCGCCAGGTCCGCGCGCTCTCGGGCTGAGTACCAAGTCGCTCGCCACGGGGGCCCGCCGTAGCCGGTTCGGCGGCGCTCAGCGCTCGCCGCCCAGACCCGTGGTGCTGGGCGGGATCCGAGGGGGTCGAGGGAGGGCGCGCCGTGCCCCAATCGCGACGAGCAGGCCGGCTCCGGCGCACACGGCCAGGATCCCGAGCGCCCCCGGCAGCCAGAGGAGTCGACTGACGAACCAGACGGAGCTCTGGTGGAGGGCGACGACCATCCCCGGACCCGGAAGCGGGCTGAGCCAGAACGCGAGCCAGAGGCTGTTCGTCGCGGGATCGTACAGGCCCTCGGCCGGCCCGTCCCCGCTGATCGTCAGCGTCGCCAGCGCCCCCTCCGTCGTGAGGTTCAGGACCCCCACGCAGTACTGGAAGCCGATGAGGTAGAGGTCCCCGTGGGTCGGATCTAAGACCAGGGTGTCGGCCCAGAACGGCGCGTCCGCATCCAAGCACGGACCCGGGTCGATGACGGTCTGGCCGAGCGACCGTAGGGTCGTGGCCGAGAGCATGAGGAGGCTCCCGGACGCCGTGGCGACGTAGAGCCGGCCCGTGGTCGGGGCGAGCAGCATCGCCCAGGCCTGGGTCCCGACGGTGACGCTCCCCTCGACGCCGAGGGTGCTCGGGTCGAGCAGTTCGAGGGTGGCGGTCCCGGTCTGCGTCACCAGCAGCCCGGCCATCGGGTCGTAGAGGACCGTCCAGGCCCAGAGGGCCCACGGCCCCGGCGGGGCGACCTCCTGCGTCGCGACCGTCGAGCCCGTAGCGGGGTCGAGTGCCGCGATCGTGCCGTTCGAAAAGCCGACGTAGAGGAGGTCGAGCGAAGGGTCGAAGCCGAACGCCTCGGCGTAGGCCACGGTGGGCCACTCCTGGGAGATCTCTCCGGTCGCCGCGTCGTAGGCGATGAGCGATACGTTGGCGCCGCTGAACGCCTGGCAGCCGAAGTAGACCGTGGTGCCGACGCCCGGATAGAACGGGGCCCCCGGCCAGCAGCCCAGCGCGGTTCGGTGCACCCACTCCCGCGTGCTCTCGTTGACGAGGATCACGCCGTTGCCGTACGGGCTGGTGCCCCCGGCGACCTCGGGATCTCCGTCGCTCACGGTGAGAAGGGCGGTTCCCCGGTCCGGCAGCGCGACCAACCCGCTGATCACCAAGCAGCCCACCTCACTGGCCGGCTCGGGGCAGAAGCCGTTCCACGCGGGGACCCCGGTCACGGATTGCTGGGGGGCGGTCTGCAGCAGCCCACCCCAGATGCCGAGCCCGGCCAGGCCCCCGGAGAAGAGCAGGAGGGCCCCGCCGAGCGCGAGGGCCCCGCGCAGCGCGTCACGGCGCCCACGCCGCTCTCGCCCAGCCTCTCCGGGGGTCGCCATGCTGCTCACGTTCGGCCGCCTTCCGGCCCGCGCCCCCGATAGGCGCCCGCCGTCAATAGCTTGGTGCGCGGGGTCCCGAGAGGCGTAGGGGTGCGCGAGGCTCCGGGCGGGCGATCCCCGGATGGGCCGGCACGCGACTCCCGGATCGCCGGCGAGACCGGGGCGACGGCGGCACATTTATACGTATCGATACGCATAAGTCCGCATCGTGCCCGACTCGCCTGAGGCTCGCGCGAGCCACCCGTGCGTCCGCCGGTGCGGTCACGCGGACGGCCACCACACCCGAACGCCGGAGCTCGAGGGGGACCGGGAGATCGTCCTGTGGTGCGCCGGCTGCCGCCGCCACGAGGTACGCGTGCTCGGTTGGTTCGCGAAGCCGCGACGCAACCGCCTGTCGCCGACCCACGCCCTGCCGCTCCGCGCGGTTTAGCCCCCGCCGGAGCGGCTCCCAAACCCGCGGTCGCCGACTACAGGCGCGACACCAGTTCGCCGACGACGAAGCCGGCGAAGCCGGCACCCAGGCCGATCAGGAGCATCCGCGAGGCGGAGGTCCACAGGCTGCCCAGGGTCGTCCGCGCCTCGTAGATCCCGACGGCGGCGAGCGTCGCGCCCGTGAGCACGACCGACGCGACGACCGCCCCCACGCGCTCGACGCCCAGGAGGAACGGCAGCAGCGGGATCACCGACCCGACGACCGTCGCGCCGAGGACGGTGAGCGCGCTCGCCACCGGCTGGCGCTCGCTGACCTCGGGGAGGTTCAGCTCGAAGGCCATCATGATGTCGAGCCAGGCCCGCGGCTTCGCCTCGATGCGCCGGACCATCTCTTCGACCTCCTCGCCCTCGTAGCCCCAGCGCCGCAGGATCACGCGGACCTCCTCGCGCTCGAGCTCGGGGACCTCGACCATCTCGCGTCGCTCCCGCTCGACCTCGCTGAGGTAGAGGTTCCGGCGGGCGAGCGTCGAGGTGTAGGCGACCGCTCCCATCGAGATCGACTCCGCGGCGAGCGCGGCGAGCCCCGCGACCAGGATGAGCCGGGTCGACGCCCCGGCCGCGACGAGGCCGAGGAGGATCCCCAGGACGTTGACCAGCCCGTCCTGGCTGCCGAGGATGAAGTCGCTCAGGAGGGTCGGCTTCGGGTGGAGCTCGTGCGACAGTCCGATCTTCGAGGCCATGCGCCGCTCCTCCGAGCGGCCGTCGCTCAAAGCGGTGACCCCGGGGCCCGCCGCTTACACCCCCGCCACCCCTCGCGACAACCCTAAGGCCGCAGGGGGACCGCATCCTCCCGATGGCGAGCGCCCCGGCCCCCGCGACGACCCCCCCGTCCCGGCACGAGGCGGCGGTCCTCCTGCTCGCCACGATCGGGACGGTGATGGTCGCCGTCGACAGCACGATCGTCATCCTCGCCCTGCCGACGATGAGCCGGGAGCTCCACTCCCCCCTCGGCACGATCATCTGGACGATCCTCGCCTACCTGCTCGTTACCGCCGCGCTGACCACGCAGGCCGGTCGGATCGGCGACATCCTCGGGCGCGGCCGGGTCTACAACGCCGGCTTCGCGGTCTTCACGGTCGGCTCGGCGCTGTGCGGCTTCGCCCCGACCGACGTGTTCCTGATCGGGGCCCGGGTCGTCCAGGCGATCGGCGGGGCGATCATGTTCGCCAACGCCGGGGCGATCATCGCCCACGTCTTCCCGCCGGAGCGACGCGGGCGGGCGTTCGGCTTCCTCGTCTTCGGCTGGAGCGTCGGGGCGATCCTCGGGATCCTTCTCGGGGGCGTGATCACGACGACCCTCGGCTGGCGCTACAACTTCTTCATCAACATCCCGATCGGGATCGCGGCGGTCGCGCTCGGCCTCCACAGCCTACCGGAGTCGACGCGGACGAAGGTCAGCCTGGACGTTCCCGGCTTCGTCACGTTCTCGCTCGCGCTCGGGGCGATCTGCTACGGCGCGATCGAAGTGGCGGTCTTCGGCCACTCCCTCCGCAACGAGGCGTTCGTCGCGATCGGCCTACTGCTGATCCCCGTGTTCGTCGCGCTCGAGCTCCGCGCCGAGCAGCCGATGCTCGACCTGCGCGAGATCCGCCAGCGCCTCCTGGGATTCTCGCTCGTCGCCGGCTTCCTGCAGGCGCTGGGCTATCTCTCGGTGATCTTCCTGATGACCCTGTACCTGCAGGGGATCCGTGGCTTGAGCCCGCTCGACTCATCGGTCCTCCTCGTCCCCGGCTACCTGGTCGGCGCGCTGGTGGGTCCCCTCGCGGGGAAGTACGTCGACCGTCTCGGGCCGCGCGGGCTCGCGACGTTGGGGCTCGCGCTGATGATCGTCGCGGTCCTCGCCTACTCGCTCCTGACCACGACGAGCTGGCTCGGTTGGGTCCCGATCGTCTCCTGCGTCAGCGGCGTCGGCATCGGGACGTTCTTCCCGGCGAACAACACCGCGATCATGGGCCAGGCCTCCCCGCGGACGTTCGGGGCGATCAGCGGTCTTCGCGGGACCCTCACCAACATGGGGACGCTGCTGAGCTTCGTCGTGGCGCTGTCGATCGCCTCCGCCACCGTATCGCCCGCGGTCGCCGCCCAGGTGTTCCTGGGCACCAACTCTCTCGGGGCCTCGGGCGGGGCGTTCCTCGCCGGGATCCGGGCGGCGTTCTACGGCTCGGCGGGGATCCTCGTCGTCGCCGCGGTGCTATCGTTCTCCCGGGGACCGTCCCCGTCGAGCACGCCGCAGCCGGCGCTGCGGCCGGCCCCGCCGGCGAGCACGGAGCGCGTCCCGCAGGATCCGGTCGTGGTCGAAAGCGAGGCGGCGCGCCTCCCGTAGCGGACGCCAGGTCGCCTCGGCCGCGTCGTCCGCTCCCTGCGGCGGGCGCGCGCGCCCTCCGATCTCGAACGCGACGCTCGCCGTCGGACCCCGGGGGTCGCGATCGGGCCCGGAGTAGACGCCGATCAACGCCCGGATGCGGGCCACGAGACCGGTCTCCTCGCGGAGCTCTCGGAGGACCGCAGCCTCTACGGTCTCGGTCGGTTCCACGAACCCGCCGGGAAGGGCCCAGCGGCCGGCAAAAGGCGGTCGTCCGCGACGGACGAGGAGGACGCGCTCCCGGTCGATCCACACGGCGTCGACGGTGAGCACTGGGCCGCGAGGGTAGCGCGCCACGACGGTCGAACCGGTCGGGGGTTATACGCCCGCCCGGCGCGGCTCCGCTCGACCCCCGGGTCTTATACCGAGGGGCGGCCCCCGCTCTGTATCCAAACTCCATTTCGTCTCGAGCTACGGGGTGTCTTCACCGTTCATCCTCCATTGGCGTCGATCCACTCACTCCCTGACGCGTCGAACTGCGGGTCGTGGACCCCCGCCGTGCCTTGGTCTTCTCCTTCGCCCACGCTCCTCCGTCGGCCGGCCCTCCGAGTTGGGGCGTGTCGGCTTCGGCGGGGACTCCCGCCGAGGCTCCTCCACTCCCCCTGCCCATTCGCCAGTTCCAAGAGCAGTTCCGTCTCCTCGTCAACGAGTGCCTCCGCGAGGCGCTCGCCAAAAACCTCACCGCCCGGAGCTCCCTCTCCCGCTTCGCTCGCGACCGGGCCCGAGACCTCCACATCACCGGCGCCGTCGGCCTCGCCGCCTCCGAGATCGCCCTCGGTCTCGCGGCGTCCCATCGCCGTCGGCTCCGTCGGGGGCCGCCGACCCGGGTCCCCTACGTACGCACTCCCTTCGTTCGCCTCCCCAAGAGCTGTTTCCACCTTGACGCCGAGACCGGCAAGCTCCGCCTCTCCCTCCGCGCCGGA
>JASHTI010000069.1 GCA_030040625.1 Thermoplasmata archaeon
GCAGCGCTGGGCGCGTCTCGGCCTGCCGCCGGCCGACGGCGCGCTCGGCCCGTCGAGCGGCCCGGCGCTCCGTCAGCTGATCGGGACGTACACCCCGGGGGACCCGGTCGCGCTCGTCGTCCAGCGGGCGGTCCACGCCGACATCGACGCCCGCGCCGCGCTGCTCGGCGGCGACCGGGTCGTCGGTACGCTGCGCCGCGAGGGCTGGTCGCCCGACGCCGCGGATCCGGTCGTCTCCCCGGTGCTCCAGCTCCTGGGCGTCTGGACCGGCGGGGCCGGCGGCCGGCCCTACGACGCCGAGGACCGCCTGCCCGGCGTCCAGACGATCGCCTCCCGCCTCGCGCGGGACGGGGCGCTGGTCGTGCGCGAGGGGCCCGTGCGGCTCTGCCCGTCGTGCGCCTCCCCGCGGAGCCCCGAGCGGGTGATCTACCACGAGGAGGTCGGCGACACGTTCCTGGTCCGCTTCCCGCTCGAGCCGACCGGTGACGCTCCGGCGGTCGACGCGCTCGCCTGGGTCGACGCCCCGTGGCGTCTGCTCGGCGCCACGGGCCTGCTGCTCGCGCCGGACCTCCCGTACGCGACGATCGAGTACCGGCGCGGCGACGTCACCGCCCGGCTCCTGACCCTCACCTCGTCGCTCCCGCGCCTCGCCAGCTGGCTCCCCGGCGTCGAGGTCAAGGTCGTCGGCGAGCAGCCGGGCCGCACCTACGTCGGCCGCCGGTACGTCTACCCCCTTCGCCACGAGTTCCCCGACGGAGCGACGCTCCCCTCGCCGTCCGGGACCGTCCAGGCGGTCCCCGAGGTCGGCGACAGCGGCACCGGCGTCGTTCCGCTCGTGCCGGGCCACGGCGGCACCGACGCGCAGATCGCCGAGCGCCTCGGGATCGTCGGATGGCCGCTCCTCACCGAGCACGGCCTGCTCGACCTCACGCTGATGCACAAGTACTCCGGGCTCGACCTGGAGACCGCCAGCGAGTTCGTCGCCCGCGACCTCGCGGAGAGCGGCAGCGTGCTCGCCCGTCTCCGGGTCCTGCGCGGAGTGCCCTACTGCGGGGTCTGCGGTCGCCCGCTCGTCTGGTTCCCCGGGCGCTACTGGTGCCTCGAGGCCGGCCGCCTCCCGTCCGAGCAGCTCGCACGGTACCAGAGCCTGCTGCCGGACGCGCGACCGATCGCGCAGATCGAGGTGACCCCGTGGCCGGTGAGCGAGACGACGGTCAGCATGACCGTCGGGGCGGTGAGCCTCCTCGAGTGCGAGCGCTGCTCGCGGCTCGACGCGCCGGAGGCGACCGGCCCCTGCGCCTGCGGGGGCCGACGCCAGCGGGTCGCCCGGCGCCTCGTGCCGTCCGTGGCGGGGGCGTTCGCCGCGTGGGCCCGGAACGAGCCGCTCGCCCCGGGCGACTCCGTGCGGCTCTACGTCGGCGAGCGCCGTCGCGTGCCGGCGGTCGTCCACCAGCTCGCCGCCATGGCCGGCGTCCGGGCCCGGTCGATCGACGTCCGCATCGCGGTGCTCCCGACGCTCAGCGACGTCGACCTCGTCGGCCTGGTCCGCGACCACGGCGCCGACGCCGTGCGCTCGGCGCTCGCGCGGGCCGAGGGCGGCGCGGCGCCCGGGGGGTCGTTCGTCGAACGCTGCCGCCAGGAGGCGCGCCGGCTCGCCCGTCTCTCCGAGCTCGCGGCCACCATCGCCGCCGGTCTCGGGCGGGGGGACGTCGGCGCGGTGCCGGTCGACCCGCAGGACCGGGAGCTCCAGCCCGAGGACCGGGCGATCCTCGCGCGCTGGGGGCAGTGCGAGCTCCAGATCCTCGCCGCGTACGACGAGTTCCGCGCCGGCGAGGCGCACCGTCGGCTCGCCCGCTTCCTCGAGGTCGACCTGGCCCGGTACCGCGAGCTGGTCGCGGCCCGCCTGGCCGACGGCGCCCCTTCGGGCGGGCGCCGATCCGCGCTCCGGACCCTCGCGACGCTCGTCGGCGCGGCCGCCACCGCGCTCGCCCCGGTCGCCCCGTTCACCGCCGAAGCGACCGCCGCGACGCTCGGCGCGGCGAACGGCAGCCTCTTCGAGGCGACCCCGTTCGATCGCGAGCGCCCGGCGCCGAACGAGGAGCTCGCCGAGGCGTGGGATCGCTGGCTCGCGGTCGTGCGGGCCGTGGATCGGTTCCGGGCGGTCCGCCATCTCGCGCCGTCGACCCAGCTGCCGTCGGCCGCGCTCGTCCTCTCCGACGACGCCCTCGCCGACCGGTTCCGCGGGGACCGGGCGCTGCTCGAGCGGATCGCCGGGATCGGCCGCCTGGAGATCGGCAGCCCGAAGAGCCCCTGGGAGGGCCGGCGCCGCGAGCTCGTGCCCGTGGAGAGCGAGATCCAGCGCGCCTACCCGGCGCTGGCGACCCAGATCGTCCACCTGGTGCGCCGGCTTCCGCCGCGTCGGATCGGCGATGCGGAGGCGGCGAAGGGCCTCTCCGTGTTCGTCCAGGGCCAGCCGCAGCAAATCACGCCGGCGATGATCACGTTCGTCGACTCGCTTCCGGAGCGCGTCGTGCCGACCCCGTTCGCCCTCGGTGAGATGTTCGCGGAGCTGCCGGCCGGCGGCCCGTCGGAGTCCGGTGGTCTCGCGCTGTCGGCCGACGCCGCCTGGCTGGTGCGCCGTGTCGGGCACCGGCTGCGCGAGCTCGGCGGCGTCGGCGGTCCGGCCCGGACCGTCCGCATCCTCGCCGTCGACCCCCTCGCGCGGGAGCTCCGGGACCACTGGGCGGCGATCGCCGCCGAGCTCGGGGTCGCCACGCTCACCATCGACACGCCGCCGGCCGGCCCGCTGCCGCCGGCGAGCGTCCTGGGCCGCAGCCGCCTCGGCGTCCGCTGGGCGGTCGAGATCTCGGGGGCTGCGCCCCCCAAGCGGGGGCCGGTGCGCGCGCTCGGGGGCCGTCACGGCCGCACCCGGCGCATGCCGTTGCGCCAGCCGTCCGCGGCGGCCGTCGCGCCGGAGGTGGACTTCGCGGACGAGGGCGTCATCCACCACCAGGAGGAGCTGCGCAGTCTCGGGGGCGAGCTCGACCGGATCCTCGGCCGTCCGCTGCTCGGCCCGGCGAAGGTCGCGATCGCCTGGGACGCCGGCCTCGCCTCCCTCGACGCCTTCGAGCACGCGCCGTTCGATCAGGTCGCCGCGCTCCCCGGCTTCGGCCGCCCGCTCGCCGCGCGCCTCTTCTCCGAGATGGGGCGGGAGGTCCCTCCGGCACCCCCCCGGCCGCCGCGTCGGCGTCCTCCGCGGCTCGAGATCGTGGGGTCCCCCGGGCCGGAGCCACCTCCGCCTCCCGTGGCGCTCGTGCTGCCCGTCGAGCCGGTCGCGATCGTTCCGGAGCTCGCGAGCGAGGCCGGTCCCCCGGCGCCGCCGGAGGTCCCCGTTGAGCCTCCCCGGGTCGACGCCGGTCTCGGAGCCGACGCCGCGCTCCCCACGCCCCCCGAGGCCCCCCCCGCCCCGGTCGCGGTCCCCGCCCCGATCCCCGCGCCCGTGCTGCGACCGCCGCCGCGACCGTTCGAGCCGGCGTTCGTCCCGGAGGCGGAACGGCC
>JASHTI010000070.1 GCA_030040625.1 Thermoplasmata archaeon
CCTCGCCGCCCTCCACCGTCCAGACCCCGACGAATCCGGCGCGCCGGCCCTCCGTGCGCGCGAGGAGCCGGGCGGCGGCCCGGGGGGACCCGACCGCGACCGCCACCCAGTCGGCCCACGGCCTCCGCACGAGCGCCTGCGCGAGCACGTTCCCCGCGGCGCCCGCCTTCCCCTCGATCAAGCCGACCTCCTCGCCCCGGCGCACGGCGAGGTCGAAGTAGTCGGCCCCGTCCGGATCGAGGTACGTCCGGTAGCCGCGTCCCGCGTAGGCGTCGGCGACCCGCCGCATCAGCTGGCGTTCCGGGGCCCGCGTCGCGTCGGTCCCGCCGCTCACAAGCCGCTCCGACCGAACCAGCGGTCGAGCCGCGACCGGGGGAGGTGGACGAGGATCGGGCGGCCGTGCGGGCACGAGCGCGGGTGGTCCGGCCGCCGGTCCAGGGCGGCGAGCAGCTCGGCGATGGTCGAGCGCTCCACGACGTCGCCCGCGCGGATCGCCGCGTGGCAGGCGATCGACGCCGCCCGTCGCGCCGCCAGGCCGTCCGGGACCGTCGGTCGGCCCCCGTCGGCGAGCTCGCGGAGGAGCTCCGTGACGGCGCTCGCCGGTGCGCACCGGCCACGGTACGTCGGCACCGAAAGGACCCGGTAGCTCGCGGGCCCGAACGGTTCGACCTCGAAGCCGGCCGCTCGGACCGCGTCCGCGTGCGCCTCGAGGCTCGCGCGCTCCGCGCCGGAGAGGGCGATGGGGACGGGCACGACGAGCGCCTGCCGGGCGATGCGGCCGCCGTCGAGCAGCGCCCCGTAGAGGAGGCGCTCGCTGGCGGCGTGCTGGTCGACCAGTACGAGCCCGTCGTCCGTCGCCGCGACCCAGTAGAGGGCTCCGACCGGGCCGAGCAGCTCGAGGCGCGGCCGGGGGCCGCTCGCCGGGACGACGGCTCCCTCGATGCCGGGAGGAACGAGCGCGGCCTGCCGCACCGGCCGGCCGACCGGGGGGACGGGGGCGGGCCGAGCTCGGCCGGGGACGGGGCGATCGCTTCCGGGCGACCGGACGCCGAGCGACCCGCGGGACGGCTCCGCGAGCGGACTGCTCTCGTCCAGCGCCGCTCGGACGCTTCGGCGCAGCGCCTCCTCGATCTCCCGGGCCGCCGCCAGCCGGACCTCGCGCTTGGTCGGATGCACGTTCACGTCGATGTCGCCGGCCGCTACGGTGAGGTGGACGACCCCGACCGGGTACCGCGAGCGGGGGATCGTCTCCCCGAACGCGACGCGGACCGCCTGGCCGAGGGGCCGGGAGACGACCGGTCGGCCGTTGACGGCGAGGTAGAGCCCGGAGGCTCCGGCCGCGGCGAGGGAGGGGCCCCCGAGGCGGGCCTCGATGGCGACCCCCGGCGCCGTCGCGGCGACCGCGAACGAGCCGCGGGGGAACTCCGGTCCGAGGACGCGCCCCGCCGCCTCCGCGACGGACCGGGCCGCGGGCAGGCTCAGCAGCTCGCCGGCCTCGCTCTCGAGCCGGAGCGAGGCGCTCGGGCGCGCGAGGTAGAGCTGTTCGAGCGTCCGTACGACCTCGACCTGTTCCCGGGCCGGCGCCTTGAGGAACTTCCGGCGGGCGGGCGTGTTGTAGAAAAGGTGGTCGACCTGGACGGTCGTGCCGATCGACCGCGCCTCGCGGAGCCGGCCCCCGATCACCCCTCCGGCGACCTCCAACCCCTCGGCGAGCGGCATCTCGGGCGTCCGGGAGACGAGGCGAAGGCGCGCGACGGCGGCGATCGCGCCCAGCGCCTCGCCACGGAAACCGAGGGTCGCGATCCCTTCGATCGGTCCCTCGGGGGGGAGCTTGCTCGTGGCGTGCCGCTCCACGGCGAGGGGGAGCTGCTCGGCGGGGATGCCCGAGCCGTCGTCCGCCACCTCGATCCGCTCGAGGCCGCCCAGCCGGAGCCGGACGGTGACCAGCGACGCGCCCGCGTCGTAGGCGTTCTCGACGAGCTCCTTGACGACCGACGCGGGCCGCTCGACGACCTCACCGGCCGCGATGCGCTCGACGGTCGTCGCGCTCAGTCGTCGTATCGGCGCGCGAACGCCCGGCCGCGGGGGGCTCACGATCCACCGTCCCGGGGAGGTTCGGCCCGCCGGCGGAGCTCCGCGAGCTTCGCTCGGGCCTCCTCGCCCGAGAGCCGTTCGACCTCGATCGAACGCAGCTCCTCCGCCAGCCGTTGCTCGGAGGTGGACGGTGTGTCGACCAGGACCGCCTGCGTGTACCGGGGTCCCGGGGCCGCGGACCGACGCCCGCGCGCCCCGGAGGTAGGAGCCGACGGCAGGCCGGCCTCCAGCTCGTGGAGCAGCCGGGCCGCCTCCGCGAGCACCGGCTCCGGCACGCCCGCGAGCCGGGCGACGTGGACCCCGTAGCTGCGGTCGGTGGCGCCCGGCACGAGCCGGTGGAGGAAGACGATCCCCTCCGGCCGGTCCTGGACGGCCAGGTGGCCGTTCCGGGCGCCGTCGAGCGTCTCGACCAGGCTCGTGAGCTGGTGGTAGTGCGTCGCGAGGATCGCCCGGGTGCGCCGCTCCTCGTGGAGGTAGCGGAGGGTCGCCCACGCGAGGGCGAGCCCGTCGAAGGTGCTCGTCCCCCGGCCGACCTCGTCGAGCAGCACCAGCGAGGAAGGGCCGGCGCTCCGGAGGATCGCGGCGACCTCGCTCATCTCGACCATGAAGCTCGACTTCGCCCGGCCGATCTCGTCGGTGAATCCCATCCGCGTGAACAGCTCCGTGACGACCCCGACGCGGGCGAAGCGCGCGGGGACGAACGAACCGGCCTGCGCGAGGACCACGAGGAGGCCGACCTGCCGCATGTAGGTCGACTTGCCGGACATGTTCGGTCCGGTGAGCACGAGGAGCCGGCTCGTCGCATCGAGGTCGACGTCGTTCGGGACGAACCGCTCGCCCAGGAGCCGGTCCAGGACCGGGTGCCGGCCCTCGCGAACGACGATGGCGCCGCCGTTGTCGACCTGGGGGCGGACGTAGCCGTGGTGCAGCGCGAGATGGGCGAAGGTCGCCAGCGTGTCGAGGGCGCCGACGGCGCGCGCGAGCCGGTGGAGGTTCCCGACGTCGGCGTCGATCGATCGGCAGAGCCCCTCCCACGCCTCCTCCGCGGCGGTCCGCGCGCCCTCGCGGGCGAGGGCGAGCCGGTCGGAGGCGGCGAGGAGCTCGTCGCTGACGAACCGCTCCCCCTGCGCGATCGTCTGCCGTCGGCGGAAATGCGACGGGACCCTCGCCAGGTTCGGTCGGCTCACCTCGAAGTAGTGCCCGAAGACCTGGTTGTAGCCGATCCGGAGCGTCTTGATCCCGCTGGCCGCCTGCTCCCGGTGCTCGAGCGCGGAGAGCTCGACGATCGCCTCCGCCTCGGCCGCCCGCCGCCGATCGAGATCCGGGGCGAACCCGTCCCGGAGGAGCTCGGCCGGGGTCGCGGCCCCGACGACCTCCTCCGGCACGCTCGCCTCCAGGTGCGCGAGCAGCCCGGACGGCGGGGCGAGCTCCCGCGCCAGTTCGCGCAGCAGCGACCCCTGGGCGGCGCCCGCGAGCGCGTCGCCGATCTCCCGGCAGCGCCGCAGCCCGTCACGCAGCGGCACGAGCTCGCCCGGGCGCCCCCGCCGCCCGGCGACGCGCGAGGCGATGCGGCCGAGGTCCGCGAGCCCGCGCAACCGGCCCCGGAGCCGCTCCAGCTCGGTCGGCCCGGCCACGAGCTCGGCGACCGCGTCCAGGCGGGTCTCGATAGCGGCCGCGTCCGCGAGCGGGTTCGTGAGCCAGAAGGCGAGGGTCCGACGACCGCTCGCCGTGACCGTCGCATCCCAGGTCGTCAGCAGCGTCGCGCCCGTGGGATCGTCCGGGTTCATCGGGCGCGAGATCTCGAGGTGCCGGAGGGTTCGCGGGTCGAGCAGCAGACGGCGGCCCCCGCTGCCGCGATCGATGGGAAGGACGTGCGGGAGGAGCCGCGGCTGCGTCGCCCGGAGGAAGGCGGCGAGCGCGCCGTCGGCGGGGTCGACCGTGCCGTCCGCCGCGATCACCGGCCGAAGGGCGCCGGGTAGCTCGGCGGCCGCCACCGGCGGGGGCGCCGCCTCCAGCCGGGCCGTCGGGAACTCGCGCCGGAGGGCCCGGACCAGCGCCGCCTCCAGCTCCGGCGTCTCGGCCGCGTGGAGGATCTCCCGGGGCGCCAGCGCCGCGAGCGCCGCGACGAGCCCCTCGGGGCCGGGCCCGTCGGCGTCGCCCCGCACCCAGTCGCCGGTGCTGACGTCGACCGCCGCGTAGCGGCCCGGCGCCCCCGGGCCGAGGCGGGCGGCGACCAGGAAGCTGTGGTCGGGACCGCCCAGGATCCCGTCCTCGACGACCGTGCCGGGGGTCACGACGCGGGTCACCTCGCGGCGGACCAGGCCCTGGGCGTGCCGGGCGTCCTCGACCTGGTCGCAGAGGGCGACCTTGTAGCCCTTCCGGACCAGCCGGCCCAGGTAGCTCTCGATCGCGTGATGCGGGACGCCGGCCATCGGCACGCGCTCGCCCCGGCTGTCGGCACCGCGCGCCGTGAGCACGACGTCGAGCTCTCGGGCGAGCAGTCGGGCGTCGTCCCCGAACGTCTCGTAGAAGTCGCCGACGCGGAACAGGACCAGGTGGCCGGGGTAACGTCCGCGGACCCCTTCGTACTGCTCCAGGAGCGGGGTCGACGGCGCCGCCGCGGACATTCGGGCTCCGAAGCGGAGAGGCGACTTAAATCGCCGCCCGGGAGGCGACGGCACACCGTCCGGCCGGGCGCGACGACGCTGAGGGGGAGATTCGAACTCCCGTGGCGTCGCCGCCACCAGCTTTCAAGGCTGGCGCCTTACCGGGCTAGGCTACCTCAGCGCGCTCGGCGCATCGGCGTGCCGGCGATTAAGGCCTCCGAGGCCCGGGGCCGACGGGGACCGATGCAGGTGCCGGGAGATCCGCGACGGGACGCGACGACCCGACGATTCGAACCCGGGTAGTCAGCTTGGAGGGCTGACATCCTACCACTAGATTACACCTGCACGCGCTCCGCCGGCGGCGGGCGACCGTCCCGCGGGATTAAGGCTTTGAGGCGGGCGCGCGCGCCGTGCCGGCCGACAGGTCGACGAGCGCGACGCGCTCCAGGACGAGCCCCTCCCAGCCCGCGGCGGGCACGCTCGATCGGTCGGCCTCCGTGATGCCGAGGCGGTCGAGCAGGGCCGCGGTCACGGGACGCGGGTAGGCGGCAGGGTCCGCCGCGAGGCCGAACCTTGCGAGGAGCTGCTCGGGGGTCCGGGGGCGCTCGGCGACGACCACGAACCGCTCCGTCGTCGCCGCGACCCCGACCTTGGCGAGGGCGCGGGGGAGCTGATCGTCGCCGGCCACATAGAGGACGAACTCCGCCGACGGGTCGCGCAGGCGAGCGCCCCCGCGGGCGCGCGAGCGCCCGAGATGGGCCCATGCGGAGAGGAGGTGACGCTCGCCCGCGACCGCGTCGGCGTCGAGCAGGGCGACGAGCCCGCCCCCTTCGGCCGAGAGCGCCCGGAGCGTGCGGACGAGCTCCGCGTTGGGGGGGCTCCCCGGAGAGGGACGGCGCGCGCCGAGCGCGTGGAGGTTCCGCTCCTCGGGCGGCGGGAGGGGGGGCATGCCGGCTCACTCCGCGAGGAAGCGGATGAACTCCTCCCGGGTCCGCGGTTGGAGGGTGTAGTTCTCTCGCTTCTCTCGCTCGATCGTGGAGGTCGGGGTCAGCCCGTAGTCGTGACCGGGCAGGACCACGAGGGCTCCGTCGAGATGGACGATCCGCCCGAGCAGGCTGTCGTACATCGCGGACGGGTCACCGCCCGGCAGATCGACCCGGCCGCACTCGCCGACGAAGAGGGTGTCGCCGGTCGCCAGGTGACCCTCGAAGCGGTAGAGGACCGAATCCGGGGTGTGGCCCGGCGTGTACAGCACCTCGACCCGAAGCCCGCCGGAGGTGAGGACGGAGCCGTCGTCGACCGGAACGTCCGGACGGAACGGTACGCGCCGGTGCGCGACGATCTTCGCGCCGGTCCGGCTGACGATCTCCGGGTTGCCGACGATGTGGTCGGTGTGGCTGTGCGTGTTGAGCACGTAGCGGACCTTGAGCGATCGACGATCGATCATCGCCAGCACCGGCTCGACGCGGTAGGACGGGTCGATCACGATCCCCTCGCCCCCCTCCCGGTCCCCGACGAGGTAGGTGAAGTTCGAGAGGGGCCCGACGAGCACCTGGTCGATGAACACGGCCGGTGGACCGGAGCCGGGTATTTGACGGGCCCCGGACGGCGGCTCAGCCGGGGTCCGGCTCGGCGAAGGCGGCGCCGCGTCCGCTGACGGCGTCCAGGACCCGGCGGCCGTCGGTCGACTCGGCGTACCAGAACGGGACGAAGAGGAGGTTGAACGGGCCCAGTCGCACCGCGTCGAGCGACGGGGGGACCCTACGGCTCTCCACGACGAGCGCACCGGAGTGCTGCTCGATGTGGTCGAGCCGGACCGTGTGCTGCCGCCGGATCGCCTCGAGCGCGATCGGGGTCGCCCCGACGGCGTTGAGCTGGGGAGCGAGCCGCTCGGAGGGGCCCTCCAGCTCGCCGACGAGCTCCCGGCTTCCCTCCTCCCAGACCTCGGCCTGGCGCGTCACGGCGTTCACCGCGATCAGCCGCCGCACGACGGCGCCGGGGGCGCCGCTGGGCGCGACCGGACGGACCCGGTAGGCGGCGACGAGGTACGGGACGAGCCGGAGCGTGTAGCGGGCGCCGTCCAGACCGGCGAGCGCCTGCGCCTCCCGACGATCGATCCGCGGCCGGACCGTCCGCGGGCCGCCCCCGATCGGAGGGAACGGGCCGTCGAACGCGTCGTCCGGCGCCGCGTCGACCCCCGGCACCAGGGCCGACGGCAGGAGGAGCTCACCGAGCGCCGGCCCGAGCGTCGACGGCTCCAGCACCTCGAGGCCGAGCTCGGCCGCGGCGGCCCGGACCGAGGGTCCCGGCTCCTCGTCGTAGACGATCGTCCGGTGGACCGCGCCCGGCGGCAGCCGGCGCTCGATCTCGGCGGGGGCGCGGGCCCGCGACGCGAGCACGACCGTACGATGGTCCGAGGCGCGCACCGCCCACGTCATGTCGTCCCCCTCCTCGAGGCGGTAGCCGGCGGCCTCCAGCAGCCGGAGCAGGACCGACGGCGCGACGGGCGGGGTGGCGGGGGCCACGGGACACCGGTCGAACGGCCCGGGATATCCCGCTATCGTTCCTGCGGCGCGGCGAGCGGCCCCCTACGACGGGCGCCGCGCCTTGTTCACAATCTATTTAGGGCGCACTCCCGGTCCAACGCCCGACGATGAGCGAGGCGGCCACGCTCCGCGTCGCCGAAGCGTTCCAGCAGGACATCGGGCTCGGCACCGCCCGGCTCGACGCCCAGACGCGCCAGCGCCTGAAGGTCGGCCTCGGCGACGTCGTGGAGGTCCGGGGCCGCAAGACGACGCCCGCGATCGTCAGCCGCGCCCAGCCGGAGGACGAGGGGAAGGCGCTCGTCCGCATCGAGGCGGTCGTCCGCCGCAACGCCGGCGTCAGCATCGGCGACCGGGTCACCGTCCAGCGCGTCGACTGCCCGAACGCCGACGCGATCACGATCGCGCCGATCTACGCCGGCTCGGCCCGGATGGACCTCGGTCCCGGCCTCGAGAGCTTCGTCTCGAAGGCGCTGCAGCGCCGGCCGTTCGTGCGCGGGGACGTCTTCGTGATCCCGGGGGTCTTCCTGATGGGCGGTTCGCTGCCGTTCATGGTCGTCTCCACCCAGCCGAAGGGGATCGTCCAGGTCGCCCCGTCCTCCCTGATCACGATCCGCGAGGATACGGTCAGCGAGGCGGAGGTCGCCGCGCCCCGGGTCTCCTACGAGGACATCGGCGGGCTCCAGGAGAAGCTCGGGCGCGTCCGGGAGATGATCGAGCTCCCGCTCAAGCACCCGGAGCTGTTCGACCGGCTCGCGATCACGCCGCCGAAGGGGGTCCTGCTGTACGGGCCCCCCGGCACGGGCAAGACGCTGATCGCCAAGGCCGTCGCCAACGAGGCGGGGGCCCACTTCATCGGCATCCAGGGTCCGGAGATCATCTCGAAGTACTACGGGGAGAGCGAGAAGGAGCTCCGCGAGAAGTTCGAGGAGGCGGAGAAGAACGCCCCCAGCGTGATCTTCATCGACGAGCTCGACTCGATCGCCCCCCGCCGGGACGAGGTCGTCGGGGAGGTCGAGCGTCGCGTCGTCGCGCAGCTGCTCACCCTCATGGACGGGCTCTCCGGGCGCGGGAACGTCATCGTCATCGCGGCGACGAACCGCGAGGAGGCGATCGACCCGGCGCTGCGGCGCCCGGGCCGCTTCGACCGGGAGATCGAGATCGGCGTGCCCACGCAGGAGGGCCGCCTCGAGATCCTGCAGATCCACACGCGCGGGATGCCGATCGAAGGCAGCGAGAAGGAGCGGGACCGGATCCTGAAGGAGCTCGCGGCCCAGTGCCACGGCTTCGTGGGCGCGGACCTCTCCTCGCTCGCCCGCGAGGCGGCGATGCGCGCGCTCCGCCGCTACCTGCCCGAGATCGACTTCGACCACCCGATCCCGATCTCCCTGCTGGAGCGGATGAAGGTCACCGAGACCGACTTCCGGGAGGCGCTCAAGCAGATCGAGCCGTCGAGCCTCCGGGACGTCGCCGTGGAGGTCCCCACGACCCGCTGGCAGGAGGTCGGCGGCGTCGAGAGGGTCCGCCGCGTCCTCGAGGAGTCGGTCGAACTGCCGTTCAAGAACCCGCAGGTCTACCGCCACATCGGCATCGAGCCGCCCCGCGGGATCCTGCTGTACGGCCCTCCGGGGGTCGGGAAGACCCTCCTCGCCAAGGCCGTCGCGACCGAGAGCCAGGCGAACTTCATCTCGGTGAAGGGCCCCGAGGTGATGAGCAAGTGGGTCGGCGAGAGCGAGAAGGCGATCCGGATGATCTTCAAGAAGGCCCGCCAGGCGTCGCCCTCCATCGTCTTCGTCGACGAGATCGATTCGATCGCCCCGCGCCGCGGGCTGCAGACCTCCAGCGGCGTCACGGAGCGGATCGTCAACCAGCTGCTCACCTCCATCGACGGGCTCGAAACGCTCGAGCGGGTCCTCGTGATCGCCGCGACGAACCGGCCGGACATCATCGATGAGGCGCTCCTGCGCACCGGCCGGTTCGATCGGCTGCTCTACGTCGAGCCGCCGGACGCGGCCGGGCGCCGCGAGATCCTCACCGTGCACACGGCGAAGATGCCGCTCGCGGACGACGTCGACCTGACGCAGCTGGCCGCGCGCACGGAGGGGTTCGTCGGGAGCGATCTGGCCGCGCTCTGCCGCGAGGCCGGCCTGACCGCGATCCGGGAGAACCTGAAGGCGAGCCGGGTCACGCGCGCCCACTTCGAGTCCGCGCTCAAGACCGTCCACCCTTCCTGCGAGCCCGAGTCGATCCGCTTCTACGAGGAGTTCGAGAAGCACCTGGCGCGGGACCGCTCGGCGCGTCGGAAGGAAGGTCCGGTCGAGGCGATCTACCGCTAGTCCGGCGCCGGCCCCGGCCGGGTCGGCCCGGCTCTCGTGAATCCGGGCGTTTTCGGGGGGCGATTTTTGGGGAAGCCGATAAGTACTAGGGCCAAGTTCGGCGGCCCGCCCTCGTCAGCGAGGGTAACCGTACGGGAGATGTGAGACCGTTGAGCCGACCCCTATATCGCGCCGCGTCGTGGTTGCTGGTCGTCGTCGTGCTGGCGAGTTCGCTGGCCGCGCTGATCGGGACCGCGAGCGCCACCAGTGCGAACTACGAAGTGACCGGATTCGTCGAGCAGCCCGGTGCGAGCCCGGCACCGGTGCCCGCCGGTGTCACGGTGGACCTCGTAGCGCGCGGCACGGGGGCCGTCTACTCGACCACGACCACCTCCGGCGGCCAGTTCAAGTTCACGCAGTCGGCGACGTCCAACGCGCTCGGACCCGGCTACTGGGGGCTCTACGTCCCCGCCGTAGCGGACGCCAGCATCACCGGCTGCCACCCGTACAAGTGCGCGATCCTGCCGCAGGCGCAGACGCCGACGTACCAGTTCCTGACGGTGTCGATGCTCAACAACCCGAGCACGAACCCGCAGATCCTCTCGAACGTGGTCGTCCGGCCGTACAACGCGACCCTGAGCGGCCACGTCACCCAGAACTCCGCGGACGTCGCGGGGGCGACGCTGCAGCTCCTCTCGCCGGTCTTCAACGGCCTGGTCCTGTCGACGAACACGACGAACTCGACCGGCCACTACAACCTCAGCGTCCCCTACGGCAACTGGGTCCTCTCGGCGACCCACAGCTCGGGCTCGAGCCTCTACTCGAACGTCACCCAGATCACCATCAAGACGGCGACCCCGACGTTCACCCCGGTGCTGGCGGCCTACTCGATCTCGGGCCGCATCTCCTCGGGGACCCACTACATCACGACGGTCGGGAACGCGACCCTCTTCGACCAAGCGAACGGCTACATCTACACCAACCCGACGCCGCCCGGCGGCTACTACTCGTTCCCCACGTACCCGGGCAAGCAGTTCTACGTGATCCTCTCGCCGACCGGCTACCAGCCGGTCTGGTACGCCGTGAACGTGACGACGGGCACACCCACGTTCACCAAGAGCGTGAAGGTCAGCCCGATCCACGAGGACGAGCGCGGCGTGATCAACACGACGCTCGACTTCACCGGGATCAGCCCGTCGACGGGCAAGGGCAACCTGGTCGTCACGACGGACGCCCGGCTCGGCAACGAGAGCGAGTTCCCCGGTCTCCCGAACGGGACGGTCGGTCTCCTCTGGTCCCAGCTCGGCCTGGACTTCGGCCGCACGCTGGCGTTCGACTCGACGACCTACAGCACCACCCTCAAGAACTGGCTGATCGACCAGGGGCCGTTCTTCCCGGCGACGCAGGCCGCCACCTCGATCAACGGCACGACGTTCGTCGCGCCGAAGAGCGCCCAGGGTTCGACCGGCTTCAGCTACACGAACGGCTGCACGGCGACCTGCGGGCTCACCAGCGCGGCGTCGCTCAGCTACGGCTGGACGACGACCTACGCGCTGAACGGGACGATCCCGACGAGCGCCTCCGCCTACTCGGTCGCCTTCCGGTTCGCCCACCCCAGCGTCGGCGCGGACGTCTACAACTACACCGTCGACCTGCCGACCGGCTACGTGCTGGCCGCGAACACGGCGGTGCCGGCGAACACCAGCCTGGTCGGCGCGGGCAAGGCCGGCACCTGGACGAGCTTCACGCTCGTCTCCAAGGCGTCGTCGACGACCGCGGCGAGCGCCACGTTCCGCATCGTCAAGATCTCGGCGCTGACGGCGGCGATGAGCGTCACCTCCAAGAACGCGTTCTTCTCGTCGGCGAACGTCCTGAACAGCACCCGGAACTACTACACCGTCGTCCTCGGCGAGAAGCAGAACGCGACGTACAGCGCGGCGGCGACGACCTATCCCGAGGGGACGAACGGGACGTCGTTCTACTGGAACTGGGGGAACGGCCACAACACGACCACCAAGAACGTCACCACCAACTACACCTACGCGGTCCCGAACGGGACGACGTACTACGCGGACTCGGTGACGGTCACCTCTTCCTCCGGCAACACGAGCACGGCGAAGTTCTTCGTCTGGGTCCTGACGAGCGCGCCGACCGCGGTGATCGACTCGAACGCGACGGCCTACCAGAAGCACACGGTGGGCACCACCAGCTTCCTGCTCCTCAACTGGACGACGACGCTCCACTTCAACGCGACGACGACGGCGAAGAACCTGAACCAGAAGACGTCGCCGAACCGGCTGGCGATCGCCACCTACACGCTCACCGCGAAGAACTTCACCTCGACGGAGAACTTCTCGGCGACCAAGGACCAGAAGCCGACGGCGAACTGGACGGTCGCCTTCGGGGTCAACACCACGAGCTCGACCAAGTCACCGGGGCACGGCTACTACCGTAACTTCGCCAACATCACCATCGGGGGACTGCCGAGCGGTCTCACCGGCTTCGGGTGGGTCTACAACCTCACCCAGACCGTCTACACGGTGATCGGCACGACCTCGAAGGCGACCCTCGAGATCCTCGTGCTCGACACGCAGCCGCCGGTGCCGGTGATCACGCTCCAAACGCTGAGCGGCAAGACGATCACCGGAGGGAGCGTCACCGAGGGGCCGAACCGCTACATCAACATCCGGCTCATCGGCAACGCCTCCAAGGACTACGGCAACGGCTCGATCGTCACCTACAAGTGGTTCATCTCGAACACCGGCAACTCCTCGTTCGTCAACCGGACGAACCAGACGAACTACAGCGCGAAGTATCCGAGCGGGAAGTTCCCGATCCAGAAGCTCTACCCGAAGTCGACGGACTACCAGATCCGCCTGACCGTCACCGACAAGAACGGCAACAAGGCGAACACGACGACCTCGCTGGACGTCGCGATCAACACGAGCAGCCGGCCGGTGATGGAGGTCGACAACCTCACCGGACCGTCGACCGTGAACGCCGGGACCGGTTACACGTTCTGGGCGAACGTCACGCCGACCGGCGGGACGAAGGCGGCCATCGCGAACGACGTGACGGTCTCCTTCTACCTGCTGAGCCCGAGCGGTACCGGCTCGAAGAGCTACATCGGCGGCTCGCCCGGCTCGGTGCAGTTCTACGGCTACACGAACAAGACGAAGAACGCGGTCGTCAACACGACGCTGCTCGCGACCGGTCTCATCAAGACCTTGGCGCACGAGCGCACCGTCCGCGCGGTGCTGCACTGGACGCCGGCGAAGTCCGGCTCGTTCATCCTCTACGCCGAGGCGCAGGCGAGCAACCAGTTCGTCAACGGCTCGTCGCAGAGCATCGCCTCGACGGCGATCACCGTCCACCCGAACCCCACGCTCCAGCTACTGGAGTACGGCGGGATCGGAGCGGCGGTCGTCATCGTGCTCGCCGTGCTGATCCTGTGGGTACGCCGCCGGAACCGAAAGCCGGCGGCGGGCAAGCCGTCGTCCTCGGGCCGGAGCGGCCTGGAGCGCGGCAAGTCCTCGGCCACGGACGACGACGACGAATAGGGCGGTCCGCCGGCGGGCCTCCCTCCGGGGGCCCGCCGAACTCCTTCCGGGTCTCCTTCTCCTCGTACGCCCGACGTAGTGTGATTGGATCGTCGATCACCGGGGTGCGGCGGGCCCGCGGCGCGCGAGGGGCCGTTCAGCCGTAGGGGCCGACCTCGTCGAGCAGATCGACGTGGGTCAGCAGCATCCGGCGGCAGCAGTACCGCTCGAGCCCGAGCGCGTCGAAGACGGCGCCGGCCGGCTCGCCGCGCATGGTCCGCTCGCGGTACTCGTCCCAGAACTGACCGATGACCGCCCCGCAGGTGAAGCAGCGGACCGGTACCATCATCGTCATGGTGCGGGCGCTCTCCTAACGGTAGGACTTCTGCCGGCGGGCGCGCGCGCCACGGCCGCCCGGCCGCTTCGGCAGCTTGCGCCGCGGATCGTTCACGAGCAGCGTGCGGTCGTAGTGGCGGAACGTGGAGCGGAGGTTGTCGTCCTTGAGCCACTCGACGAGGCCCCGGGCGACCGCCGTCCGCGCCGCGGAGGCCTGGCCGATGATGCCGCCGCCCTGGACGTGGACCGAGATGTTCAGCTGCCGGACCCGGTCGCCGACCATCAGGAGGGGCTCCTGGACCTTCTGGCGCACGATCTCCGGCTCCACCAGCTCCAGCGGGACGCCGTTGTAGCGAAGCAGGCCCTGGCCCTTGCGGAACGTGGCCCGCGCGATCGCCGCCTTGCGCTTGCCCGTGGTGAGGACGACGACCGGGGCCTTCACAGCCGGGCCCCCAGGAGGCGGGTGATCTCCGCGAGCGTCATCGGAGCCCGCAGGGACGGGCGCGCCTTCGCGTCGTCGATGGTCGTCCGCGGGCGACCCTGCAGCGCCTCCGGCACGCCGATGTGGACCTCCAGTCGCGCGAAGGCGGTCTTACCCCGCGAACGGAGGTGGGGGAGCATGCCACGGACGGTCCGGCGGAAGATCCGGTCCGGGTAGCGCGGGAAGTGGGGTCCGGAGCGGACGGAGCCGCGGGCCCGGGCCGCGACGTAGTAGCCAAGGACGGAGGCCCGGGAGCCCGTCACGACCGCCTGCTCGGCGTTCACGACCACGATATGCTCGCCGGCCAGGAGACGGTGCGCGATGCGGCTCGCCGCCCGCCCCAGGACCAGCCCGGAGGCGTCGACGACCGTCGCGGTATCGGACGGAGCGGCCTCGGCGTCAGGCAAGGAGCCGCACCCCCGTTCCCTTCGGGTGAGCCTTGATGACCTCGCTGAGGGAGACCGCCGTTCCCCCCGCCGCCCGGATCTTCTCGCGGGCCTCCTCGGAGAAGGCGAACGCGCCGACCGTCAGCGCCTTGGCGAGGCGGCCCTCGGCGAGGACCTTGCCGGGGACGACGATCGTCTCGCCCGCCTTCGCGAGGCGTTCGAGCTGCCCGACGTTCACCGGAACGACCTGATGGCGGGGCCGCTCGAGCCGATCGGCGACGGCCGACCAGATCGGCGCCGCGTGGCTCCGAGCCCCTTTCCGTAGCTCGATGGCGAGCCGAACGAGGCTGGGGTTCTCCTTGCGTCGGCGCTCGGGCATAGAAAGGCGCGCTGCGACCCGGGTGCGCGATATAAGCATTGCCGCGCGAAATCCTCCCCGCACTTCGCGACGGTCGCGGGGGAAAGCGGGCCACCGGCGGCCGGCCCGGCGGGCCGGCCGCGGCGGCGCGCCTTCGGACGGCACCGGTCCGGCCGCCGCGTTCCTTTCGCCGCCAACGATTAAATACGCCAGCCCGCACAGAGCCCGTGAGGCGTTCGCGATGCGCAAGTTCCTCACCGAGCTCCGGGGCAAGACCGTGATGACGAACGACGGCCAGATCCTCGGCATGATCGACAACTTCGTCGTCGACACGCTCTCGGGGGGTATCGCCCACGTGCTGGTCACCCCGAGCGAGGACGTCGAGCAGCGCCTCTTCCAGAGCGACGCGTCCGGCCGTCTCGTGCTCCCCTTCAAGAGCATGCGTGCGGTCAAGGACGTCGTCGTGATGGACATTGGGAAGTGAGCCCGTCGGGCGCCCCTTCGTCTCGGTCGTCGTCACCACCCGCAACGAGGAGCAGCATCTAGGGCTGCTGCTCGAGAGCCTCGCGGTCCAGGAACCCCCGTTCGAGATCGTCCTCGTCGACGCGGAGAGCCGCGATCGGACCGTCGCCATCGCAGAGGCGTTCCGCGCCCGGCACTCCGAGCTGCTCCGCATCATCCAGCGCCCCTGCTCACGCGGCGGGGGTCGCAACATCGGCGTCGCGGACGCCCGGGCCGACTATGTCGCCTTCATCGATGGGGACTGCGTCGCGGACTCGCGGTGGCTCGCCGAGCTCCGTCGCGACGTCGGCCCGCGCACGGTCGTCGCCGGCCTGACCCGGACGGTCGGCAAGCCGAAGTACGGCGCCCTCGAGCGGGTGGAGCTGTTCCAGGGCGGCTACGACGTCACTTACCCCTCCTGCAACCTCCTGTACCCGCGGGCGCTCTTCTCGGAGCTCGGCGGGTTCGACACCTCCTTCATCACCGCCGAGGACATCGATCTGAACCTGCGCGCCGTCCGCCGCGGGGCGACGATCCGCTACACGGCCGACGCCATCGTCCTCCACCACATGCGCGAGACGTTCCTCCGCTTCCTGTACCAGGCCTACTGGAACGGCTACGGGCGGAAGCAGCTCACCGAGAAGCACGGGAGCCTCTGGGTCCGGTACCGTCTCCGGCGGCTCCTCGCCGGCCAGAAGGGGGCGATCGCCTGGGCGCGTCTCGCCGCCGCGCTGGCGGGGTACGCGACGCGGATGATCACCGGCCCGCGGGCCCGAGAACCCGCGAGCCGTGAGGCCCACCGATCGGAGTAGCGGCGGCGCGCCGCGGAGAGGGGCGTCGACTAGTTCGTCTTGAGGAGGTCGGCGACCTTCGCGACCTCTTCGACGACCTTCGTCACGTCCGCCGACTGGTCGACGACCGCGACCAGCAGCGCCTTCTTGCCGCTGCCGACGATGATCGTCTTCGAGTCGTTCCCCTCGACGACGATCCGCTCGGGGGCCGCCCGGTTGAGCTCGGTGTTGGCGGTCGCGGCGGCGCCGAGGATCGTGGCGCACATGATCGCGAACGTCTCGGTGTAGACGCCGGCGGGGACGTCCGCGTAGAGGACGAGCCCGTCGCGCGAGACGAGCGCGGTGGCGATCCCCGACACGCGGCTCTTGAGGTCCTTGATCACCGTCCCAACGTTCCCGGTAGCCATCATTCCCTCGGTGCCCTCACAGCTCCTCGACCCGGAAATGGCATTCGCGCTGCCCGGTGCTCGCGCACGCCTCTTCGGTGCATTTGACGCGCTCCCCCTTAAAACGTTCGTAGAACTCGCGGAGGATGCCCCGGAGGCGGTGGCAGGTCGGGATGTCGCTCGGGCAGACCTCGATCGACCCGCGGACGACGACCTCGTGGTCCGAGAAGCGGACCCCCTCGACCCAGCCGCGCTCCTCGAGCTGCGCGGCCGCCCGCTCGAAGTAGTGGGGCCGGTCCTTGAGCGCCTCCTCGGCCATGTTGCCGCCGATCACCGAGCCTTCCTTGAAGAACAGGCCGTGGCAGGCGTGGCTCATCACGCCCTCGTAGAGCTCCTTGATCTGCCGTAGCTCGGTCTGATCGAGCTTTACCTGGCGGAGGGGCATCGCCGCCGCACCGGGGACCTCCCTATAAAAAATCGCCCGCGCCCGTCAAGGGACGCGGCCCGCGCGCGCGTCGGCCGGGACGGGCCCCACGGCCGTCCCGGCGGTCGCCCGGCCCTCGAACTCCCCGAGGTCCGCCATCGGCGGCCCCGCGACGCTCGGCCAGGCGCCGAACCGGTCGACCAGCCGGCTCCGGAGGCCCGCCCGCTCCCCGGCGCGGACGTCGCTCCAGTACATCCCGCCGACCCAGACGGTCCGCTCCGGGGAGACGCCGAGGCGTTGCACCGCGGCCTCGAAAGCGGCCCGCGACGCCAGCGGCGGCCCCGGAGGATCGGCGGGCGCGAGGAGCAGCGCCAAGGGCAGCCCGACGCGCTGCAGCAACCACCGGGCGCTCTCGGACGGCAGCCCGCTGAGCGCGCCGACCGCGACCCCGGCCCGACCGAGCCGCTCGACGAACGGCCCCGCGTCGGCGAACCGCTCGACCTCGCCGGCCGGACGGAGGAGGCGACGGACGACCGCCTCCGTCTCCTCGGTAGGGAGCGTGCGCCCGGCGATCGCCCGCAGGGTCTCGCGCAGGTGCCCCTCCAGCGCGGCCGGGTCGGCGGGCGGCCGCTTGCCGGTGAGGCCTTGCCACCGGCGCTGGTCCCAGGCGCGAAGGGCCTTCCGGACGGCGCTCCGGACATGCCGGTCGGAGAGCCGCGGCCCCTGGGGCCGCCAGGCCCACTGCCAGGCCCCGAGCGTGCGGAACGGAACGAGCACGTCCTCGACGGCGACGAGGACCGCGTCGTACCCGCGGTCGGCCGCCGGCTCCGTCACGATCGGGCCGGCGCGCTAGGCGCGTCCGCGCTTCTGGAGCTCGAGGAGGTCCTCGGTCGAGACCTTCTCGCCCTTCTTCAGGCGCGCGAGGAAGTCCTCCTCGCGCGGCGCCTCGGCGGGCGCCCATGCGATCGGGGCGTGGCCGCCCCGGGCGGCGTAGAGCAGTTTCTCGATGTCGCGGACCTCCTCGATGGCGGCGATGTGCTGGCGGTGCGCCTCGTCCGCCGCCGTCTTCACCTCGACCAGCTTCGCCTGGACGTCGTCGGCCTGGCGGCGCAGCTCGTCGCCGGCCTCGAACAGCGCGACCATCGACTCGTGGGCCCGCTGGGCCTCCTCGGCGAGCTGGCCGACCGCCGCGTGGTGCTTCTCCGCCTCGTCCCGGGCCTCGTTGAACGCCTTCAGGACCGCCTCGATGTCCGGATCGCGCCGGAACTGGTCCTCCTGCTCGCGGATCGCCCCCTCGAGGCGCTTCATCTCCTCGAGGAGCCGCTTCTCCTGGTCGCCGGTGAGGGCGGTCGTCATGTGGCGGAACTCGAGCTCCTTGAGGTCCTTCTTCAGTCGCCAGACCGGCACGGCTCCCTGGCGGGACGGCCGCGCCCGGCGCATCTGCTGGACCTGGTCGCCGAGCTCCTGGAACTTCCGGTTCCACTCCTCGCGCAGCCGCTTCGCCTCGCGGACCTGCCCGTTCAGCTCGTCCCGGTGCCGCCGGTGGTCCTGCGCCTCGGCGCTCTTCGCCCGGATCGCGTCGACGATCGCGGCGCGCTCGTCGGCGAGGGCGCGGGCCTCGGCGTTGAGGCGATCGCGCGTCGCCCGGAACGCGTCCGCGTGCTCGTTCGACTCGGCGCGGCGCCGTTCGAGTTCTTCGGTAGGGTCGGGCAAGCAGCCACCGTTCCGCCCGGGGAGCCCGAGGAAGGCGGGGTTCCGTTCGACCGATGCTCGCGATATAAAGCTGCCGGGCCGCGGCGGGCGGCGGCGCGCGGCGACGAATTCCCCTTCGAGCGCATTCTAATAACCCGGGGGCCGGGTGAAGAGGCGCCGTGGAGGACGTGGGCCGCATCTTCGGGGACGTCGGCCTCGGCCAGTTCCACCTCCTGCTCACCCGGCCGGTCGAGCGGGGCGACTACGTCGCCGTCGACGACGAGCTCCACGGCAGCGTCCTCTGCCAGCTGGACGACCTCAAGCGCAAGAGCGATTTCGACATCGACCGGGCCGCCACCACCGAGGGGGCGGACCCGGCGGCGATCCACCAGAACCTGCTGGGCGTCGCGCGGGTCATCGGCTACCGCGACGCGGGCGGGATCGTCAAGTGCCCGACGATCCCGTTCCGGCCGGGGGCGCACGTCTACCGGGCCGAGGAGCCGCTGATCGCCGAGGTCCTCGGGCTCAAGCACCGCCCGAGCACGGGCGCCTACGTCGGCCTGCTGCGCAACCACGCCCTGCGCGTCGAGCTCGACATCAACCAGCTCGTCCAGCGTCACGTCAGCGTCCTCGCGAAGACCGGCGGCGGCAAGAGCTACCTCCTCGGGGTGCTCATCGAGGAGCTCCTGCGCCACAAGGTCACCTGCGTCATCATCGATCCGCACGGGGAGTACGGCTCGCTGCGGCACCCGGCGGAGAAGAACCCGGCGACCGGCCGGTTCGGCGTGGAGGTCCAGGGGTTCGCCCGCCAGGTCCAGGAGTACTCGCCGGACGTCTCGCTCAACCCGTCGGCCAAGCCGCTGACGTTCTCCCTGCGGCACACCGACCCGCGCGACCTGCTCGTCTTCATGGGGCTGACGAACGTCAAGAGCTACCTCGGGCCGCTCAAGCAGCTTCTCGAGGCGGCGGCCGCCCAGAGCGCCGACTACAGCGTCCATGACCTCGTCCGCGCCGCCGAGCTGACCGAGGGGGCCGCCGCCGAGACGCTGCGCGAGCGGCTGGAGTACGTCGAGCAGACCAAGCTGCTCGGGCCGGTCGGCACCAGCCTGAACGAGCTCGTCCAGCGGGGCCAGGCGACCCTGGTGAACCTCCGGGGAATCGCTCCGGACGTCCAGGAGCTCGTCGTCGCCCGGATCGCCTCGACGCTCTTCGAGAACCGGAAGAAGGAGAAGATCCCGCCGCTCTTCCTCGTGATCGAGGAGGCGCACAACTTCGCGCCGCAGCAGGGGACGGCGACCTGCTCGCGGATCCTCAAGAACATCGCGAGCGAGGGCCGCAAGTTCGGCCTGGGCCTCTGCGCGGTGACCCAGCGGGCCGCCCGCATCGACAAGAGCGTCCTCTCGCAGTGCAACACCCAGCTGATCCTGCAGGTGACGAACCCGCTCGACCTGAAGGCGATCGCCCAGTCGATCGAAGGCCTGACCGACGGGATGACGCAGATGATCCAGTCCCTGCCGGTCGGCGTCGCGCTGATCACCGGCGGCGGCTACCACACGCCGCTCTTCTGCGAGGTCCGGCCCCGCGCGAGCCGCCACGGCGGCGAGAGCGTCCAGGTCGTCGCCGCGTAGCGGCGGCCCCCGCGCCGCGGCCGCCTACGGGCCGGCGTCGAGCAGGTAGCGGGTCAGCAGACGGACCCCGAACGCCGTCGCGCCCCAGTTCTGGTACGCCGGCTGGTACTTCCGGGTCGAAAGCGTGGTGTACGCCGGGCCGGCGATGTCGAGATGGGCCCACCGGCGGTCGCCGACGAACGCCTCGAGGAACGCGGAGGCGGTGAGCATCGCCGCCGTCGGGATCTCGATCGAGTTGCGGACGTCCCCGACCTCGCTGCGGACCAGCTCCCGGTGGTAGTCCGTGAGGGGCATGCGCCAGATCGGCTCGCCGGTCGCCGCCGACGCGGCGAGGAGCGCCCGGGCGAGCGGGTCGTCGTTGCTGACGAGACCGCCGGTGTCGTCGCCGAGCGCCACCACCTCGCCCCCCGTCAGCGTGGCGACGTCGATCACGGCGTCCGGCTGGTACGTCGCGTCGGCGTAGCCGAGGCCGTCCGAGAGGGCGACCCGGCCCTCCGCGTCGGTGTTGAGGACCTCGATGATCTTCCCGCTGAACGTCCGTACGAGGTCTCCGGGACGGTACGAGGAGCCGCTGGGTAGGTTCTCGCAGCAGCAGAGGATGCCGACGACCCGCGGGGCGACCTTGAGGAGCGCGGCGGCCCGGACCGTCCCGAGGACGGCCATCGCGCCGGATTTATCGAACTTCATGTGCGACATCTGCGGCGCCGGCTTGATCGAGATGCCGCCCGAATCGAAGGTGATCCCCTTGCCGACGAGCGCGACCGTTCGCGGTGGGCCGCGGCCCCGGCCGCGCCCGGCGTACTCCAGGACGATCATCCGGGGCGGATGCGAAGAGCCGCTCCCGACGGCGAGGATGCCGCCGCAGCCCATCTTCGCGAGCGCCGCTTCGTCGAAGACGGTGACCTTCAGCCCCAGCTCGGTCCCCAGCCGCCGGGCCTCTTCGGCGATCCGCTCGGGGAACGCGACGTTCGGGGGGAGGTTCGCCCGCTCGCGGGTCCATACGGTCGCTTCGGCGATCGTCCGCTCCTCGTCGAGCGCGCGGCGGAGGCTTGCCCCGCGGGACCGGGCCGCGGCGCCGAGGTAGATCGTCGCCTCCTCCACGCCGGCCTCGAACGTCGCCTTGTACTGGTAGAACTCGTAGCCGCCGAGGACCGCGCCGTCGGCGATCGCCCGGAGCGCCCGCTCCGCGTCGACCCCGCCCGCCACGAACGAGGGGAGCGCGAAGCCGACGCGGGGGGCTGCCTTCCCTCGGAGCCCCTTGACCGCTTCCGCGGCGGCGCGGCGCGCGACCTCGGCGGAGTACTTCGCGCGCGGCCCGAGGCCGACCAGGACGAGCCGACCCCCGTCGGACGGGCGATGGAGGACCGTGAGCTCGCGACGCTTGCCCCGGAACTCCTTCTGGGCCCAACTGCGGGCGAGCACGCCACCCGTGGCGGCGTCCTCGGCGGCGAGGGCCTTCGGGAACGGCTCGAGACCGTCGCCCCGCTCGAAGATCCCGCGGATCAGGACCGGGGGTGCGGCCGCGAGGGACTCCCCCGGCTCCAGCCGAAGGCGAACCGGCGGAGGGCTCTCAGAACGAGGGACGGACCTTCTGGCGGTCGATGCGGATTCCGGTGGGGGTGATGGCGACGAGGTTCTTGGCGATGCCAGCGACATCGCCGCCCGTATCCTTGGCGACGTTCTTGAGGTCGATGCTC
>JASHTI010000071.1 GCA_030040625.1 Thermoplasmata archaeon
ACCGAGCGGCTGGAGACGCTGGCGGAGATCTTCCGGGGGTCCGGCTATCTCCCGCTCGTGCTCGAGACCACGCTGCCGCGCGTCGGGCGGGGGCGGGCGGCGGAGGTCCGCCGGTTCTTCGAGGCCCACCCGACGCCCGATGGGACCCGGGGGCTCGCCAAGGGCCTCGAGCGCCTCGAGCTCGCCGAACGGCTGCGTTCCCGGCTGCCGGGCTAGGGCGTCCGGCGGGCCGCCGACTTCGCCCGGTCCGCAGGGGACCGGCTCCGGTCCTCGGCGGACCAGATGTACCAGGTCCCGCGCGCTTGGCTCAGCCGTTCGCCGGCGCTCCCCACGAGCTCACCTTGGGCGAAGGCGATGTGGCGGCCCCGGCGCAGGACCTCCCCGCGCGCGGAGAGGTGCTCGCCCTCGCGGGCCGCCCGGAGGAACTCGACGTAGAGCGAGGTCGTCGCCGTCGTCTCCTGGTCGGTCAGCAGCGAAACGACCGAGCCGCCCATGGCGGTGTCCAGGATCGTCGCGTAGACCCCGCCGTGCACGACCCCGTTGATGTTCAGGTGGCGCCGCTCGACACGGCCGGCGACCGTGCAGAAGCCCGAGCCGCTCTGCTCGGGGACGACGCGAAAGCCGACCTCGTGGTGGAAGCCGCCGCGCTGAGCGGCCTGGATCAGGTCCGGGACCGGTCGCGTGGGCCGCGGCTCCGGCGACGTCGGTTCGCTCGGCACGAACGCGGAGCGCGCCGCGCCGCATAAGTAGTCGGGGACGCCGTCCGACGCCGTGGGCGGGGCCCAGGGCGTCGTCGGCACGGCGACGTACGAAGCACCGCCGAACATCGCCCTCGTGAAGTACTGGGGCGCGCGCGACGCGGCGCTCGTCCTGCCGTACAACTCGTCGGTCTCCGTCTCCCTGGCCGGGATGCGCTCGCGGACCCGCGTTCGCTTCGACACGGCCCTGCGCGAGGACCGGGTCGCGTTGGACGGGAGCCCGGCCGTCGGCGGACCGCGCGCGTCGGTCGTCGCGATGCTCGACCTCGTCCGGGCCGAGGCCGGTCTGACCGCCCGCGCCGAGGTCGTCTCGGCGAACAACTTTCCGACCGCGAGCGGCCTCGCCTCCAGCGCCAGCGGCTTCGCGGCCCTCGCGGGGGCGGCGAGCGCCGCGGCCGGCCTCCGCCTCACGGCGCGGGCGCTCTCGCGGCTCGCCCGGAGGGGCTCCGGCAGCGCGTCGCGGTCGATCTTCGGCGGCTTCGTCCTCTGGCGGGCCGGCGCACGGCCGGACGGGAGCGACTGCTACGCGCGCCCGCTGCGCGACGAGGGGCACTGGCCGGCGCTCCGGGACGTCGTCGCGCTCATCGCCGACGCCCCCCGCAAGTCGGTCCGGAGCGCCGCCGCTATGCAGGCGAGCGTCCGCACCAGCCCCGGCTACGCGCGCCGGCTCGAGGAGCTGCCGGCCCGCCTCGGGGCGATCGTCCGGGCGATCGAGCGGCGCGACGCCTCGCGGCTGTTCCCGGCCGTGATGGAGGAGTGCGACAGCTTTCGCGGGGTCTGCGAGACGACGACCCCCCCGCTCGACTACCTCACGGCCGCGTCGCGCGCGGTCCTCGCCGAGGTCCGGGCGATCAACCGTGACGCCGGCGAGCCGATCGCGGCCTACACCCACGACGCCGGCGCCCACGTCCACGTCTTCACGCTCGCCCGCCACCGCGCCGAGGTGCGTCGGCGCCTCCGAGCGCTGCCGGGGGTCCGGGCGACGCTCGTCGTCCGGCCCGGCCCGGGGGCCCGTCGGGTCGATCGACCGGCCGCCTCGGTACGCCGTGCCGCCGGCGCTCGCCGGCGGGCCCGCTGATCCGATCGCCTACAGCACGTGGCGGTCGAAGTCGTCCGGCGGTAGCTCGATCCCCATGCCGTGCAGCAGGCCCCGGACCTCGTCCGTGAACCGCTGGCGCGCCTCGTCGTTGGTCCAGCGCTTCAGGCCGTACTCGATCGCCCGGCGGCTCGTCTCGGAGTTCGAGTGGCCGAACATGTCCAGCGCCCGCGGGTACCACTTGCGCACCGCGGCCTGGGCCTCCTCCTTCGTCCCGTAGTAGTTGGGGCCGTCCTGGGCCATCCGGCGGAGGACGCTCGCCCCGAAGTTGAGGTGCAACTGCTCCTCGCTCAGCATCAGCGGCATGGCGCGCGCCAGCGGCCCGTAGCTGCACTCCTGGAAGGCGCGCAGCTGGTAGACCCCGACGCGGTCGACCAGGCAGGTGAACGCTCCGACGTCCGACCACCGCTCGAACTTCATGTTGAAGGCGTCGAGCTTGTGCTCCCCCTCGCGCTTCGCGAGGAGGTCGTCGATGAGCTCCTGGCCCTCCTCGCCGAAGTCGCGCAGGATCCGGCACGCCTGAAGGCCGTGGCGCGCCTCGTCGGCGACGATCCGGGCCTCGATCCAGCGGTCCTCCAGCGTCGGCGCCGCGTCCAGCCAGGGTCGGTGCTGCTGGATGGAGGCGAACTCGGTGTCCGCCTGGACGACCATCAGCTTGACCAGCAGCTTGCGCATGTCCGCCGGGACCTCGTTCGCGGTCTCGTACTTGCGCACCCCCGAGGCGTTCCCCCAGAGGATCTCGCGGACCGGCTCGATCGTCTTGCCGTCCTTGAGCGTCGCCGCCACCGGCGCGCCGGAAGGGGTCGATGGGCTCATCCGCGCACCCGGCCCGAGAAAGGCGTCACTTCCCCTTAAAGGAGGCTTTCCGCTTCTCGACGAACGCGGCGAGCCCCTCCTTCGCGTCCTCGGTGACGAAGAGCCGGTTCTGCAGCTCCCGCTCCAGCGCGAGACCGGAGGTGAGCGGCTGCTCGACGCCCTCGACGACCGAGCGCTTGATCAGGCTGATCGCGCGGCTCGGTCCGTGGGCGAGCGCGCTCGCGTAGGCCTGGACATCCCGGGCGAACGACTCCTTGGGGTAGACGTGGTTCACCAGCCCGATGGCGAGCGCCTCGTCCGGCGTGAGCAGCTGGCCCGTGATCATCATGTCGAGCGCTCGCGCCGGACCGATCAGGCGCGGCAGTCGCTGCGTGCCGCCGGTCCCGGGGAGCACGCCCAGGGTGACTTCCGGCAGGCCGATCTTCCCGGAGTCCTTCGCCATCGCGCGGAGGTCGCAGGCGAGCGCGATCTCGAGCCCTCCGCCGACGCAGTGGCCGTTGATCGCCGCGAGGACGACCTTCGGGGTCGTGGCGAAGCGGTTGAGCGTCTCCTGGCAGTGCAGGCAGAACATCGCCTTGAAATCCGGCGTGCTCGCCCGGAGCATCTCGATGTCCGCCCCCGCGCTGAAGAAGCCGGGAAGCCCGCTGGTCAGGACGATCACCCGGGCGTTCTCGTCGAACCGGAACTCCTCGACGGCCTCGTCGAGCTCGCGCATCATCGCGAGGTCGTAGGTGTTCGCCTTCGGCTTGCCGATCTCGATGTAGCCGACGTGGTCCTCCACGCGGGTCCGGATGAACTTCCCCTGCATCGCCGGTGCTCCTGCCGCGGCCGCGCGGCGTCGGGAGGCGACGAGCGGGGGCGGATAACGGCGACGCCGACCGGACCCCGGCTAGGCGTGCGGCGGGGGGCCTGACGCACCGGCCGGCCGCGTGATCTCGCGCAGACCGCCGTCCAGCTCGCCGATCACCGCCCGCTCGGCCATCCCGAGGAAGAGCCCGGTCTCGATCACGCCGACCGGGCGACGGACCTCGCGATCCAGGGACGCCGGATCGCGGACCGGCGCGGTCGGGGTCAGGTCGAGGATCTCGTTGCCGTTGTCGGTCCGGAACGCGCCGCCCCCCGGCTCGATCCGCGGCCGCACCGTGAAGCCGGCGGCCGCGAGCTGGCGCTCGACGACCGGCCGGGCGAACGGTACGACCTCGACGGGGATCGCGGCCCGCTCCCCGATCGACGCGACCAGCTTGCTCGCGTCGACGACGATCACGAGCCGGTCGGAGAGCCGCGCGAGGAGCTTCTCGCGCAGGAGCGCGCCGCCGCCCCCCTTGGTCAGATCCAGCGCCGGCGTCACCTCGTCCGCCCCGTCCAGCATCAGGTCGAAGCGGTCGTCGCCCCGCAGCGGTCGGACGGCGAGGCCCAGCGACGCCGCCAGGCGCTCGGTCTCCTGGGAGCTCGCGACGCAGTCGAACGGCTCGTCCGGGAACCGCGTCCGGAGCGCCCGGACCGCGTGCGCCGCCGTGGAACCGGTCCCGAGCGCGAGACGGGCCCCCGGGCGGACGTACCGCTCGACGGCCGCCCGGGCCGCCGCCGCCTTCGCGGCGTCCCGCCGATC
>JASHTI010000011.1 GCA_030040625.1 Thermoplasmata archaeon
CGGCCCCTCCTCGCGGTGCGCGAGGACGGCGTGGCCGGTCTGGTCGGACCAGCGGACCATCTCGATGGGGCTGGTCGGGTCGTCGGTGACGAGCAGGAGCCCTTCCCCGGGGGCGCGGCGGGCGAGCTCCTCGTTCAGGCGGACGAGGACCGCCGAGCACTCGACCCCGACCTCGATCAGCTCCGCCTCCGGGGTCAGCGGCCAGCAGCGGACCCGGCGCGCGCGGACCTCGGCGGCGAGGGCCTCGCGGATGACGGCGGCGGTCGCGAGCGTGGCCCCCGGAGCGGCGGGGTCGGCCGGGCGGACGCGGACGATCCAGCCGTCCCCGTACGGACGGTCGTTGAGCAGGCGGGGACGCGCCTGGACCGCCGCATTGCGCTCGACGACCTCGCTGTCGACGGGCAGTCGCACGGCGCCGGTGTAGCGCGCGCTCTCGACCGTCGCGACGCTCCTCCCCCGCGCGAGGGGCCCGGTGACCGGGCGGAACGTCAGCTCCCGGAACGGGCCGGCGAACGCGGCGAGGCTCGCCAGCAGCCCCAGCCGGGCGGTGCCGGCGCCGGGCTCTTCCTGCCACCAGACCTCCTGCTCCAGGTCGTAGAGCCGGTCCTCCGGCAGCGGGCAGCCCAGGACGTCCACGGCGCTCGGAGCCCGTGCGCCCCTAAATCGGCGACCGCCCGAACGCTTTTGACGGGGGCCCTCGTCGCCGCGGCGTGACCGCGGAGCCCGGGCGGCCGGTGCCGGTACCGGCGCCCCGGGGCCGATGCCGGTGCGGCCACTTCCCGACCGACCACATGGCCGTCCAGCCGGTCGCGGGCTCGGCGAACCATCGGCTCGTGACCTCCGGCCCCTGCCGGATCTGCGGCGAGGCGACCTGCCGCGCCTACACCGCCGGCGCGGCGGCCTAGCCGTACGCCTCGTGGATCAGGTAGTCCTTCAGCCGGCGCAGGCGCTCGTCCCAGAAGTGGAAGTGCCAGGACCGGGCCTCTTCCCACGCGTCGCCCGCGCCCCAGCCCCCGTGCTCGAGCGTGACGTCGATCCCCTCGGGGGATTCCTGCAGGCGGAAGTAGACCGAGGTCCGCGACTCCGGCTGGTTCATCAGGGCGGCGAACGGGGCGGGGGCCTGCCAGCGGAAGCCGAGGTCGACCTCCGGCGTCAACTGCGTGATCACCCCAAGGCTGTCGAACGGAGGGTCGTCGGTGAAGTGAAGCCGGTAGGCGCCGCCGACCCTCGGCTCGACCTCGGCCCGCGCGCAGAGCCAGCCGGCGAGTCGCGCCGGCTCGAGCAGCGCGGCGTGGATCATGGGGATCGGGAGGGGGATCGTGACCTGGATGAGGATCGGGTCGAGGTTCTCCTCCACGCCCGGCGGCGGGCCCGAGCCCCTATAGGCTTTTCCGGAACGCCGCGCCGACCGGCCTTTCCCGACGCGCTACGGCACGACGACGCGACGCCTTCCGTCCGGCTCCGGCTCCGCCCAGACGGCGCCGATCTCTGCGAGCGGCACGCTCCGCGTCGGGACCGGAAGCCCGCCCTTCGCGCCGAGATCGAAGATCTTCGGGATCGTCGCGAGGCTGTCCGCGTCCGAAACGCTGCCGATGCCGCTGCCGAGCAGCTCGAGCCCGGAGCTGCGGAGGGGCGCGGACGGCACGGCCGCGGTGTCGCCGGCCATCGCCCCGATCGAGACGAACCGGATCCGGCGCACCTGGGCGGCACGGCCGCGGCCCAGGAACGCCGCGATGGTCAGCTCCGCCGGTCGCCCCCAGAGGAAGTCGAGGACGACGTCGATCGGGTGGGCGGCGTGCTCCGCAGCCACGGCCGCCGTGAACTCGCTCTCCCCCCCACCGAGGGAGAGGACGGTGTCCGCGCCGAGCGCGGGGAGGCTCGCCAGCGCCTTCGGGTTGCGCCCCGCGGCTACGATGCGGGAGGCCCCCAGGTGCCGCGCGATCGGGATCGCCACCTGGCCCGCGACGCCGGTGGCGCCCAGGATGAGGACCCGCTCGCCGCCGGCCAGGGGGGCCCGGTAGGCGAGCGCCAGCCAGGACGCCAGCGCGGCGTTCGGGAGCGCCGCCGCCGTCGCGTCGTCGACGCGGTCCGGGACCGGAACGCAGCGGGCCCGCGGAACGACCGTCCGTTCGGCGAGCATCCCGTACGGCGGGCGGGGAACGCTCGCGTAGACGCGCCGCCCATCGGCGGTCGTCCCGATGCCGTCCAGCCCGAGGATCGTCGGGAGCGCCGGCGGGCGGACGTAGTGCCGCCCGGTGCTCATCCCGCGGGCCAGATGGGAGAGCGCGCTCGCGCGGACCTGGAGAAGCTCCTCGTCCGGGCCGGCGACCGGATCCGCGAACTCCTCGAAGCGAGGCGCCTCGCCGAACGCATGGAGCACGGCGGCCTTCATCGACTCCCTCGAGCGCCGTCCGTACGTAACGGCTCGGGGGCCGGTCGCGGCCCCCGAGCGGTCCCGCTCCGGCGGGTGCGCGCGAGTGGACTGGTCGGGATTTGAACCCGAGGCCTCCGGTTTGCAAAACCGGCGATCTTCCGTGCTGATCTACCAGCCCACGGCCGCGGGCATCCGGGACCGCTCGGGTTAGCTTTTCGCGCCGCGGGGCCGGGCCGCTGTCGGACGCACGAAACGCCTTTCGACCCGACGTGCTCGCCCGCCCGATGCGGCTCGGCCTGTTCACCGTCGCCGACGCCTACGCGGACGCCCCCGGCTCGCCGGAGGATCGGCTGGACGGGATCGTCCGCCTCGCCGAAACGGCCGAGACCGCCGGGCTGCACTCGCTCTGGGTCGCCGAGCACCACTTCCACGACGACGGCGTCTGCCCGAGCCCCGCGGTCCTCCTGGCCGCCTGCGCGGCCCGGACCCGCCGTCTGCGCCTCGGCTCGCTCGTCAGCGTGCTCCCGTTCCACCCGCCCGTCGACCTCGCCGAGCAGTACGCGATGGTCGACCGGCTCAGCGGCGGCCGGCTCAACCTCGGCGTCGGCAGCGGTTACCTCGCGGGCGAGCTCGCCGCCTTCGGGATCGACCCGGCCGATCGCCGCGCCCGGTTCGATGCCGCCTACGACCGGCTGCTCGCCGCGCTCCGCGGCGAGCCGATCCAGGCCGGGGGGCCCCAGACCCCGCCGGTCCGGCTCAACGTCCGGCCGGTGCAGCGGCCCCATCCACCGGTCTGGATCGCCGTCCAGCGCCGGGAGGCGCTGCCGTTCGTCGCGCGTCGCGGAGCCTCCGTCGCGCTGATCCCGTACGCGACCGTCGCCGGCCTCGACGAGCTCGCGAGCGAGATCGCCGAGTACCGGGCGGCGCTTCCCCCCGGGACCGCCGGGGAGGTCGCCGCCGCGGTCCACGTCTACGTCGGGGAGGAGACCGCGCCCGCGCGGACCGCGTTCCGCCGGTACGTGGAGAGCCGGATCGCCTCCGGCTCGACGCACCTGGTGGCCAAGGGGGAGAGGGACCCCGGGCACGTCACGCCGGAGGGGATCGAGCGGAGCGGGCTCGCCGTCCTCGGGCGCGCGCCGGAGGTCGTCCCGCGCCTGGAGGCGTTCGCGCGGGCGGGCGTGGACGAGCTGCTCGCCATCGTGGACTTCGGCGCGCTGGGCCCGGAGCTCGTTCGAAGCTCCGTTCGGGCCCTCGGCCAGGCCTGGCGCGATCACGGGGGCGCGGCCCGGTAGCCCGCGCCCGCCGTCCGAACACCCATTAACCGTCCGCGGCTCGGGGCCGGTGAGGACGAGCATGGCGGAGATCCTCCCCGGGGTGCACCAGGTCGAAGGCGTCGATCCCTCACCGGACTTCTCGACGCACGTCTATCTCCTGAAGGACAAGGGTGCGAGCTGGACGCTGATCGACACCGGACTGCCGGGAACGTCGACGGCGACGCTCGCCTACCTCGCGAAGATCAAGGTCGAACCGACGGCCGTCCACCGGATCCTGCTGACGCACCTTCACCGCGATCACACCGGCTCGCTCAAGGCGCTCGCGGGCAAGACGCGGGCCCGCACGTTCGCGCACTGGCTGGAGGCGGCCTACATCGCCTGCGATCCGAAGTACGACGGGCCCGGCACGCCTCCGGCGGAGCCGTTCACCGTCGACGAGACGCTGAAGGACGGTGACAGTGTCGACGCCGCCGGCGGTCTCATCGCCTACCACACTCCCGGGCACACGCCCGGGCATCTCGCCTACTACCAGCCGGAGCGCAAGCTGCTGTTCAGCGGGGACCTGTTCTTCGGCGACGGCGACGACCTCGTACTGACGACGCCCGATTTCACCCACCACACGCCGTCCGCCCAGGTCTCCGCGCGCCGCATGGGCCAGCTGTCGATCGACTCCCTGATGACCTACCACGGCGGGCCCGTGCTGCACAAGGGCGGGGCGGCCCTCCGCTCGCTCCTCGAGAAGATCCGCTGAGCGAGCGACCCGGCCCACCGGGAGCTAGGTCCCGGGACGGCGAGAGTGGGACTGGCCAGATTTGAACTGGCGTCTCGGAGTCCCGAACCCCGAAGGATGGACCAAGCTACCCCACAGTCCCAGCGCGGCGGCCACGAGCGCTCGCTATTTGAGGTGACGGTCCCGCACGGCGGGGGCCGGTGTTTCGGGACCTCCCGGCCGGGCGTTAGATAGGCTCGCGCCGTACGCCGGTCGATGGGCGCTCCTCCGGCGGCCGCGCCGATCCCGGGTCTCCCCGCGCTCGCTTCGCTGAGCTGGAGCGTCCCGGGCCTGCGGGAGGACCCGACGCTCTGCCTGAGGTGCCGCTCGGCGCAGCTGCTCTGCGGCAAACCGGTCTGCCCGATCCTGCTGAAGTACCGGGCCTTCGAGCGGACGCTGCCGATGGTCCAGGGGACGCTGTTGGACGGCAGCTCACCCCCGGGGGTCTTCGTGGGGCGCTTCGGCTACCCGAAGGTCGCCATCGGGCCGTTGCTCTCGCCGATGCACGGGTCGACCGAACTCCTCGACACCCCCGAGGAGTGGGTCGGTCGCTCGGTGGAGGAGGTCATCGGGTTCCGGACCGGCCTCGTCCGGGGGACGAGCCGATTCCGGGTCACCGACGCGGCCCGCTCCGAAGGGCTTCTCGAGCGGCTCCAGCTGCTGGGGCTCGCGGTCGAGTCGGTCGAGAGCGAGGCGGAGTTCCGCCGTCCTCCCCGGGGTCGCCTCGCCCTGTCGGACTCCGCTCCCCCGTTCGGACCCTCGGCGCCGATCGAGCGGGTACGCCTGGACGTCCGTCGTGTCGATCCGCATCTCGAGCGGCTCAGCTCGGACGTCCACGCGAACGCCCGCGTCGCGGTGGAGGAGCTGTACGACCGCGGGGTACGCGTCAGCCGGATCCAGCGGGCGTTCAGCGTCGGGGCGTTCGGACGACAGAATCGACGCAAGCTGGTGCCGACGCGCTGGAGCATCACCGCCGTCGACGACCTCCTCTCCAAGCGGTTGCTCGATACGGTCCGGGATCTTCCCGAGCTCGACGAGATCCTCCTCTACTCCCTCTCCGCCCTGGACAACCGCTGGCAGATCGCCTTCCTTCCCGGGCACTACCGCTACGAGTCGATCGAGACGTGGTACCCGAACACCGTCTGGAACCCCTCCGACCAGGTGATCATGATGGGCGACCACGAGGGCCACGACGGCCGGACGACGTACGCCTCGATCGGCGGCTGCTACTACGCCGCCCGGCTCGCCACCGCCGAGGGGCTCCTCCGGCTGGGCCGGCAGGCGGGCGTGGTCGTGCTGCGGGAGGTCCATCCCGGCGAGATCCTCCCGCTCGGGGTCTGGAACGTCCGCGAGTACGTCCGCGAGGCGCTCCGCCGTCCTCCCGAGCGGCTGGCGAGCCTCGGTGAGCTCGGCGAGCGTCTACGCACCGGCTTCGCGATCCCGCTCGAGCGCTGGCTCCGCGCCAGCGCCGTCCTTCACGAGGCCCGGACGCAGCAGCGGCTCGATCGCTGGCTCGACCGGGCCAGCTGAGCCGACCCTAGGTCGTCGACTTCCCGCAACGGCCGCAGAAGGTATCCGGCGCGCGGAGGGGCGCCCCGCAGCTCGGACACGACCGGCCGGTCGGGGCCCCGCATCCGCGGCAGAACGCGTCGCCCGCCACGAGCGGGTGGCCGCAGCTCGGGCATCGCCCCCCCGCCGCGGCGGCCTCCGCCGCCTGCGCAGGGTCGGCGGGCA
>JASHTI010000072.1 GCA_030040625.1 Thermoplasmata archaeon
GTATGTCTGCGGTCTCACTCCGTACGCGCCGGCCCACGTCGGACACGCGCGTACCTTCGTCTTCTTCGACGTCGTGGCCCGGGCCCTCCGTCACTGGGGCTACCGGCTGCTCTACGTCCAGAACGTCACCAACCTCGACGACAAGCTGATCGCCCGCGCCGCCGAGGCCGGCGACGACCCGCTCTTGCTCGCCGAGCGCCACTTCGCCGAGTACCGGGCGTCGATGGAGGCACTGGGCGTGCGCTCGGTGAACTACTATCCGTTCGCGACCGACTACCTCGCGGAGATCCTCGCGCAGATCCGCGTGCTGATGGACCGGGGGTACGCCTACCGGGCGGACGACGGGTCGATCTACTTCGCCGTCGCGAAGTTCCCCGCCTACGGCCAGCTCTCGCACCAGGACCCGGCGGCGCTCCGTCCCGGCGCACGGCTCGAGGTCGATCCCCACAAGCGGGCTCCCGAGGATTTCGCGATCTGGAAGGCGGCGACGCCGGGGGAGCCGTCCTGGGAGAGCCCGTGGGGCCCGGGGCGACCGGGCTGGCACATCGAGGACACGGCGATCACGGAGCACCTCCTCGGCGCCCGGTACGACGTGCACGGCGGCGGCATCGACCTGATCTTCCCGCACCACGAGGCGGAGATCGCGCTCGCGGAGTCGGCGACGGGCGAGGCGCCGCTGGTCAACTACTGGATGCACGGCGGCGCGCTGCAGCTCGCCGGGGAGAAGATGAGCAAGTCGATCGGCAACGTGCTCTCGATCGACGAGGCGATCGCCCGCTGGGGGGCCGGCCCGGTCCGGTTCTTCTTCGTCAACAGCCAGTACCGCAGCCCGCTCGAGTTCGACCGGGAGCGCAGCGTGCCGGAGGCGGCCGAGGGCTACCGGCGGCTCCGAGCGCCGCTCGACCGGATCTCCGAGCTCCTCGGCAGCGGCGGCGCGGATCGGCCCGGCGCCGAGGCGCCGGCGACGCTCACCGACGAGGCCGAGGCGCTGGTCGAGCGGCTCGACACGACCCTCGCCAACGACTTCGACACCCGGGGCTCGATCGCGCTGCTGTTCGGCTGGAGTCGGAAGCTGTCGGAGCTGGGGGCGTCGCTCGACGGCCTGTCGGGCGCCTCGCTCGAACTGCTGCAGGCCCCGTACGTGTGGGCCCGCGCCGTGCTGGGTCTGTTCGAGGAAACGACGACGGGCGGGAGCGGTCTCGAGCGCGGGGCGGTGGACGTCGCTCTGGCCGCGCGCGCCCGCGCCCGAGCGCGAGGGGATTTCGTGGAGGCCGACCGCATCCGCGACGAGCTCGCCGCGGCGGGCGTGCTCGTCGAGGACGGCGCGCAGGCGACCCGCTGGCGCCCCGCCCGAACGCCGTAGGGGCGCCCGTGCGCGGTTTCGGCTTCGCCGAGCACGGGGGGCTCGATCGGCTGCGTTACGTCGACGTCACCGAGCCGGTCCCCGGACCGGGGGAGGTCCGCCTCCGGGTCGGGGCCGCCGCGTTCAACCGGCTGGACCGCTTCACGCTCGCCGGCATCCCGGGCGTCGAGGTCGACCGGCCCCATGTCCTCGGTTCCGACGGGGCCGGTACGGTCGACGGGCTCGGCGAGGGGGTCGACGACCTCCGCGCCGGGGCGCGCGTCCTGCTCAACCCCGGCATCTGGGACGCGACGTGCGAGGCGTGCCGGGCCGGCCGCGAGTCGCTCTGCCGCACCTACCGGATCGTCGGCGAGCACCTCCAGGGCACGGCCGGCGAGTTCGTCGTCGTCCCCCGGCGCAACGTTCACCCGCTGCCGGACGGCTGGTCGTTCGCGCAGGGAGCGGCCGCGCCGCTCGTCTTCCAGACGGCCTGGCGGGCGCTCACGACCGTCGGCGAGGTACGGCCGGGGGACCGCGTCGCGGTCATCGGAGCCGGCGGAGGGGTCGCGACCGCAGCGATCCAGATCGCCAAGCTGCTGGGGGCCGAGGTCGTCGTCGCGGCCCGGTCCGGGGCGAAGGAGGCCGGTGCCCGCGCCCTGGGGGCGGACGGCTTCGTCGTCACGGATGCGGAGCACCCGCTCGACCGCCGGCTCTGGGAGTGGAGCGGCAAGCGCGGGTTGGACGTCGTCTTCGACTCGGTCGGTGCGCCCACGCTGCCGCTCTCGCTGCGGGCGGTCGCGCGGGGCGGCCGGGTCGTCGTGGTGGGAGCGACGGGAGGGCCGAACGTGGCCCTGGACGTACGGACCCTGTTCTGGCGCCAGGCGTCGGTCCGGGGCAGCACCATGGCCGGCCGGGCGGAGTTCGAACAGGTCCTGGGGCACCTCGCGCGCGGGGCGCTGCGGCCGGTGATCGACTCGGCGTACCCCTTCCCGGAGGCCGCGTCGGCGTTCGCCCGGCTCGACTCGCCGGAGCTGTTCGGGAAGGTCGTCCTGCAGGGCCCGTCGGGCTGACCGGACCCGGGGCCCGGCCCGAGGACGGTGGAACCCCGAAAACGAAGGTCGCGGAATTTAAATACACGAACCCCGACTGTTCAAGCCCGTGAGCGCTTCACGGCTCGTGCCTCCGGGCCCGACGGCCCTGGCCCGCGTTCCCCGTCGATCGAACTGGTGGACCCTGGCGGTCATTCTGATCGCGGGAGTATCGCTGCTCAGCCTCCTGGCGGCTCCGCTGCTCGGCGGGAATCCGGCGGCCCCGGCCCAGAGAGCCTCCGGCACGCCGGCGCCCGCGCTCGGCGTCGTCCCGGCGGCCGTGACGCACGGGGACCTGAACGTCCCGACCGGCACGACCTACACGATCTCGCCGGCGCTCGGCTCGGCGCTCTACTACCAGGGCGGGAACATCACGGTCTCCGGAACGCTGTACATCACGGACGTCACCATCTCCTTCGTGCAGTACATCGCCCCGAGCGGTACGGCCGCCCAGCGGCTCGACCACCTCTACCACTTCATCGACCGCGGCAAGGTCATCGTCACCGACTCGACGATCACGACCGACATGTCGAGCGTGAACGCCTACGCCAAGCTGAACCTCACCGTCGAGGGCGGTGCGCTGCTGAGCCTCTCCGGTTCGACGCTCGCCTTCCCGGGCTGGCTCACCGTGACCGGGGCCGGAACCAACCTCACGCTGGCGGACGGCTCCGCGATCACCGCGAACCCCGCGGTCTCGCAGGTCGTCGAGCCGACGATCCTGAAGGGCGACAACGACTTCGCGCCGACGCTGCTGATCTCCAAGGGCGCGGCGGCGAGCTTCCTCGACAGTCGCTACGCCGGCACCTACGGCGACAACTTCACGGAAAACGGCACGCCGCGGCCGGCGACGCTCGCGAGCGGCAAGGTGTCGATCGCCGGCGGTGGCGCGGCGACCGACATCGACAACCTCACGACCTCCACGTCGAGCGCCAACCTCTCCCTGGACTGGGCGTATCCGGGTCGCAACGTCACTGGGGGCGAGGCGATCGTCAGCTACACGGACGGGAACGACGCGCCCACGACCGCCTACGTCAACATCACCTACGGGGCCACCACGTACTACGCCGGGCGGATCGTCCTCAAGAACGGAACCTCGGCCGGCGAGGCGATCGCCAAATTCCCGGCCACGCTCGTGGCGGCGGTCAACACCGGTGGCCTGCTCCAGTACCTGAACTACACCGGCGATTTCGGGGTGACCCCGAGCAAGATCGCCGTCTCCTTCAACGCCTACGGACCGACCGTCAAGGCCTCGAGCGTTGCCTTCCTTCTCAACCCCTCGTTCTCGAACAACATCACGGTCGTCGGCGCCAACTCGCGGCTCACCACGGCCGACTCCCGGTTCGACCTGACGTTCAACAACCTCGCTCGGAACGAGACGTCGCTGCTCGCACCGTACCCGTGGGACTCGAACAAGCTGCTCGTCGCCGGCGGCGCCACCGCCTACCTCGCGAACCTGAGCGTGACCGGCGGCGTGCCGGCGGTCTTCCGGGCGTCGGCGGTCGGGGTGACGGGGACCAGCAACGCCTACCTCTACCGGTGGGCCGAGTTCAACGTCACCGGGCTCAACGGCGTGCTCGTGAACGGCGGGACCGCCACCGCCCACTACGCCTACGCCGATCCCCAGCTCAACAACAAGACCGCGAACAACCTCAACCTGAACCTCTCCACCGTCAACCCGGTGCTCGCCGGCTACGTCCACGCCTGGGACGTCGACCACGGGGCGCCGTCGTACGGCGAGTCCGGCGTCGACGGCGTCGCGACGCTCCTGCTCGCCTCCAACTGGATCACCGCGAACGCACTGCCGAACGGCTACTTCCTCGGCAACTACCACATCAGCGTGAACGTGCCGGCGATCCCGGACCCCGCCGAGAACTCGGTCTCGTTCATCTGGTCGAACATCAGCTCCTACCCGGTCGGCGTCGCCGCGTCGACCCCCGGCTACGGGCAGCCGGACCACGGCCCGAGCGTTCCGTTCAAGGACTACTACGTGCAGGCCGTGATCCCGAAGGATGGGATCGTCTTCAGCGCCAACGGCACCGCCGCGACGGCGGTGCGTATCGGCCAGGACCTCGGCGCGGCGGTCACGATCGAGGACGAGGGGACCGGACCGGTCACCAACGTCACCGTCGACCTGTACTACAACGGCACCGTGCCCACGGTCCTCGACTCGGTCTCCAAGACGGTGGACCTCACCACGACCGGCACCGAGACGCAGGTCAGCCTCTCCTGGCTGGTCAGCGACACGATCACCGGCCTCCAGTACCAGACCGTGAACAACTCGTTCAAGATCCGGCTGACCTGGAACGGCGGCATCCCGCAGGACGGCGGCGCCTCCACCGAATACGCCCAGGCCGAGCTGGTCCAGCCGAGCCAGGTCAAGCTGACGCTCACCTCGCCGGCGATCCCGGCCTCGCTCTCCGCTTCGAAGACGGTGCGCTACGCCATCGCCGGCACGCTCCTCTACAACGGCAGCCAGGAGCCGACGGTCGACCTCTACGCGCAGCCGGAGCACAGCAACGGCCTCGTGGGCCAGCGGATCCTCCTCACCGTCGTGGCGCTCCCGTCGCCGAACGCCTCGCGGGTCTCGCAGTACATGGTGTGGGCCGGCTCCTTCGGGACGAGCAAGCTCCAGGCCGGGGTCAGCTACTCGTTCTACCTGACGGCGAGCTACAACGGCGTCGTCCAGAACAAGAGCCTCGGCACGCACGAGGTCCCGGCGCCGTCCAAGCCGTTCTTCCTGTTCCAGAAGATTCTCGGCGAGCCGCTCTGGCTCTGGCTGGCGATCACCGCCGCGGTGGTGCTCGGACTGATCGGCTTCATGCTCTTCTCGCGCCGCCAGGCGGCCGGCAAGGTCGTCGAGTGCGGGGAGTGCGGCAGCCTGATCCCCGAGACGGCGAAGGCGTGCCCCAAGTGCGGCGCCGAGTTCGAGTCCGACGTCGTCCGCTGCAGCCGCTGCTCCTCGACGATCCCGGCGAGCTCCCGGTTCTGTCCGGAGTGCGCCGCCCAGCTGCTCGGCAAGCCCGGCGAGGCCGGCGCGGACCCCGAGCGCCAGGCGTACGCCGACTTCACCGAGCGGTTCCGGGCCGAGTCTAAGAAGGACCTCGGCGACAACTACAGCGAGGGGAGCTTCTGGGACTGGTGGAAGCGCCAGTCCAGCTACACGCCGTTCAGCCAGTGGAAGCTCCAGCAGGGCCAGGGAACGCCCCGGGCCGGCATGAGCGCCCCACCGCCCCCCAGCCGCCCCGGTGGCGGTGCGGGCGGCGCCGCGGGCGCGCCGCGCGGCCGGCCCTCG
>JASHTI010000073.1 GCA_030040625.1 Thermoplasmata archaeon
CGAGCTGGCGGGCGAGCTCGGCCGGACTGGCGGAGCGCCCGAGCGTGTCCCGGGCGTAGCCGCACATCGAGCAGCCCTTCTGGTCGGCCCAGTAGCAGCCTCGCGTTCGGAGGATCAGGACGAAGGCGTTGACCCGCTCCGCGCCGAGCGCCTCGGGCTCGACCCAGGCGTTCACGAACCGGGAGGCGTCGTCCGAGGACGCCGGCTCCGGCCGGCGGTCGCGCGCCACGACGCGCGCCAGCGACTCGCGGCTCACCGCTCCTCCAGCTCGGCGCGGACCGGGGTCCCGTCGCGGAGGCCGAGGCGGCTGCGGAGCCGCTCGGCGGCGACGAACTCGACGACGTCCTGGTAGTGGGATCGATCCGGCCGGATCAGGTGGCACTTGCGCCCGTTGAGCTTCGCCGGGTAGCAGGTCGCCCCTCCAAACGTGCGACCGCCGGCCTCGAAACCGTCGATCCGGACCCCGGTCCAGTCTCCCAGGACCGCCAGCCTCCGCTGCTCGGCCGCCTTCAGCCGGACGTTCAGGGTCCCCGGATAGGGCGTGTAGCCGAGGCGCTCGGAGAACTGGACGACGTAGCCGGGCTGGCTCAGGTAGTACCGACCCTCCCCGAGGCCGGAGACGACCTCGCCGGTGATCGCGGCCTGCGCCGGCCCCTCGAAGATTCGTCGGTAGGCACGGTACTCCCGCCGCAGCTCCTCGAGCCCCGCGGCGGTCAGCTGGAGGCGCTGCCGGCGGTTCGCCATCGCGCGTTCGAGGAACCCCCGACGCTCGAGCTCCAGAAGGTAGCGGTCGGCGGCCTGCTGGCTGACGCCGAGCCGATCTCCGAGCTCACGGGAGGTGAGGACGACCGGCGTGTGGTCGGCTCCGGCCTGCGCGAGGAGCTTGAGCACTTCGATCAGCTCGCCGCGCCGGCGCGGGCGGATCCGCTCCGCGGGGCGCGACGGCGCCGGCACGGTCACCGGGCCTTGGGACGCGGAGCGCCGGCCGCGTAGACCGCGACGACGTTGGAGCCCCGCACGACCAGCCGCCCGAGATGGCGGGTCACCTCGGCGGAACGCTCGCTCCCGTCCTCCAGGACCAGGTTCATGTGGTCGTCGGCGCCGCGGAGCTGGCCCTCGAGCTCCCGCCCGTCCTTGAGCAGCAGCGTCACGCGCTGGTCCGCCAGGCGCTCGATGACGGCGAGCGGCGATTCCACCATCGGGCGGCCGACGGGGCCTCGGCCTTTAGGATTTCCTCCGGTCCCGGCGGGCCCGCGCGCCCGCGCTCCCGCACAGGCTAAGCCCACGGGCCGGTGCGTGGCTCCGTGCCCGAGCGTGCGAGCGCGAACGCGGGGCTCGACGGCGTCGTGGCAGGACGCTCGGCGCTCACCTGGGTCGGGGGGGAGACGAGCGACCTCGTCTACCGGGGGTACGACGTCCGGGCCCTCGTCCCGGGTGTCCCCTACGAGTCGGTCGTCCACCTGCTCCTCTTCGGAGAGCCGCCGGAGTCCGACCCTTCGCCGGTCGTCGCCGGCGCGCTCCGGGGGGCCCGCCCGGTGGCGGCCGGTGTGCGGGCCGCCGCCGACGCTCTCGCGCCCTCGCTCCCGCCGCTCGAGGCGATGCGCACACATCTCTCGCTCCTCGGTGGCGGCGACTGGAGCTACCCACCGCGTCGCGAGGAGGGCTACCGACTGATCGCCCAGAGCCCGGTGCTGCTCGCGAGGCACTTCCGGCGCGCCACCGGCCGCCCTCCGGTGGAGGCCCGCGACGACCTCGGTCACGTCGCCAACTACCTCTGGATGCTCACCGGGGAGGCCCCCGCCCCGGCGCGGGTCGAAGCGCTGGAGGCGTACTTCGACCTGCTCGCGGACCACGGGATGAACGCCTCGACGTTCGTCCTGCGGATCGTGATCTCCACCCACTCCGACCTGGGGAGCGCCGCGACCGCGGCCCTTGCGACGCTGAAGGGCCCGCTCCACGGCGGAGCGCCGAGCCGGGTCCTGGAGATGCTCCGGGAGATCGGCACACCGGACCGGGCCGAGGGTTGGATCCACGAGCGGCTGGCGCGAGGCGAGCTGCTCTACGGCTTCGGGCATCGGGCCTACAAGAGCGAGGACCCGCGGGGCCTCAGCCTCCACGCGATCGCGCGGAGCGTCGCCGACCCGTCGCGCCTCCGGCTCGCGGAGACCGTGGAACGGGAGGGCCTCGCGGCGTTGCGCGCGGCGCACCCGGGGGCGCGGATCTACGCGAACGTCGAGTTCTACAGCGCGGTCGTCCTCGACGCGATCGGGTTGCCCCCGGAGCTGTTCACCCCGACGTTCGCCCTGGCGCGGACCGCCGGCTGGACCGCCCACGCGCTCGAGCAGGCCGCGGAGAATCGGCTGATACGACCCGACGTCGAGTACACGGGGCCCCCCAAGGGCCTACGCTGGCCCCGGGCGAAGCCGGGGCCCTGAGCCGCGGGACGCTACGACGAGCCCTTCTCGCCGTCGTCCTGGACGACCTTGAAGTCCGCGTCGACCGGCCCGCTGCCGCCGCTCGGCGGCGGCGACGGCTCTCCCTCGGGGGGCCCGGCGCCCTGCGCGCCGGGACCGCCGGCGCCCGCCGGTGGCTGGTAGAGCTTCTGGGCGACCGCGTGGAGCGCCCGCGTGAGGTCGTCGGTCTTCTCCTTCACGGCCGCGGGACTGACGTCCTTCTCCTGCAGCGTCGCGCGCAGCGCGGCGGCCTTCTCGCGGATCGACGCCTGCTCGGCGGCGTCCAGGCGGTCCTTGGACTCGGTCAGGAGGCGATCGGCCTCGTAGGCGAGCGACTCGGCCTGGTTCTTCGCCTCGATCAGGGCCGCCCGCTCCTTGTCCTTCGAGGCGAACTCCTCCGCCTGGTGGACCATCCGCGCGACCTCGTCCTTCGAGAGCTTGTTCGAGGCGGTGATCGTGATCCCCTGCTTGCGGCCGCTCGCGAGGTCCTTCGCCGAAACGTTGAGGATCCCGTTCGCGTCGATGTCGAAGCTCACCTCGACCTGCGGCACCCCCCGCGGCGCCGGCGGGATCCCCGTGAGGAGGAAGCTGCCGAGCGCGACGTTGTCGGAGGCGATCGGGCGCTCGCCCTGGAAGACCTTCACCTCGACCGTCGACTGGTTGTCCGCCGCCGTGGTGAACGTCTGGCTCTTCCGGCTCGGGATCGTGGTGTTCCGCTCGATCAGGTGCGTGAAGACCCCGCCGAGCGTCTCCAGCCCCAGCGCCAGCGGCGTGACGTCCAGCAGCAGCACGTCCTTGACCTCGCCGGCGAGGACGCCGCCCTGGATCGCCGCGCCGAGCGCGACGCACTCCATCGGATCGACACCGCGCTCGATGGGGCGGCCGACGGCCTGCTCGAGGAACTTCTGGACCATCGGCATCCGGGTCGGGCCACCGACCAGGACGACCCGCGCGATCTCCTCCTTCGTGAGCTTCGCGTCGCGGAGCGCCTGATCGACCGGCGACCGGCATCGCTCGATGATCGGGCGGACGAGCTCCTCGAGCTTCGCGCGGCTCATCTGCAGCGCGAGGTGCTTCGGCCCGTCCTGGGTCGCGGTGAGGAACGGCAGGTTCAGCTGGGTGTCGACGGTCGAGGAGAGCTCGATCTTCGCCTTCTCGGCGGCGTCGCGCACCCGCTGCATCGCCATCTTGTCGCTGCGGATGTTCACGCCGGAGTCCTTCTGGAACTCCCCGACGATCCAGTCGGTGATCGCGTTGTCCATGTCGGTGCCGCCGAGCTGGGTGTCGCCGCTCGTCGCGAGGACCTCGAAGACGCCGTCGCCGAACTCCATCACGGTGACGTCGAGCGTCCCGCCGCCGAGGTCGAAGACGAGGATCTTCTGGTTCTTGCCGGCCTTGTCGAGGCCGTAGGCGAGCGAGGCGGCCGTCGGCTCGTTGATGATCCGGACGACCTCGAGGCCGGCGATGGCGCCGGCGTCCTTGGTCGCCTGCCGCTGATTGTCGTTGAAGTACGCCGGGACCGTGATGACGGCCTTCTCGACCTTCTCGCCGAGGAACGACTCGGCATCGCGCTTGATCTTCTGGAGCAGGAAGGCGGAAAGCTGCTGGGGAGTGTACGACTTCCCGTAGAGGCTGTACTTGTAATCGGTCCCCATCTTCCGCTTGAAGGCGGTGACCGTCCCCTCCGGGTTGGAGATCGCCTGGCGGCGCGCCGGCTCCCCGACGATCAGCTGACCGTCCTTGGTGAAGGCCACGTAGGAGGGGAACGCCTTGCCGCCCCCGACGGTCGTCCCTTCGGCGCTGGGGATGATCTGGGGCCGGCCGCCCTCCAGAACGGCGGCGGCCGAGTTGCTCGTTCCGAGGTCGATTCCGAGTATCTTCGCCATGGTGTTGCTCACTTCGAGACCCGCCGCGGAGATGACGTTCACCGCCGGGTGGATGCCGTTTCGATAAGTATGCGCTGGTATAAAAGCGAATCACGGACGAGGGCTTTGGGATTTACTCCGTGGGCACGCCGACCCGGGATCGACAAATGTCCAGGCTCTCGTACACTATTCCGGGTCCACCCGGCTCCGCAACCCGTAGCCGGACGCCGGGCCAATCCCCGGCGACAGCCGCCTTCGCACGGGGCCCGAGAGTTACGGTCGCGTGCCGCGCGCCCGGAGCCACCTGCGCTGCGGACGACCCATGCTCTCAAACGGCCAACCCCTCGGGGCCTCGTGGCGCCTTCGGGATTCTGGCGCGAGAGCGTGCAGAGGCGCCCCAGCCCAGCTTGCGCTGCGCGGGTTCTCTTAAGGGACAGCGGTCGTTGGCCAGTCTGAGAGGGAATCTTGAGCGCCGACACTAGGTCCGCCGTGTGGTACGCGGGCACTGTTGCTTTCCTCGTCCAAACGGCTTTTTGGGCCAATGCCGTTTCGCAGACCCCCTTCCTTGTAGCCGTGGGCCCGAGTTCCTGGAACATTTCGTTCCTTCCAGCATCCCTCTTCGGAGTCGCTGGCGCGTACTGTGCGTTCAAACTTGGACAACTATGGACGCAGGGGTGAGCCGGTCAAAACGCAGCACCGTGACTGGTTCGCCCGACGCGACCGTTCAATCCTCCCCCTGACCAGGCGTCGGACAAAGCGTCGGCGGGTGCGCCTTCGCAGGTACCCCGCTGATTCAGGGCAGGTGAGCCAACCGAGCGAGCGACGAGACACGCTCCCGTTAGGGGGCACATCTCGCGCCGGCAACTCCACCGAGGGACCAACCGGGCCTAGTCGGCCACCACATCCGCCACCCGAGCAGCCGCTTGGAAGAGTCTCTAGCCCCGGATGGGGGCCGGCGCAAGGTGCATCGGCCGCAAGTTGGCCTCCATCGCCAAACTGGCCGGAGTTTCCCACACTTTGGCAATGCGCACCCATAGGTGTACGTGCGCTGCGCGCACAGGCCTCTGGAGTGCCAAAGCCGAGGTCGGATGCCCAGTGTGGCCTCACTCCCGATGGACCCCCTTGCCCGCTTCCGTGAGACCCTCGCCCGGCTGCTCGCCTAGAGCATCGGGGTGATCGCCCCGGGAGATCCACACGCACGGAATCGGCCCCGCGTCTATCGGGCTCCAGCGACGGGGTCCCCCGTCGAACGGCGATGCGGCGGATGCCGGATCGCGCCCTTGGACGCTGGCTTGCTCGGCGGTCCTTACTCTGTTCCGCGCCCAATGACAACAATCCGGGAAGGGTCCAGTAAGATCCCAAAGCCACGGGGACCCCCGCGGGCACGGGGCTCCCGCCTAGGCCTTTCCAAGAGCGACGCCCGCCTCGATATGGTGAGGCAACTTAGCGAACGGGGCGGCGAGGCTAGGACTATCTAGTCGAAGGGCCTGCTCCGCTCCATGGCCGTGCCCGAAGCGTCCCCAACCCCGCCGAAGGGTGTTCCGGCGGACTTCCGCTTGCAGGCCGTCGTCGTCGATCCTCCCTCCAACCCCGCCAGCGACACCAAGGAGGAGAGCGCGGAGTGCCACAAGCGCGAGAACGACTTCGCCTCGGATCTGGAGGACGGTGCGCTGCTCGCCGGTGGACTCCTCGCGGGGGTCGCGGCGGCGACGAATGCGAACCAGTACGTCGTGCTCGCGCTATGGGTCGCGGCGACCGGCAAGGCGCTCCCGTCCTTGCTCCGGGAATACCGCGACCGCGCGGTCCGCCGCCATCCCGACGAGTACAGCGAGAAGGACCCGGCCCACTTCGGGAACGAGGGAACCTGGGCGCTCGACGCCGCGGGGGACCTCCTGCTACTGACCCTCTCCACGCTGGCGGCCCTGGACGCGCTCGCCTCCCGGAGCGGCCGGTGGTGGTACGGGGGACCCTGGCTTCCGATCCTGCTGATCGGGGGCGCCTTCGTTGCCAAGGCGGTCCTGGACATCTTCGAAGATGGCTACATCGCGGGCCGGCCCGCCAAGGGCGGCTTCGCATCGGTGGATACCTCGGGAGGCTCCCGGGGGACGGAGAGCATGCTCTTCCTCGTGTTCGGACTGATCGCTATCGCGATGGCCTGGGTTCACCCGACCGGGACGCCCACGGAGCCGGCCTACGCCCTTGGGCTGGGGGCGATCGGGAAGGCGCTCCCGTCGCTCAGTGGTTCCGGCTCGGGCGGCTCGAAGAGCTCGGGGGCGAGCGGCTCCGCTCCAAAGTACGAGGTCTGGGCTGCCGCCGGCACTCCCGGCCCACGGGCCCCCTAGGCCGTCGCGCCGTCGGTAGGTTCCGCCTCCCGGAAGGGGCTCGTTCGCTCGGGGCCGTGCGCGATTGGGAGGATGCGCCAGCATCGACCCGTACCCGCACCGAGAGCGGGAAGCGGAGCGGCGCGCCGCGCGAGTTATAGCGCGAGGGCCCCTCGTCCGGCGATGACGCCCTCTCCCATCGCTTGGAGCCGCGGCGCCCGCCAGGCCCTGCCGGCGATGCGGGCGTGGCGAGCGAGCTTCCACGAGGATCCCGAGCTCTCGGGCCAGGAGGTCCGGACCCGGGGCCGTGTTCTAGAGGCTCTGAAGGAGCTGGGAATCCCCGCGCGGACGTTCACCGACGGCTCCCAAGGGGTCGTGGGGCTTATCGCCGGCGAGCGCGCCGGCCCGGTGGTCGCCCTGCGGGCCGACATGGACGCGCTGCCCGTGACCGAGCGGACATCGCTGCCGTTCCGTTCCAAGCGACCGGGCGTGATGCACGCGTGCGGCCACGACGTCCATCTGGCGTCGCTCCTCGGGGCCGGTCTGATCCTCTCGAAGAACCCCCGCGCCCTCGGGGGCCCCGTCAAGCTGCTCTTCCAGCCGGCGGAGGAAGAGGGAACCGTCGGAGGGGCCCTGCCGCTGATCCAGCAGGGGGCGCTCGACGACCCCCGGGTGAACTTCGTCGTCGGTCAGCACGTCGACCCGGGGCTCCGGCTGGGAACCGTGGGCTGGGGCGTCGGTCCGTTCATGGCCGCGGCCGACTTCTTCCGGATCCGGGTCCGTGGCCACGCCGGCCACGCCTCCACCCCGCAGCAGGGCCCGGACGCCGTGCTGGCGGCCAGCGAGGTCGTCACCGGCCTCCAGGCGATCGCGAGCCGAGTCCGGGATCCGTGCGACCCGGTCGTGATCAGCGTCGGGTCGATCCACGGCGGCACCCGCGACAACATCCTTCCCGAGGAGGTCGTCCTAGAGGGGACGGTACGGACGGTCCGCCCGGCGACGCGGGACCTGATCGAGCGCGCCCTCAAGCGTCGTGTCCGCTCGCTGACCGCAAGTCTGGGGGCGCGGGCCGCGATCACCTATCGTCGGGGCTATCCGGCGCTGATCAACCCGGCGCCGGCGACGGAGACCGTCGTGCGGGCCCTCGAGGTGGAGCTCGGCCGGCGCGCGCTCGTCCACGTGTCGCAGCCGCTGATGGGAGCCGAGGACTTCGCGCGCTACCTGGAGAAGGTCCCGGGGACCTTCCTGCGGCTCGGCGTCGGAGCGGACGGACCGCCGGCGAGCCTGCACAGCCCGACGTTCGCCCCGGACGAGACGGCGATGGTCTACGGGGCGGCAACGCTCGCGGCCGCGGCTGTTGGGCTCCAGCACGGGGCCGGATGAACGTCGAGCGCCTCCGCACGGCGTTCCCGGCACTGGCGGCCCGAGGGAAGGCCCCGCCTCCGGCGTACCTCGATTCGGCGTGCATGTCGCTCGTTCCAGAGCCGGTGCTCCGTGCGATGCAGGAATACTACACCGAGTACCCCGGCTGCGCGGGGCGGAGCGTGCACCGTTTCGCCGAGGAGGTCGGGCGGCGCTTCGAGGAGGCGCGAGAGGAGTTCGCCCGGTTCTTCGGGCGCCGGGACCCGGCCGGCGTCGTCTTTCTGCGCAACGCCACGGAGGCGATCAACCTCGTGGCACGCGGCCTGACGTGGCGCCGCGGCGATCGGGTCCTCGTTACCGATCGGGAGCACAACTCGAACCTCGTCGTCTGGCAGCGGCTCGCCCGGGAGCGTGGGATCCGCCTGGAGTTCCTTCGGCTCTCGGAGGACGGTGGGTTTGACTTCGACGACTACGAGACGGCGCTCTCGCACGGGGTGCGCCTGGTGAGCCTCTTCCACACCTCCAACCTGGACGGCCGGACCCTACCGCTCCGTGAGATCGCCGAGCGGGCCCATGCCCACGGCGCCCGCGTGCTCGCCGACGGATGCCAGGCGGCTCCCCATCTGGCGATCGACCTCGACCGCCTCGGGGTCGACGCCTACGCGGTGAGCGCGCACAAGATGGTGGGACCGAACGGCGTCGGGGCGCTGCTCGCCGACCGCGCCTGGCTGGAGGAGATCGCGCCGCTGTCGGTCGGAGGGGAGACCGTGGAGTGGACGACCCTGGAGAGCCACGCGCTCCGGCCGCCGCCGTACCGCTTTGAGGCGGGGCTCCAGAACTACGCCGGGGTCCTCGGGGCCGCCGCCGCGCTGCGCTTCCTTCGAGGCGTGGGGCTGGAGGCGATCGCCGAGCACCAGCGAGCGCTCAACGAGCGGGTCACCACCGCCCTCGGCAACGAGTCACGGCTCCACGTCCTTGGGCCGCCGGCGCCGCGCGAGCGGCCGAGCATCTTCGCGTTCACCCTGGACGGCGTCGAGCCGCACGACGCGGCGCTCTACCTCGACGAGGGCCACGGCGTCCTCGTACGCTCCGGGATGCACTGCGTGCACTCGTTCTACCGCGAGCGGGGCCTGACCGGCAATGTCCGGGCCTCGTTCTACCTCTACAACGACCGAAGTGACGCGGACCGGCTCATCGCCGGCCTCCGCGAGCTTCTCGAGCTGGTGCCCGCCCGGGGCCCTAGCGGTACATCGGTTGCGACGGCGAGCCGGCCGGCTCGGGCCGCGCCCGGTCGGCGGCGCGCCGCTGGATCTGCAGCAGCTGCTGCTCGATCCGCTCGGCCTCGGCGTAGAGCGGGACGGGGTCGAGCGGGCTCCGCAGCAGGATCCGGTTGATCGTCTCGATCACCTTCGCCGCTGCCCGCGCGTCCGGGTAGTCGGCCTGGGCCTCGGCGAGGAACGTCAGCACGTCGAAGCCGCGTCGGCGGCCCTCGTTGAGGAGCACGCCGGCGATGCCGGTGATCACCCCTTCGGTGAACGGGATCGTGTTCGGCTCGATATACAGGTCCCGCGCCTTGCGCGTGCTCGCGATCCCGAAGACCTTCACGTCGCCGGGCCCGGAACGCCCCCGCCGCGGAGCGGCGGCCGGCGACTCCACGACCAGTCCCTCGGGCGAGACGAGGAGCGAGCAGCGCTGCTCCTGGACCCAGTCGAGGATCGCCGTCGCCAGCGGGGAGATAACGGCCGGCGCCGGGTGGAACTCCGAGACGAAGGCGACGATCTTGTCGACACCGTGGCCGGTCCGGTCCGCCTTCGGCCGCCCGGCGTAGATGCGCACGGGATGCTGCGGGATGCCGTTGCGGACGAGGGAGACGGTCGGGAACGCCGCCGACTCGACGATCCCGATCTGCTCCATCTGGAGGGTGTCGATGAGGTAGTTGGCGACGATCGAGCTGACGAGGCCCACCGACGGGAAGCCGTCGATGACGATGGCCCCCTCGACGTCGACGCGCTTGACCTCGTAGATGCGGACCTGCTCGGACGGCGGGGCCATCCTACAGCGACCTCTCGACGATCTGGCCGAGCTCCTTGGCGACGAGGTCGACCAGGTCCTTCGTGAGCTCGCGCCGGACCTCGGGAGGGAGCGCGGCGAGCCCCAAGCGGGCCGTCGCCGTACCGACGCGCAGCACCGCGGCGTACTCGGACGCGCGCGCGGCGAGGAGGTCGCGGACCGCCTCGCGGAGGTCGTGCTCGAGCTTCGGGTCCTCGTGCAGGGTCTTCTCGAGGTGACGACGGATCTCGTCCTTGACGATGTCCCGGGTCACTTCGCGGACGAGCTCCTCGGGCCGCAGCAGCTCGCGCGAACTGCGGACCAGGAAGTCGATCGGCTCGCCGGACGAGCCGCGCTCCTCCATCGCGGCGCCGACCCTGCCGGGGAGGATAAACGTTCGTACCCGCGCGCGGCGACGGCGACGCGCCCGCCGTTCCCGCCGCGCGCCGGCGCCGGCGTTGGCGTTCGGGACGAAGGAGTTATCGCTCGGAAGTCGTCGCCGGCCCCGGTGGGCCGGTAGATCAGCGGAAGATCGCTACCTTGGCAAGGTAGAGGTCGCGAGTTCAAAGGGCGTCGGGGCCGATCCGCGGCGCCGGAACCTCTCGCCCGGTCCACTCCTCCGGGCGCCCTCGGCGTTTTCGGCAGCTGTCGAAATCCCCGGACGACACGAAGGGAGGGGATTTATAGCGCGCCCCGCTCGTTAGGGCCCGTGCAGCCGGAGCTGCGGGAAAAGATCGCCGGGGAGGTCGTCCTCTCCCCGCACCCGGGCCGGACGCTGCGCAAGTGGCGCGAGGACTTCAAGGTCTCCCAGCGCGACCTCGCCCGCCAGCTCGAGACCGTGCCTTCGGTGATCAGCGACTACGAGAGCGAGCGGCGCACGAGCCCCGGCGCCGGTTTCATCCGCCGGTACGTCGACGGTCTGCTGGCGCTGGACTCGCGGAACGGAGGCCACCTCGGGGCCCACCTGTCGCCGACCGAGCACTCCGACGGGATCCTCGGTCTGCGCGAGTTCGCGGTCGCGATGCCGCTGCGCAGCTTCGCCGACCGCCTGGACGCCCGTGCGGTGAGCCGGGTCGACCTCCGGCGGGACCTCCACGGCTTCACGGTGCTCGACGCGCCCCGGGCGATCCTCTCCATGGACGCGAGCCGTTTCGTGGAGGTCTACGGGTGGACGACCCAGCGGGCGATCGTCTTCGCCAACGTGAAGTACGGGCGTTCGCCGATGGTCGCCATCCGCGCGCACCCGCTCAAGCCCGCGGCCGTCGTCTTCGCGAACCCCGGTCGCGTCGATGCGCTCGCGATCCGCCTCTCGGAGGTGGAGAACATCCCGCTCCTCACCACGTCGCTGACGGCACCGGCGGTGCTCGAGCGGCTCGAGGAGCTGTAGGACGGAGGATCAGGGGACCATGGAGGCAGGAATCGTGAGCTACGGCGCCTACGTGCCGCGCTACCGGATCACGCCGAAGGAGATCGGCCGGGTCTGGGGCTCCGACGGCGAGAGCGTCGGCCAGGGCCTCAACGTCGTCCGCAAGAGCGTCCCGGCGCCGGACGAGGATACGATCACCATCTCGACCGAGGCGTTGCGGACCGCGCTCGCTCGGGGCGGCATCGATCCGCAGCAGATCGGAGCGGTCTACGTCGGCTCCGAGTCGCATCCGTACGCCGTGAAGCCGACCGCGACGGTCGTCGCCCAGGCCGTCGGCGCGACCCCCAACCTGACGGCCGCGGACTTTGAGTTCGCGTGCAAGGCGGGTACCGCGGCGATCCAGACGTGCCTCGGGCTCGTCGGCGCGGAGATGGTCCGCTACGGGGTGGCGATAGGGACCGACACGTCGCAAGGAGCGCCGGGGGATGCGCTGGAGTACTCGGCGAGCGCCGGGGGCGCCGCCTTCGTGATCGGGCGCGAGAAGGTGATCTGCCGCGTGCTCCGCACCCTCTCCTACACCACGGATACCCCGGACTTCTGGCGACGGGAGGGACAGCGGTACCCGAGCCACAGCGGCCGGTTTACGGGCGAGCCCGCGTACTTCCGCCACGTCACCGAGTGCGCCCGGATGCTCTTCGAGGCGTCGGGGACGAGCCCCAAGGACTACGCGCACGTCGTCTTCCACCAGCCGAACGGCAAGTTCCCACAGCGCGTCGGCAAGCAGCTCGGCTTCACCGAGGCCCAGATGCGCTGGGGCCTCGTCACGCCGTACATCGGCAACACCTACTCCGGCGCGGCGCTCATCGGCCTCGCCAACGTCCTGGACCACGCCGGTCCGAACGAGCGGGTCCTCGTCGTCGGCTACGGCTCCGGGGCGGGATCGGACGCCTTCGACCTCGAGACGACGGACGCGCTCTCCCGTTTCGAGCGGAACCACGGCCGCCCGGTCCAGTACTACCTTGAGAACGGCGTCGAGATCCCGTACGCGGTCTACGCGAAGTTCCGCGGCAAGATCCGGATGGCGGAGAACTAGGCGATGCGCGAGGTCGCGGTCCTCGGGGTCGGCCAGACGCGGTTCGGCGAGCTCTGGGACCGCTCGTTCCGGGAGATCGGCATCGAGGCGGGGCTCCAGGCCCTCGTCGACGCGAAGCTCTCCTCCGCCGACCTGGGGGCGCTGTTCCTCGGGAACATGGCGAGCGGGACGCTGATCGACCAGGAGCACATCGCGCCGCTGATCGCCGACTACGCCGGGCTCGCGGGCCGGCACCTGCCGGCGGTCCGGGTCGAGGGCGGCGGAGCCTCGGGCGCGCTCGCGCTGCACCAGGGCTACCTGGCGGTCGCGAGCGGTCTGTACGACTACGTCGTCGTCGGCGGCGCTGAGAAGCTCACCGACGTCCCGGACGCGACGGCCACGCAGATCACGGCGTCGACGGCCGATCACGAGTGGGAGGTCGTCTTCGGCGCAACGCTCCCGGCGCTCTGGGGGCTCGTCGCGCGCCGGCACATGCACCTGCACGGGACGACGCGCGAGCAGCTCGCGCAGGTCTCCGTCCACGCGCACGAGATGGGCTCGAAGAACCCGAACGCCCACTACCGCAACCGCCTCACGGTCGAGCAGGTGATCGGCGCCCCGCCGATCGCCGAGCCGCTGGGGGTGCTGGACTGCGCCCCGTTCTCCGACGGCGCCGCCGCCGTCGTCCTGGGGCCGCTCGATACGGCCCGCCGGCACACCGACACGCCGGTCCGCATCGCCGCGAGCGTCGTCGGCTGCGACACGATGGCGCTCCAGCACCGCGAGGAGATCACCAGCGTCGGGGCGACGGTCGAGGCGGCGAGCCAGGCGTTCCGCCGGGCCCGGCGCGCGGCGACGGACGTCCAGGTCGCCGAGATCCACGACGCCTACTCGATCTGCCCGCTGATCGGCTTGGAGGACCTCGGGTTCGTCGAGCGGGGCCGGGCCGGTCCGGAGTTCGCGACCGGCCGCTTCGGCAGCGGCGGGAGCCCGACGATCAACCCGTCCGGAGGGACGAAAGCACAGGGCCGCCCGTTCGGGGCGGTCGGCGTCGCCCAGGTCGTCGAGCTGGTCCGTCAGCTGCGCGGCGAGGCGAAGGAACGCCAGGTGAGCGGCGCGACCCTGGGGCTGGCCCACGATCTCGGAGGGACCGGCGCGACGAGCGTCGTCCATCTCCTGGAGCGCGCGAACTAGGGGGCACGATGTCGATCGCACGCTTCTGGCGCGAGACCCCGCGTCGCTACAACCTCGGCGGCTCCAAGTGCACGGCCTGCGGCACCGTCTACTTCCCGCCGCGGCCCGTCTGTCCGCACTGCACGCACCACCGCCAGTCGATCGAGAAGATGGTACCGTTCCAGCTCTCCGGCTCCGGCGAGGTCGTTTCGTACACCGTCGTCCACGAGGCCGCCGAAGGGTTCGAGATGCAGGTGCCGTACGTCGTCGCCCTCGTCAAGACGGACGAGGGTCCGGTGCTCACCGGCCAGGTCGTCGACGTCGAGCCCGACGGGGTCGCGATCGGCCTCCGGGTCCGGGCGACGTTCCGGAAGCTCCGGGAGGAAGGGCAGGCCGGTGTCATCCATTACGGCTACAAGTTCGCCCCCGTGGACGATCCCGACCGAGCCCCGCGGGGCCCGCCGATGGCGGAGGTCCGGGCGGCGCCCGCGGCGACGGACCGGGCCTCCGCGTGACCGCCTCCGACCGGCCCGGGGCGGAGCCGGAGGAGCCCCCGGCGGACGAGGAGTTCGCCCGGACGTACGCCGCCGGCTACGAGGAGGGGTTGCGGACCGCGCTGCGCGAGCTCCTCGCGCACGCCTCCCGGGGCCGGACCAACCAGGAGCTGCGGGCCCTCGTGCAGAGCCGCCTCGCCCGGCTCCGCGAAGAGGTCGACCTCAAGCGCCGGAGCCTGCTCGCCGCCCCTCCGACCCGGCCGTTCGGCGAGCTGAGCCGCCCGGCCCGCTTCCCATCCAGCCCGGGGACGGCCGCCCTCTCCCCGGTCCT
>JASHTI010000074.1 GCA_030040625.1 Thermoplasmata archaeon
CGACGAGGAGACCGTCGCGCTGATCGCCGGGGGTCACAGCTTCGGGAAGACCCACGGCGCCGGCGACCCCGCGCTGGTCGGGCGCGAGCCCGAGGCCGCCCCGATCGAGCAGATGGGGCTCGGCTGGAAGAGCCGGTTCGGGACCGGCAAGGGACCGGACGCCATCAGCGGAGGCCCGGAGGTCACGTGGACGACGACGCCAACGAAGTGGGGTCCCAACTTCTTCGAGAACCTCTTCGGCTACGAATGGGAGCTCACGAAGAGCCCGGCCGGCGCCTATCAGTTCCAGGCGAAGGGGGGTGACGCCACGATCCCGGATGCGTTCGACACCTCGCGGCGCCACGCTCCGACGATGCTCGTCACCGACCTCGCCCTCCGATTCGACCCGGTGTACGAGCCGATCTCCCGGCGCTTCCTCCAGCACCCGGATCAGTTCGCGGAGGCCTTCGCGCGGGCCTGGTTCAAGCTCACGCACCGCGACATGGGGCCGCGCGCCCGCTACCTCGGGCCCGAGGTTCCCAAGGAGGAGCTGATCTGGCAGGACCCGGTCCCGGCGGTCGACCACCCCCTGATCGGGGCCGCGGAGATCGCCGCGCTCAAGGCCGAGATCCTCAAGGCGGGCCTGCCCGCCGGGGCGCTCGTCTCGACCGCCTGGTGCGCGGCGGCGACCTTCCGCGGCTCCGACAAGCGCGGCGGAGCCAACGGCGCCCGCATCCGGCTGGCTCCCCAGAAGGACTGGGAAGCGCACGAGCCGTCGCAGCTGGCGCAGGTCCTGGCCGCGCTCTCGCGGGTCCAGCAGGCGTTCCACGCGGGGCGGTCGGACGGCAAGCGGGTCTCGCTGGCGGATCTGGTGGTGCTCGGCGGGACCGCCGCGGTCGAGGAGGCGGCCCGCCGGGCCGGCCACCCGCTCAGCCTCGCGTTCGCCCCGGGACGGACCGACGCGACCCAGGCGCAGACGGACGTGGAGTCGTTCGGGTACCTCGAGCCGGTCGCCGATGGGTTCCGCAACTACCTTCGTCCTCAGCTCGCCGCGTCCGCGGAGGAGCTGCTCCTGGACCGGGCCCAGCTGCTGACGCTCACCGCCCCGGAGATGACGGTGCTCGTGGGGGGTCTCCGGGTCCTCGGCGCGAACTTCGGGCGCAGCGCCCAGGGTGTCCTGACGTCCCGGGCCGGCACCCTGAGCACCGACTTCTTCGTCCACCTGCTCGACATGCGCACCGAGTGGCGACCGACGGACGACCCGAACCTCTTCGAGGGCTACGACCGCGGAAGCGGGCAGCGTCGCTGGACCGCGAGCCGGGTCGACCTCCTCTTTGGATCGAACTCCGAGCTCCGGGCGCTCGCCGAGGTCTACGGCTCCGAGGACGCGGCGGCGAAGTTCGTGACGGACTTCGGAGCGGCGTGGACGAAGGTGATGAACGCCGACCGGTTCGACCTGCGCCGTCCCGCGCCGTCCGCGACCGGGGCCTCTAGGTGAGCCCCAGCGCGGCGAAGCCGGGCGCGGCGAGCAGCCGACCGGCGTACTCGGTCGGGGCGTAGACGAGCGCCCCGCCGGGAGCCGCCGCGCGCTTCCAGTCGATCCCCTGCTCCCGGAACTCGGGGGGCTCGGCGCCGACCTCCAGGACCGCTTCGGCGATCGTCGGAAGGGTCACGGCCCCGTCCCGCGCGATGCGCAGGCTGTCGGCCTCCTCGTCCCGCGCGATCCAGGCGAGGGGCACGGCGACCCGCAGGTGGACGAGCTTCGGACGGAACTGGCTCTCGCTCTCCGTCTCCGTTCGGGAGAAGACCGCGAACCGGACGCCGTCGATCTCGGCGATCCGATCGAACTGGAACGACCGCTGTCGGAAATCGAGGACGTCGATCTCGAGGTCGGCCGCCTCCAGCACGGGCTCTTCGAGCGGCGAGGGCTAGATAACCGCCCGGACGGCGATGCCGGGGCTTTTCGCGCTCGGCCGGGGCTCCTTCCCGGGGCCGCCGCCCGAGGCTCGGCCCGCGCAACGAAGGTCAACGCTAATAAACGGGGGCAGGTAGCCGCGCCCAGTCGGTCCGAGCCGGGATGAAACGTTCCTCACGCGTCTGGAAGAAGCGCGGCCACATGCGCTGGAAGTGGCGCAAGAAGCGGATGCGCCGCCGCATGCGGGCCCAGAAGATGCGCAAGCAGTGAGGCACGGGCTCCGGCGGGTCGCCCGGCCGGTTCACCAGGTGAGCCGGTCGAGCGCCCGGCGGTCCTTCGTCGCCTTCTTCCACGTCCGGTAGTGGTCCCGGCAGATGGGGGCCCGACGGCCGCCCTCGGGTAGCTCCGGGAACGCCGCCCGGGCCTCGCTGCGCGCCAGGTGACGGACCGGCGGCTGGTCGCAGCCGGGGATCGCGCAGCGCTCCGGCGCCTCGTCCTCGGCGGGGCTCATCGCCGGGCCTGCGCCCGCGCGAGCTCCGCGACGATCTCCGGGACCTCGTACGGGAAGCGGGCGACGCGGGCGCCCGCCCGTTCCAGCGCGGCGACCTTCGAGGCGGCCGTGCCGCGGCCCCGGGAGATGATCGCCCCGGCGTGACCCATCCGCTTGCCCGGCGGCGCGCTCCGGCCCGCGATGTAGGCGACGACCGGCTTCGTGAACGAGCTCCGGATCGCCTCCGCGGCCTCCTCCTCGCTCGTCCCGCCGATCTCGCCGACCAGCACGAGGAGCTCGGTCTCCGGGTCGGCCTCGAAGAGCGGGAGCGCGTCGACGAACGACGTCCCGACGATCGGGTCGCCGCCGAGCCCGATGCACGTCGACTGCCCGAGCCCGTGCTCCTTGATCCCGTTGACGATCTCGTAGGTCAGCGTGCCGCTCCGCGAGATCACCCCGACGTGGCCGGGCTGGAAGACGACGTTCGGGATGATCCCGACCTTCGCCTTGCCGGGCGCGGCGATCCCCGGACAGTTCGGGCCGATGATGCGGCTCCCCTTCGACCGGGCGTAGTGGTACATCACCAGCATGTCGTGGAACGGGATGTGCTCGGTGACGATCACGCACAGGCGCAGCCCGGCGTCCACCGCCTCGAGGAGGGCGTCCTTGGCGTACGGGGCCGGGACGAAGAGGCACGAGGCGTTCGCCTCGGTCCGCTCGACCGCCGCCCGAACGCTGTCGAAGACCGGCACCCCTTCGACGCTGGTCCCGCCCTTACCGGGCGTCACGCCGGCGACGACCTGCGTGCCGAACTCGCGCATCGCCCGGGTGTGGACCGTCCCCTGGTGGCCGGTGATCCCCTGAACGACGACGCGGGTCTGGCCGTCGATCAGGACGCTCATCGCGCCCCCCGGGCCGCGGCGACGACCGCCTCGGCCGAGGCCCGAAGGTCCGGCTCGCTCGTGACGCCGGCGGCGCGAAGGATCGCGACCCCCTGCGCCTCGTTGTTCCCGCGGATGCGGGCGACGAGCGGGAACCGCTCCGCGGCGGGGATCGAGCCCAGCGCGGCGACGAGGCCCTGGGCGACGGTGTCGCAGCGGGTGACCCCACCGAAGATGTTGAGGAAGACCGCCGCGGGCTTGGCCTGGGCCATCAGCAGGAACGCCTCGGTGACCTTCTTCGGGTCGTCGGTCCCCCCGAGGTCCAGGAAGACCCCCGGCGCGCCGCCGAACTCCTTCAGGACATCGACCGTCGCCATCGTCAGGCCGGCGCCGTTCGCGATCACCCCGATGTTCCCGTCCAGCTGGAC
>JASHTI010000075.1 GCA_030040625.1 Thermoplasmata archaeon
TCCGCGCGGCGGATGATGGCTCCTACTATGGGAACCAATGTCGCCCCCCAGCACCCGCCCAGCCGACGGCCTCCCTGACCCGACGCTCGCCCGGCTGCAGCGGCTCGCAGAAGACGCCGGTCAGGCGGAGCTGGCGCGCGCCGTCGCCCGCATCGCGGAGGGACTGGGCCGGCGCGAGCTCACGGTCGCCGTCCTCGGCCAGTTCAAGCGCGGGAAGTCCTCGCTGCTGAACGCGCTCGCCGGGCAGGAGGCGCTCCCGACCGGCATCCTCCCGACGACCTCGGTGGCGACGTGCCTCGTCCGGGGGGATCCCGAGCTCCGCCTGACCGGGCTCGACGGCCGACGGTGGACCGCCCCGCTCGCCGAACTCGCGGAGTTCGTCTCCGAGCAGCGGAACCCCGGCAACCGCCGCGGGCTCGCGCGGGCCGAAGTGGCGGTCCCGCTGCCGGCGTGGGCCGAGGGGATCACCTTCGTGGACAGCCCGGGCGTCGGCTCCGCGCACGACGCCAACACCGAGGCGGCGCGGGCGCTGCTCCCCGGCGTCGACGCGGCGATCTTCGTCCTGTCGCCGGACCCGCCGATCACGGCGGAGGAGCTCGCCTTCCTCCGGGAGGCGCAGGTGCACGCGACCAAGTTCTTCTTCGTCGTCAACAAGATCGACCTGCTGACCGCCGACGAGCGGACCGTCCTCCTCGACTACCTGAGGACCCAGCTGGCCGAACGCTGCGGATTCCCGGCCGTGCGGTTCTACCTGACGAGCTGCCGTGACGGCGGGGGGGCGACGCCGAGGACCGGGCTCCGAGAGCTCGCCGACGGACTGCGCGAGCACCTCGGCGTCCGCCGGGAGGAGGCGGTGCGGTCGGTCACCGCGGCGCGGGCGCGCCTGCTCGCCGCGCGACTTCGGGCGCAGATCGAGCTGGCGACCCGGACCGCCGCGCTCTCCCGCGAAGAGCGTGCGGGCCGTCTCGCGACGCTGGCGCGGCAGGTCGAGGACCTCCGTACCGAGCACCGGGCGCTGCAGGCGCTCGTCGCCGAGGAGGTCCTGGCGCTGGTGCAGAGCCTGCCGGGGAGGATCCACCGGACGGCCGCGCCCGAGATCGGCCCGGTCGTCGCCGCGCTCGATCGGCGGATCCCGGAGCTGCGCGCACGCACCTCGGGCGGGCTCGCCTCGGCGTTCGACCAGGAGCTGCGCGAGCGGTTCCGGCCGGCCGCGGACCGGCTCCGCCGCTCGGTGACGGAGGAGGTCGTGACGGAGCTCGACGCGCAGGCCCGGCTCTTGGAGGGCCGCCTGCGCCGCTGGGCGGAGGAGCTCCGGGAGGTCGTGGCCCGGGAGTTCGGGGTCGCGCTCCCACCGCTGACGGTCGACGCCGAGCCGCTCGGCCCCGAGCGGTTCCGGGACCGGATCGAAGGGCTCTACGAGGGGACCCTGGTCGGCCAGACCGGATTGATCCTGCCGGCGGTCGCCCTCCGCGGGCGGCTTCGGCGTCGACTGCAGGAGACCGTCGAGTCGGAGTTCGAGGCGTTCGGCGGCCGGCTGCGAAGCGATCTGGCCGACCGCATCGGCGAGGCGTCCTCCGCCACGCGCGAGCGAGTCGCCGACCGGCTGGCCCGGGACCTGAAGCTCGTGGAAGAGGCCGTCGAGGCGGGCCGAACCGCGGACACGGCGGGCCGTCCCGGCGCCGAGAGCTGGGAGGGGCGGATGCGGGGGTTGGCGCGGGAGGCCCGAGAGATCGAGGGCGTGTCGACGTCGGCGGGGAGCGTGGCCGCATGACCGGTGGAGGCTCCGAGGCCGTGGCCGTGACCTCGGCGGTGGTCGCGCCTCCGCGTCTGGGTCGCGAAGAGTTCGGACTGGCGCCGTCCCAGTTGCCGGTAGCTCGGGCGATACTGGACCTCGCCTCCGAGGCACGGGTCCGGGCCGGTGCGGGCCGGCCGGCCGCGCCCCTTCGCTACGCGGAGCTCCGGGCCCGGCTGCTCCGCCGACGTGTCTTCGAGGACCCGGGCCTCCTGGTCGGCCGGTTGAAGCGCCGGGGCCTGCTCGTGGAGCGGGCCGGCGTGCTCGGCAGCCGGTCGTTCGAGCTCCCGTACCCGGACGAGCTGGACCGGCTCCTGAGGGAGGCCGAGGTCCGCGCCCAGGCGACGACCGGCCCGCCCGGCGCGGCCCCGATGGAGGAGTCCCGGGAGATCGGTGCGATGGACGGGGAGTTCCGACGCTATCTCCGCGAGCTGCTGAGGGATCGACTGGAGTCGGTCCTGGAGTTCGGCCGGCGGTTCGACGTCGACCAGCTCACGGCGTACCTCCGCGGTCTCTTCGGCGACCCGCTCGCCTTCGAGCCGCTGGTCGCGTTGCTGCAGCAGTACGGCCTCGCCGACGCGCCGCTGCTCGCGCCGAACGGTCGCACCACCGGCGGCACGGGATTCCACCTGGCGCTGTTCGGGCCACCGGGCACCGGCAAGACGTTCGCGATCGACGACCTCGTTCGCGGGAACCCACGAACCGGGGTGCCGCCGCACGGGCTGCCCGGACGCAACCGGTTCTGCGGCGGCATCACGCCCGCGCAGTTCCTTCGGCTCGGGGCCGCCTACGTCGGGCGGACCTTCAATTTCATCGTTCCCGAGTTCAACGACTGGTTCCGCTACCGCGGGATGGTCGAGCCCCTGAAGCTCGTCATGGAACAGCGGGAGGTGAAGTGGGAGACGACCTTCGGCACCGTCGGCCCCTACACGTTCCGATCGTTCTTCTCGGTCAACTACAACGTCCGCACCGGCGGGGAGGACGGCGTCCGGACCACGATCGCCGACCCGAACTTCGCGGCGCTGGAGGACCGGATGCTCCTGCGATTCCAGCCGATGTCCGCGGCCTACTTCCGCGCGATCGAGGCGAGCTCCGAGCGGCTCGAGCTCGGCGAGCTCGACTTCGAGCGGGCCGACGCGATCCGGGACCATCTCACGCTCGTCCACGCCATCGCGACGGGAGACCCGCTGGTCGCCGAGCGGTTTCCGGCGCGACCGGTCGCGCTGGAGCGTCGGCTCTACGAGCGGCTGCACGCCGTCTCCGAGCGGGCGCTCCGCGACGGGGGTCCCCCCTTGTTCTCGCCCCGGCTCCGGGGCCGGGCCGTGCGGCTCGCCGCAGCGAGCGCGCTGGTCTCCTCGCTGGCCGAGCCGGACGACGGGCCGATCCGGCTGGGGTCCCGGGAGATCGGTGTGGCCGAGAGGTTCTACGCCGGCGAGATAGCGGCCCGTCGGGTCCCCGAGCCGTCGGCTTCTCGTTCCCCGCCGACCCGCCCCGCCCCGCGCACCGTGTGACCCCATGTCCGTCCACCCCGCGTTCAGCGTGCTCTGGCCGCCCGGTGTCGTCCCGTCCGGACACGAGGAGGCCGACGCGATCTTCCCGGATCTCAACCTCGGGGTGCTCTTCGAGGCGGCGTTGGTGGGCCGGGAGCGCTACGACCTGCGGCCGTTCTTTTCGGAGCCCCTCGCCTCGGTCGAGGCGATTGTCTATCGTCAAGAGGTCGCCCGGGACCTCGAGGGGCCGGGGGTCCGAGAGGCCATCGACCGCTTCGCCGCCGCGATGGCCGACGCCCACGCCGAGCGGGAGCGGGCCGAGCAGAGGACGTACCGCTACCAGCGGCTCGTGGGCGCCCTCGCGGCGTTGCTCCACTACGGCGACGCCGTCGAGGCGCTGGCGCGGGCCCTGCCGGCGGCCGGGCCCCGGTCGGCCGGGCTCCGGGCGCTAGGGGTCGATCTGGCGGCGTACGTCGCCGGGCCGGAGTTCCGGTCCCGGCTCGACACCGCGAGGGCGGTCGACGGCGAGCTCTCCGGGGTCGCCTATGCGCTCCGCATCGACGGGACGCGGATCGGGGTCGAGCCGTTCGCCGGCGAGGCGGACTACTCGGTGGAGGTCGAGCGGACGTTCGCGCGGTTCCGGCAGCACGGCACGAAGGAGTACCGCTTCCGCTCCCACGGGTTCGACGAGTTCAACCACGTGGAGGAGGAGATCTTCGACCATGTGGTGACGTTGTTCCCGGCGCCGTTCGCCCACCTGGAGACAGTCGCGGCCGGCGTCGCGGACTTCTTCGACCCGGTGGTCCTCCGATTCGAGCGCGAGGTGCAGTTCCTCCTCAGTTACCTCGACCTGATCGCGCCGCTCCGGGCGGCGGGGCTCGGTTTCGCCTACCCCGAGGTGACGCCCGGGCCGTCGGAGATCTCGGTCGGCGCCACGTTCGACCTCGCGCTGGCCGGGTCGGCCGGGAGGCACGACGCTCCCGTCGTCGCGAACGAGGTGCGGCTCTCGGGACCCGAACGGGTCCTCGTGGTGACCGGCCCGAACCAGGGCGGCAAGACGACCTTCGCCCGCAGCGTCGGCCAGCTCTGCTACCTCGCCCGCCTCGGCGTACCGGTCCCCGGCGAGGAGGCCCGGCTGCCGCTGTGCGACCGGGTCTTCACCCTCTTCGACCGGGCCGAGCGCCCGGAGGAGCTGCAGGGCAAGCTCGAAGAGGAGCTCCATCGGGCGCGGGAGATCCTCCGGCGGGCGACCCCCGCCAGCGTCATCGTTCTGAACGAGAGCTTCTCGAGCACCTCGCTCAGCGACGCCGTCTTTCTCGGCCGTAAGGTGCTGGGCGCGATCATCGAGCGCGGCGCCCGCGCCGTCTACGTGACGTTCGCGGACGAGCTCGCGACCGTCGATCCGGCCGCCGTCAGCGTCGTCGCCCAGGTCCGGCCGGACGACCCGACGGTCCGTACCTTCCGGGTGATCCGGGCGGCGGCGGACGGTCGGGCCTTCGCCACGGCGATCGCGGCGAAGTACGGCCTCTCCTACGCGCAGCTCGCCGCGGGGCTCCCGTCATGAAGACCTACCTCCTCTTCCCCGACCGCGATCCGCCGCCGCCCACCGCGGTCGGCCCTCTGCAACAGGCGCTCCTCCAGGACCTCGACCTCGCGACGGTGGTCGGGGCGATGTCCGCCGGCGACCCCGAGCTGCTCCGCATCGCCACCGCCGTTCTCCTCGCGCCGGCGCCCCCCGCCGCGGTGGTCGCCTTCCGGCAGGACGTGCTCGACGACTGCCTTCGCGCCCCGACGACCGCGCGGAAGCTGTACGCGCTCGCGGCCGACGCGCTGGCCGAGGAGCGTCGCATCTGGGGCTGGTCCGAGCACTCCGCCTCCTCGGTGCTGCTCCGCTCGCTCCAGGTCCTCGGCGTCTTCCTCGGGGCGCTCCGCCGCCTGATCGAGCTCGCGCGAGCGGAAGGCCCGGCGCTCCGCTCGGCCGGCTTCCGCCGTCTCGTCGCGGAGCTGGACACCGAGCTGGACGACGCGTTCTTCCGGGAGGCGGCCGCGCACATGGAGCGGCTGCGTCACCGCTCGCCCCTGCTGCTCAGCACCGGGGTCGGGCCGGAAGCGAGGCCGACCGAGTTCACCCTCCGCGCCCCCCGGGAGGAGCGCCGCCGCGCCTGGCAACGTCTCCTGCCCGCGCGGCGGAGCCCGCGCACCGTCGTGATCGGCGACCGGGACGAGACCGGGCACCGGTACCTGGGCGACCTGACCGACCGGGGGCTCGAGCCCGCCGCCGCGGCGCTCGGACGGGCCGCCGACCACCTCCTGCAGTTCCTGCAGGCGTTCCGCGACGAGGTGGGCTTCTACGTCGGGGCGCTGAACCTCGCCGACCGGCTGGCGGCCACGGGCAATCCCGTCTGCCGGCCGCGGCTCGACCGCGCGGACGGGCCCGCGTGCGACGCCCAGGGTCTGTTCGATGTCGGGCTCGCGCTCCACCTCGGTAGGCCGGTGGTAGCGAACGACGTTCTCGCCGGTGGTCGACGGCTGGTCCTTCTCACCGGGGCGAACCGGGGCGGGAAGTCCACGCTGCTCCGCGCCCTCGGGCTCGCGCAGTTGATGGCGCAGGCCGGCCTCTTCGTCGGCGCGCGCGGCTACGTCGGCGGCGTCGCCACCGGCGTCTACACCCACTTCCGCCGGGCGGAGGACCCCGGCATGACGCGCGGCAAGCTCGAGGAGGAGCTCGCGCGCCTGCGGACGATCACCGAGGCGATCACGCCCGGAGCGCTGCTGCTCTGCAACGAGTCGCTGAGCTCGACGAACGAGCAGGAAGGCTCCGAGATCGCCGACCAGGTCGTCCGGGCGCTGGTCGGGCACCGCGTGACGGTCTACTACGTGACGTTCCTCTTCGAGTTCGCCGACGCCTGGCAGCGTCGCGCCCCGCAGGAGTGCCTGTGCCTCCGGGTCGAACGCCGGTCGGACGGGAGCCGCAGCTTCCGCCTCGTGCCGGGAGCGCCCCTCCCGACGAGCTTCGCCGAGGACCTCTACCACCAGATCTGGGACGCTCCACCGGGCCCGGGGGCGATCCGCGTCGATCGCGACGGGTCCCGCCGCTCGCCCTCGGGGGCCTCCTTCCGTGCCCCGACCGCATCGCCCGCGGAGGGCGGCGCGGCGGAGGGGGGTCCGTGAAGGGCGCCGGGCCCCCGGTCGCCCGGTCCGGAGCCGGCCGATCGGACGCCGACGGCCCGGACCCCGAGGTGCGACTGATCGCCGCGGTCGCGATCCGGGACGGCACGCGCGTCCTCGTGATCCGGGAGGAGGCCGAGCCGCACCGGCACGCCTGGGTGCTCCCCCAGGGCTACCCGAAGGTCGGGGAGACGCTCGAGCAGGCGGCGAGCCGGGAGGCGTACGAGGAGGTCGGGCTCGACGTCCAGATCGAACGGACCCTCGGGGTGTACGAGCGGTTCGAACGCGGACCGACCGGGGGGGTGGTCCGCTGGGTCACCGTCTGTTTCCTCGGGCACCGCGTCCGCGAGGAGGCCCCGGTGGCGAGCCGGGAGGCGATCGACTCGGCCTGGATCGAGCCCGGTCGCGTCGACCCGGCGACGATGCCGGCGCTGCGTCCGATGCTCGCCGACCTCGCCTGGGCGCTCCGTCCCTGATCCCGGCCCGGGTTCCGCGGCAGGCCGGTTCAGCCCGAGGCGGCCGCGACGTAGATCACCACGGCGACGACCACGACGAGGATGTAGGCGAGGTAGCGGCCCAGGCGGCCCGGCATCACCCAGCCCTTCAGGAAGCTGGCGAGAGCGTCGCCGGCGCGGACGAGGTCGTCGTAGAACAGCTTGAAGACGTCGAGCACCTCCAGGTCGACGCTGTACGGCACGGGCGTCGCGAGCTCCGCCTCGCTGACGCGGCCGGCGCTCGCCCGGATCTCGCGGGTGCCGAGGATCGAGGCCATCATCAGCCGCAGCCCCGTGCTGTAGCCGAACGACGTGTACACCTCGCCGTCGCGGCCGGAGGGGCTGCCGGCCATCCAGACCGGCGTCCGCCGGACCCGCGCCGCCCCGCGCCCCCCGAGCAGATAGTAGCCGACGCCGATCAGCGCGCCGATCGCGATCACGATCGGGACCATCGGCGGCGAGAGGATGCCGAACGGCGCCCCCGAGAGGATCGACCAGCCGGCGGGGACGCTCAGGAGCTGGCCGACCGGCGCGGTCACGGCCGTTCCCGCGAACCGGGAGACGGTCGGGGTGAGGAAGTCGAGCGTCCACGGGGCCGAGACGCCCAGTCCGAGGACGACGGCGCCGACCGCCGCGATCGGGATCGCCAACCCCGGGGCGCGGCGACGCGCCGCGCCGCCGGACGGGTTCCAGAGCAGCGTGAAGCCGAGGAACTTCACCATCGCGATCACGATGAGGCCGGCGCCGAGCGCGACCGCCGCGCCGGAGATCAACCCGAGGAACTGGACCCACGCGGGGACGAACTGGTAGGACTGGAACAGCGACTCCAGCACCATCCACTCGCTGACGAAGCCGGCGAGCGGGGGCGCCGCGGCGAGGCTCAGGGTGGCGGCGAGCGTGCCGGCGAA
>JASHTI010000076.1 GCA_030040625.1 Thermoplasmata archaeon
GCGTCAGCAGGAGCTCTACCGTCAGGGGCAGGGCCCGCAGACGGAGGCCGAGCGCCTCTACCACGAGAGCGGAGAGCTCGGCCGCCAGCTCTCACAGCTCCGCCGGGCGGCGGAGCGCGCCCGTCAGGCGATGGAGTCTGCCGTCATTCGCCGGCGCGAGCTGGTCCTGACCTTCGACCGCCATGAGCGGATCAACCCCGAGCAGCTCCGCCGCGAGATCGCGGAGCTCGAGCTGCGTCAGCAGACGCGGGCCCTCCCGATCGAGGAGGAGAACGCCCTCATCGCGGAGCTCCGCCGCAAGACCAAGGCGGTGCAGGAGTTCGAGACGCGGCGGGACCAGGTCGCGCAGCACGAGGTCCAGCGCAAGGAGGCCGACACCGCGATCGTGGCCGCCCGCGCCGAGATCGATCGCATCCTGAAGGAGATGGAGGCGGTCCGCGGAGAGCGCGATCGGCGCAAGGCGGAGATCCCGGTCAACCTCGAGGCGGCGGGCGCGGCGGTGGCCGAGATGCGCACGGCCGGCCGCAGCCGAGCCGAGCTGACGGCCCAGCTCGACGCCCTGGGCCGCGAGATCGCCGAGATCGAGAAGGAGGGCCGGGAGCTGCTCCGGCGCTACCACGAACGGCAGGAGCTGGCCCGGGAGATCATGCGCGAGTACGCCCGTCCGGCCTCGGGCGGTGGCAACGGCGAGGCGACCGGTGCGCCGTAGCCTCCCCCGAGGGGGGTCGCGGCCCCAGCCCCACTCGAACGCGTAGCGGATGCCGCGACAAGGGGGCCGGTGGGCCCCCGGGCCGGGGCGCTCGTGTCGATGGCGTCTCGCTATCCTAGTACTGTCTAGGCGGGCGGTCCGGGGCACCCTCGGCGCCCCCGGGAGAGACTCGGTCGGCTTCCCGGGGGCCCCGGACCCCCCGGCGGGCGTGTCGGAAGGTTTTTGACACCATAGCCCGCTAATCGCTCGCGGTTCCCCCAGTTATGACGAGGCTATCGAGAACGGATCGCACGAAACTCCTGACGACCGCCGGCCTGGCGACGGGAATGCTCCTGGTCGCTCTGCTCGCCGGGACCTCCGCCGCTGCGCCCACGCACCCGTCGGTGTCGCCCGCGAGCTCGTCCACCGAGCAATGGGCGTTCGGAGGCTCCGTGAGCTCCTCCTACAGCTGCACGACGACCGCCTGTCCCGGTGGAACGCTCAGCGCGAACCAGACCCTCGGGATCAGCTACAACGCCCAGCTCCACTGGGCGGTCATCTACACGCGCACGAACGTCTCCGCGAGCCAGGTCGAGCTCAGCGTCAAGGCGGCGATCGGCGCCTCGGTCTCGCTCAGCTTCTCGGCGTGCGTCACGACCACCACGTGCCAGACCGAATCCCTCTCGGCGTCGGTCAGCGGTTGGGAGACCGCGGCCGGCTCCACGAACGTGACGACCTCCTCGCTCACGCTCGCGAGCGGGCCGGACGCCCCGGGGCCGGTCACGGCCTTGGCGATCATGAACGCGGCGGCCTCCCTGGCGTTCAACGTCAGCGGTAACCTGAACCTCAACGTGCCGGGGACCCCGGCGACCACCGCCTCGATCTCCTTCGACGTCGGCGGGCACGGCAGCTCGACCGTCGACTTCTCCACCCCGCTCGCGATCCTGCCGGTCAGCCCGAACAAGTACGACAACTGGACCAGCAGCGAACCGTTCACGGCGAGCGGCTCGTACCTGAGCGGGATCTCCGCTCACGGCACGGAGGACGGGGAGTCGGAGTCGGCCAGCGCCTGGACGCCGGGGAATGTCGCGACCTCGGGGACGATCTCCGTCGTCGGGAACGACACCGGGACCAGCACCGTCTGGAACAACTACACCACCCCGCACAAGTCCTACACCGTCCAGGACATCCTGCTGAACATCTCCGGGGACAACTACACGGCGACCGACGGGTGGGTCCTCTACTCCGGCGCCGCCTTCGAGAACCTCTTCTCCGGCCTCGAGGCCGAGACGGCCCCCGCGATCGCGGCGGTGACGCCGGCGATCTCGGCCGGCGTCTACAGCGCTCCGGAGAGCGTCTACTACACCTCGGCGAACGGCGTCCTCGGTGAGTCGCTGGTGGGCAACATCTCCTCGATCGACAGCAGCCTCTCGGGCGCGCCGAGCCTCTCGGTGAACGCGGGCCCGGAGCCCGTCTCCGTCGCCGAGAGCCAGTACAACGCGATCACGGCGGGACCCGCCGCGGCGGCGTTCCCGCTCGCGCTCGTCCTCGGTGCCGTGGTCGTCGTCGTCGTCGTGGTCGCCGTCGTGGCGCTCGTCATGCGCAACCGGTCGGCCGGACGACGCCCCCCCACCGCCGACACCCCGCTGAACCCGCCCATGGCCGGTGACACCCCCATGAGCCCCGCGGGCCTGCAGCCGCCGACCGGCGGCCAGCCGTAGAGAGACGACCGGCCCACCCCGTCCCGGGGCCCAGGCGGGCCCCGGGCTCACGCCGGACGGGACCGTTCGCGGCCGGGACGGGCGCGGCTCGCGCTCCCCCGGTCGTCCGGGCGCCGTCCGGCCGCCACGAGGATCTCGCAGGGAGCTCCGGGCGAGCCCGGGGCGAGGAACGGTGCGACCGCGGTCTCCACCTCGGCCCAAGCGGCGGCCTGGTCGGACGCCGACAGGCGCTGGACCGTCGCGCCGAGGATCTCCCGGTAGAACTCCATCAACTTCGTGAGGCTCGGCGGACGGAGCGGGCAATCGACAGCCTCCACGGCCACCGACTCGAATCCGACCGAACGGAGGAGGTTTCCCAACCGCACCGGGTCGCTGAGGCTGAACGGCCCCGGGGCCGCGTCCGGAGGCGGCGGCGGGTGGTCCGGGTCCGCCCAGCGGCTCAGGATCCTCGAGGGGCGTGACAGCACCCCATTCCGGTCCGGTGGCGAGAAGACGCTGAAGACCAGGCGACCGCCCGGTCGCAGCGTGGGGGCCAGGCGGGCCAGAGCGGTCTCCGGGGCCGCGAAGAACATGAACCCCTGGCGGCAGGCGATGGCGTCCAGCGAGCCCGGCGACTGATCCGCCCGCTCACCGTCCATCACTCGGGCCGTCACCTGGCGGAGCTCCTGAAGGTTCTCCGCCATCCGCGCGACCATGCGGGGGCCGCTGTCCGTCGCGATGACGTGCCCGCTCGGGCCCACCGCGGCCGCGAGGGCGCGGGTGAAGCCGCCGGTTCCGGCCGCGAGCTCGAGGACCTGATCGCCGGCCCGCAGCCCCAGGGCGCGCTCCATGTTCGCGGTCGCCGGCGCGAACCAGCTCTCGACCATCGGGGTCCATTCGTCCCAGCGGTCGGCCCGGGCATCCCATGCCTCGACGGTCGCCTCCTTCGGCGAGCGGGGAGGCGGTGCTTCGTGCGCCGCCGGCATCGCACCGTGCACGGTGGCCTCCTATCTAATCCCCCACGCTGCCTCCGGCGACTCCGGCCGGGAGCGCGGCGACGCGGGCGGACCGAAGGGGTTAGGTGAAGGGGCCGCTGGCCCCCACCGCGGAGGAGCGGTGGCGGTCGAGGCGAAGCTGGGGGTCCGACTGGAGCGGGCCGCGCCGACCAAGCTCTACCCGTTCACGCGGTTCTTCCGGGGATTCGAGAGGGTCCCGGCGATCCGCGCGCTCTTCGGGGCGAAGACCGGGAAGGTGCTTCGTTCGCAGAAGGTCGAGTTCTTCTCCGCCCGGTTCGGCTACATGGGGACGAGCGACGAGGACGGCCACCTCCTGATCAGCACGCGTCACCTCGCCCGGAGCCCGTTCCGCACCGTCTACCTCGACCTCGTCCACGAGCTGCGTCACGTCAAGCAGTTCCAGGACGGGCGCCCCCTGTTCTACCCGAAGCTCGCCTACGTCGACGCGCCGAGCGAGATCGAGGCGTACCGTTTCACGGTGGACGAGGGCCGTCGCATCGGCCTGACCGACGCACAGCTCTTCGACTACCTCCACACCGAGTGGATGACCCCGGCCGAGCACCGGCGCCTCGCGCGCCGCTGCGGGGTGACGCCCCGGCCCGCCCCCAAGCGCGGCCGCCGACGCCGCTGAGCCGGCCGCCGCCTTCTACAGGATGATCCGTTCCGGCTCGACGTCGCGCCGTTCCAGCGAGAGGCGCTCAGGGCGGTACGTCTCGCCGGTGAACAGCCGCGCCTCGTGCCGACCGCGGCAGGCCGCCGCCGCCAGCCGTCCGAGGGCGTCGGCCTTCATGATCCCGCTACCGGAGTCGCCGCCCACGAACGTCACGCCGTAGGCCGTCGTGACCAGCACCGGCAGGCCGTCCGGGCTGAAGCTGTAGTAGCCGCCCCAGCTCGACTCGAGCCGGGCGCCACCCGACTCGAGCGCCGGGAAGTACGGGCTGATCGCCGGAAGGAGATCGGTGGCGTAGGCCGAGCGGTCGCCGAGCCGGCCCATGTCAAAGTCGAGCCGCCCGTCACGCGCCGGGTCCTCTCGGGTGCCGATCGGGTGCGTCAGCGTCTCGACGCCGCCCAGCCAGAGCCGGCGCTGGCGGAAGATCGGCTTGATGGTCGCGCCGGTCGGCAGGATCAGGAACGGGCACCGGCCCCGCCCGTCCGTCGAGTCGAGCGGATGCACCGGGGCGCTCCAGTCGAGGATCTCCTCCGCCGCCGGGCCGGCGACCGAGAAGAGCCGCTGGGCCCGAGGGCTGCAACCGGTGGCGAAGCCGAGCGGGTGCAGGATCCGGTCGGACCAGGCACCCCCGGCGACGACCACGCGATCGGCGGCGGTGGACCGGTCATCGCCGAAGTGCACGCGGGCGATCCGCAGGCGACCGGCCATCTGCTCCTGGAATCCGTACGGCCGCCCGTCCGGCTCGTGGCGCAGGATCTCCGGGCGCCCCTCGAACGAGAGACGCCGCACGGTCTGCCCGAACGCGAACTCGACCCCGCGCCGCTCGGCGGCCTCGCGGTAGAAGCGGGCGAGGAGCTCCGGAGCGATCGCGCCGCAGTTGCGCCCGAAGAGGCCACCGGTGATCGGCTCGGGAGGTGGCGCGTCGTCCCCCTCGTACCACCGGGCCGGCGCGACGCTCAGCCCCGGGCAGCCCCGGAGCTCCTCCAGCCCCAGCAGCTCCGCGTCGATCGCCCCGCGATTGTGGGCGACCAGGGCGCCGTACTCCTCCTGCAGGCGTTCGGGCAGGAGCCAGAGGTAGCCGTACCGGTCGAGCAGCGGCACCGGCGCGCGGAGCTCGGGGTGCTCCGCCATGAGCTGGACGTAGAAGGCGATCGAGCTGCCCGCGAGGAGCCGGTTGTCCCGCGAGCTGAAGACGTCGCGGGCCATCGCATTGCTCGCGCCCATCGAGCCCTCGCCGGGGCCGTCCCGGGCGTCGACCACGAGGATCGACCGCTCGGCCGCCTCCGCCGCGAGGTGGTAGGCGGTGGCGAGCCCGAACGGGCCGGCGCCGACGATCACGATGTCGTAGCGATCGCGCACGCGCCGGGGCCCTCCGTCCCGCTCGGACGGCGGACGTGCATATGAGTCGCGAGCCGGGCGCTGGAAAGCTTATCGCGCCGCGCCCTCCCACGGCGGCGAAGCGATGCGCGGTGCCCTGAAGCGACGACTCCTCGGCTCCCGGGAGACCTCCTACGGTACGTGGATCGCGTCGTCGTCGCTCGTCTGCGCGGACGCGCTGCGCGGTGCCGGCTTAGACTGGTTCATGATCGACACCGAGCACGCCCAGGTCAATCCCGAGACGCTGGCGGCGCTGGTGGCGCCGGCCGGGGAGGCGGCCCCCGTGCCGCTGGTCCGGGTGGGCAACGTCGACCTCTACCTCATCAAGCAGGCGCTGGACGCCGGTGCCCACGGGATCCTCGTCCCGCTCGTGAACACCGAGGCGCAGGCGCGGGCGGTGGTCGCCTACGCCAAGTACCCACCGGACGGCGTGCGCGGCATCGCCGCCGCCCCGGCGTCCCGGTACGGACGCGAGCTGGCCGGCTACCTGCGCAGCGCGAACGCCGAGACCCTGGTGGGGATCCAGATCGAGACCCGCGAGGCGCTCGACAATCTCGAGGCGCTCGCAGCGGTGGAAGGGATCGACCTGCTCTTCGTGGGACCGCAGGACCTCACGCTCAACCTGGGACTGGTGGACGATCGCAAGCACCCGCGTCTGCGGGAGGCGATGCGGCAGGTCGTCGCCGCCTGCGAGAAGCACGGGAAGATCCCCGGCACGCTCGTGATCGACGCGGCGGAGAAGCGGGCCGCGGCCGAGCTCGGCTTCCGCTTCGTCTCGCTGGCCTCCGACGTGCGGTTCCTCCTGAACGGCGCGAAGGCGTTCCTCGAGAGCTGAGCCGATCCGCCCACGGCCCTACGGCCCGTGGGAGCGGCCCCGCCGGAAACCGCGGGATCGCCCGGTCGTGGCCCCCGGGGTGGACGACGGCGCGCCCGTGATCGCCGCGAGGTCCGTCTGCAGCTGGGCGAGGTCGAAGCCGGCCGGCGAGCGGCCCCCGCTCTCGATCCAGTCGGCGTCCGACAGCAGGGCGTACGCCTCGTCGCAGTACGCCTGGAGGAACGCCCACGACGCCGTCTTGACCGCGCCCCAGGTGACGAGGCTCACCACGTCGGCGGTGTAGCCGAGGACCGGGACGCAGTGGCCGTTCTGCGGATCCGGGGCCCAGTCCGGTCCGACCGCGCCGCTCGGAGGCAGTTCCCAGGGGACCGTCAGCGGGTCCCCCGCCTGCACCACCGCGTCGGGGAGCTCCAGCCCGACGAACGCTCCGCCGAAGAGGTAGACCGACTGCTGGAGCTCGCGGGTCACGGCCGGGTTGACCGCCGCGAAGGCGCTCAGGACATCCGACCTCGGGCCGAGCGGGACCCCCGCCCGCCATCGCTTGAGGAAATCCAGGATCACGACACCATCGTTCTGCGGGCTCACGACCCGATAGAGGGCGACGACCTGCGCCTCGGTGACAACCTCCGGGGCGGCGGGGCTGGCGTTGTCGCTCCACGCCTCGATCTGGTGCGCGGCGGCCGCGACGACGCAGTCTCCGAGCGTCGCGTTCGAGTCCATGCCCCAGCCTCCGGACGGCGTCGCCGTCTGCCACGCCACGGTCGGCGGAGGGGCCGGCGTGTCGGGCGCCAGGTAGCGCGCGAGGCGCAGGGTCCGGGGATCGACCCGACGCGGCTTCTTGCCGAGCTGGTACTTCGCCATGCGCCCACCATGGGAGAGGGCCCGCAAGGGCTTTCCGGGGACCCTCGTCCGTTCCGTCGGCGAACCGAACTCGCGGGTCCGCGTACCGAAGGCTGCGGAGCGTGCTCCGGGTTCGCAAGCTACCGTCCCGGGAGATGCGGCCGCCTCACCGGCGAGAAAATCGCCGGCCCGGCCCGTCAGTTTAAGGACCCCGCTCGGGCCTCTCCGGACCATGCGCGGCCGCCGGACGCAGCCTGGCCCCAACGGAGCGTGGGACCCGATACCCGACCCTGCCGAGAAGTTCTCCAGCGGGATCCCGGACTTCGACCGTCTGCTCCGCGGAGGTCTTCCCCGGGGCGGCACGGCGCTCCTGAACTGCGACGAGACCGTGGGGCCGGAGGACCTGGACCTCCTCCTGTTCCCGACGTTCCTGAACTTCCTCTACCAGTCGCGGGGGATCGTTGCCGTCCTGCCCTCGCGGGAGACGCCCCATGGGTTCCGTGACCGGCTGACCCGCTTCGCGACCCGACGCCGCTTCGATAGCCGGGTACGCGTGATCGACTACATCGGGGAGGACCGGGGGCTCCCGTACGTCGTGAACCTCGCCGACGCCGACGCGAACCCGATCGCGCGGAAGTCGGCGACCGCCAAGGTCATCGCGGCGGAGCGGCAGGCTCGGGGCAACCGGCGGCACCCGATCCTCGAGTTCAACGCCTTCGAGGTCTTCGACACGCTGATGGGGTCGGAGAAGGCGTTGAAGATGTTCTACTACGGGCTGAAGCGCATCCGCGCCCTCGGGAACCTCGGCGTGGGGGTCCTGGCGCCGGGCGTAGGCTGCGCGGCCGGCGTCCGCAGGATGTGCGACCTTGAGTTCGCGGTCCACCGCGACGAGGTCGGCCTCGTCATCCGCGGCGTCCGACCGTCGTTCCCGAGCCACGTCGTGACTCCCGATCCAACCCACGGCCTCCCGAGGGCCACCTTCGTTCCCCGGCCGGCCTGACCGGGCCCGCAGGGTACGGTCAGCCGGTCCTCGGCGCGGAGATAGGTGCGGTCCCCGCACGGAGCGCGCGCACGTAGGGCCGGGCCGCGAGCGGGGAGACGAGCGTGGTCACGAGCCCCACGCCCGCGACGATGGTGAACAGGCGGGTCGAGAAGATGCCGAGCGAGAGCAGGCTCACCGCCATCGCGAGCTCGACCGCTCCGCGGCTGGCGAGCAGGAAGCCGGCGCCGGTCGCCTCGGCCCGGCTGAAGCCGAAGCGGCGTGCCAGCCCCTGCCCGAGCAGCAGCTTGGCGAGCAGCGCGAAGCCGCACAGCGCCGCGAACGCCCCGAGGTCGGCCGGCGTGTCGCCGAGCAGGCGGAGATTCATCTGGAGGCCGACGAGGGCGAAGAAGAGCGGGATGAAGAATCCCCACGTGATCATGTCGAAGACCTGGCGCACGGCCCGGTACGCCTCCGCGCCCGCCCGCTCGGGCGTGACGAGGAGCCCCGCGCAGAAGGCGCCGACGAGATAGGTGAGGCCGAGCACCTGAGAGTACAGCGCGGCGCCGAGCGCGGCGACGAGCATCAGCGCGAAGCCGGCCTCCTGGGAGCGCCAGGTACGCCGCACACGATCGACGAGCCGATCCCACAGGCGGGTCTGCCGCAGGGCGCCGAGGAGGACGTCGGCCGCGAGAACGCTGGCCAGGAAGATCGCGACGGCGAGCAGCGCGATTCCGACGTCCTCGCCGACGCTCCCCGAAGTGGTGCGGAACCGCAGGAGGATCGCGAACGCGGTGACCGCGGCGAGCTCGTTGACGAAGGCGCCGCTGACGAGCAGCGCCCCGTAGCGGCTCGGAAGCAGACCGAACTCCCGGAGCATCACGGCGAGCACCGGGAGCGCGGTGACGGAGATCGTGAGCGACACGAAGACCGCGGTGAGCGTGGGGAGGTTCGGGTACAGGAGGCGAACGACCTCGATCCCCAGCGCGAACGGGACCAGGAAGATCGTCAGACCGAGGACCGCGGCGGCCGGCCCCGTCGATCGGACCTGGTCGCGGGTGACCGCAAGCCCGGCGGCGAGAAGGACGAAGAAGGTGGCGAGGACCTGCAGGTCCTGGAAGCCCGTCGGCAGGCTGCCCAGACCGAGGGCGGGCCCGAGGAGCGTCGGCCCGAACACGATCCCGACGGCGAGCTGGCCGATGAGCGGAAGGACGCCGAGGCGGCTGATCGCCTCGCCGACCAGGACGGAGCAGGCGAGGAGGAGGAAGACGCCTACGATGAAGAGGGTCGTGGCGTTCACGTCGCACGCTCCGGAAGGAAGGCCCCGGGATCGTTGGCCCCGCAGGATTCGGGAGGGGCGCCCCCCGCGCCGGCCGCCACGATGGGTCCCGTCCTCACGCGTGTCCTTCCATTCCGCGGATGGTGCCAGGGAGCGGGTCCCGGTTCAACAACCTTCCGGCGCCGAGCGGGCCGGAGGCGGCGGCTATGCGCTGAGCTCGATCCAGATCCCGTTCGGGTCTCGAAGGTAGACCCAGCGGCTCCGGGGGGTGCGCACCTCGTGGGCTACAGGGGCCCCCGCGGCGGCCGCCTCCGCGATCGCACGATCCAGGTCCGGGACCCGGAAGGCGAGGTGATCCAGCCCCTCGCCCGCCGTGAACGGCACGTCGAACCGGCTGCCCGGTTCGTAGTAGTTGAGCTCCAGCGGGTGGGACGATCCCTCGCTCACGAGGTCGACCACAACTCCGTGGCTCTCCGGTATCGTCGCGCGACCACGGACGGTCATCCCGAGGACGTTCGTGTAGAACGCGAGGGAGGCGTCGAGGTCCTTCACACGGATCCCGGTGTAGTGGAACTGGGCGTTCATCCGCCGCCGGAGGACCGTCATCGCCATAACGGTGGGTCGGCGCGCGGGGTCGGCCTAGACGAACAGCTCCTCGAGCGGGTTCTCCATCTCCCGGGCCTCCCGGATCTTCGCGCCGCGCTCCATCGCATCCCGGAGGAGCCCCGGCACCTCCTCCGGTCCGCTGAGCTCCCGGACGTAGTAGTCCCCCTCGCGTCGGAACCCGGGAAGCGCGACGGTCGGCTCGAGCAGCCGCAGCCCGAGCACGAAGCGGGAGGCGCGGATGTTCTCGATCCGATCGAACAGAGCGATCCGGCCCGCCTTGAGCGCGAGGACGTAGCGGCCGATCTCGCGCGCCTCGAAGAGGTTGTGCGACGAATAGAGGACGATCCGCTCCTGGCTCAGTCGAAGGATGAGCGTCCGGATCTCGCGCGCCACCTTCGGGTCGAGGTTCGCCGTCGGCTCGTCGAGCAGGTAGATCGAGCGCTCCCGCAGGAAGAGCCGGGCGATGGAGGCCCGCTTGCGCTGGCCCGCGCTCAGCTGGGAGGGGAACTGGTCGCTGAACGAGCGGATCTCCAGCTGGTCGAGCACCCGCTCGACATCGGCGGGGCCGGCCCGTTCGACACGTGCGTAGAACTCGAGCGCCTCCCGGACCCGCAGCCCGTCCGGCAGTCCGTCGACGTGCGAGAGGTAATGGAGGCGATCCCGGGCCGACGCACGGTCGATCGGTTCGCCCCCGATGCGCACCTCCCCGGCCTGCGGCTGCAGGATCCCCGCGAGCGTCCGGAAGAGCGTCGTCTTGCCCGCGCCGTTCGGACCGAGGACGACGTAGACCGCCGGCTCGGTGATGCGGAACGAGATCTCGCGCAGGACCTGCGAGCCGAGGTAGCCGGCGGTGACGTCACGGCAGGCCAGCTCGGCCGCGGCGGTCGGGCCACCGAGGGGTTCGGAGTTCGGGTCCGTCACGTTCTGCCTCAGGCGGGAGAGAGCAGGCGCTCTCGTCGGAGGAGTCGGCCGCTGAGCGCCAGCAAGGTGGCGTCGACCAGTGCGACGGCCGCGCAGGCGCACACCAGGACGAGGGCCAGGGTGGTCGGTCCCGCGTCCCCCCGGGCGGCGACCACGCCGACCAGGCCGAGGGTCGCCATCGCGGGCAGGATCCCGAGCAGCGGGACAAGACCGATGGGGCTGCTCATCCCCTGACGGGGCGACGAGAGGGCGGTCCAGTACATGCCTAGGATCGCCGCGAACCCCGAGCAGGCGTAGGCCATCGGGACGCCGTAGCCGAACATGGCGACGAGGAGCGGCGCGGTGACCGGCCCACCCGAGAGGGTGTAGAGGGCGGCGCTGGCGCCCACGGAGACCGTCAGAACGATCGACACCAGGGCGAGCCCCGTGAGAAGTACGTTCGTGAAGAGCCGCTGCGGGGAGAGGCCGTAGGCGAGCAGGTACTCGAGCACCCCCTTCGTCCGATCGTTCGTGAAGACGAGGAGGCCCCCCATCGAACCGACGGTCCCGAAGATCGGGAGCAGGAGCGGGAAGGTCGTCCCGTACGTGGTGCGCGAGGTGACCACGAGCACGAGGCCCAGGAAGGTCGCGACGCCCGTCCCGTAGACGAGGAAGAATCGTCCGCTCACCGAGGCCCTTCGCAGCGTGACCGGAAGCAGGGAGACCGGCGGCTCGGACGGAGATGCGGTGGCCATCCCGCGCGACGACCATCTCCCGCGGCGATAAGCGGTGCGGAGGGAGCCGGCGCTAGGTGAGGGACCCGGGCCGAGGTCGGCTCAGCTGGTGTCCGACGTCCGCTTGAGCACGGTCAGCGCCCGGAGGGTGAGCCAGCGGCTCGGGGCTCCGGCCCGCTCGATGACGAGCGGCCGAACCTTGCTCATGTCCGAGTAGATGCGCAAGCCGGGCCCGAGGTCGGGCGGGACCTTGTCGATGGCCCAGCTCCCATCGGGCCGACGCTTCGCGCGGAGCAGCGCGAGGGCCGGGCGCAGCCGCCGATCCGCCGCGAATCCAAGGTCCGTGAGGACGTCAAGGCCGACGAGGATGTCGTAGAAGTAGTGATTCGGATAGTGCAAGCGGAACCACGGCGGATACCGGCGGCCTTCCTCGAAGAGCTTGCGTTCCAGGTAGAACTCGGCCCCCCGCGCGATCGCCTTCTCCATCCGGGGAGATCGCTTCGGCGGCGGGACCGCGGCGAACGCGGCGAGCGGCTCCCAGGCGTCGAGAGTGCCGGGCGTCCCCTGCGAGCAGTTCCATCCGCCGTCCTCCCGCTGGTCTTCGAGGATCCAGTCGAAGAGCCTCTGCACCCGGGGATCGTCGCCGTAGCCGAAGCGCGTGAGCATCCGCGCGGTGTTCGCCGCGATGCAGGTCTCCTCGTGAAAGAAGTTGTACGGAGAGCTCAGCCGGAGCTTCTGCTCGAAGAAGACCTCGGCGATCCGCCGGATCCGCGCGTCGGACGCGTCGAGCCCGAGGTCGCTGAGGACGAGCGCCCGCCAATTCGTGGTCTGGTACGGCGGGAAGTAGAGGAAGTCCACCCACTCGCGTAGGTTCCGGGGCGCCCGGCGCTCCCAGTACCCCCGGGGCCCGAGCTGCTCCAGCTGCTCGGCGGCCCACCCGACGCGCGCGATGCGGCCCCGGGCCCGGCGAACCTCCGGATCATCGACCGGCCGGTCGCGGAGCTCCCGCAGCGCCCGGTACCGCACCGCCGGTTGGCACTCTTCCAGGAGCCAGCGTAGGGTCCGCTCGTCCCGGTCCGCGTCGGTCGCGGGAGGACGGTCCGTCATGGTTGGTGGGCGTCGGCCTAGCGTTGGACGTGCCGCAGCACGAACTCGTTGCCGTCCGGGTCCGCGAAGACCCCGAGGGTCACGGTTCCCATCACGGCGGGAAAGCTCCGCGTCTCCGCAACGATCGTACCGCCGCGCCGCCGGATCTCCTCGAGCGCAGCGGCCGGATCCGGATGGGAGAAGATGACGCCCGAAACGGTGCCGGGCTCGCGTCCTCCCTCGCCCTCGCGCTGGAGATGCATCGTGAGCTGCACGGAGGTGCCCGGGAGGGCGAACGCCGCACGCGACGCCTCGGGATGATAGCTGATCTCCTTCAGCCCGAGGACCTCGGCGTAGAACTTCCGCGCCTTCTCGATGTCGCGTATGTGGACCGTGACCGCCTCCAACCCCTCGATGACCCGCTCCATCCTCCCACCCGGTCGGCTTCCAGGGGCCGGCGGTTCGTAACGCTTGCCGGCGCGCCCCGGAGCGGTCGCGCCTGCTGGGTGCCGTCAGGAGCCCGCCGTGTAGCGTGCCCGCGCGAGTTCCACGCGGTCGCGCCGGAGCGGAACGCCCTCACTCCGGAGGAGCTCCAGCTGACGCTCCCCCATCGCCGGCCGGCCGTCGGAACGGACGACCCGGTGCCACGGGAGCTCCTCCTGGGTCGTCGCCAGCACGTAGCCGACCCGTCGCGGGGCGACCCGGTCGATGTCGGCATACGTCGAGACCGAGCCGCGGGGAATCTCGCGGACCCGTTCGACGACCATTGCCTCGAACTCCGCGTGCGATCGGACTCGCCGTCGGCCCCGGGCGGTCATCGCAGGGGTCTGCGATGTCGCCCTGCTCCTTCAGCGTAGCGTGTCGCGAGCCGGCCGGCACGCCGGGCTTCCGAGCGTCGATCCCGAGGCCCCCTGCGAACCGGTCCGGCCGTGAAGAAGGGCTAATGAGCCGCGAGGCGAGGCAGGGTCGTGCCTGGAACGGCAGCGGAGCCGGAGTCACCCCGGGGTGGATCGGCCAGCGAGGCCGCTCTCCGCGACCTGGCCGAGCAGCTCGAGCGCGCCCAGGACGCCATTGAGTCGCTCGTCAATCGGACCAACACCCTGGTCCACCTCCTCGATATCCTCAACAAGCGGGTCGATCGCCTCGAGTCGCAGAAGTGAGCCCACCTGATCGCGGGCCTCGCGGCCCACGGACGGGAGCCAGCACCCTCACTCGTTCCGGCGCCTGCCGGCCCGAACAGTGGGGTTGCGCGGAGCGCCGGGTGGGTACGACCGCCCCAGAGCCGAAGCCTTCGACGTGGGGCGCGGCCTGGCCGTTGGGGAATAATCTCGCCGAGGGTTTATCCCGCGGCGGACCGAGAGCCCCCCGATGGCGGCGGATGTCCGTGCGGATCGGCGCTGGGGCCTGAGCGGCGCGGGTCGGGTGAGGGGATCGGCTCACCTCGGGATCGGCGCCGTCCTCCTGCTCGTCTCGCTGCTCGGCGCCGGCGTTCTCGCCGGGGTGGTCGGGGCGAACGCACCCCCGCCGCGGGCCCAATCCGTCGGCCCGATCTCGGAGCCCGCCGATCGCACGGTGGCGGGCTCGGGGGCCGCCGGCCTCACGCTTTCGATCATCGGGAACCTCGCGGTCGGCAGCGGGCTCCCGCCGCCGGTCTACGACCCCGTGAACGGCTACGTCTACGCTGCGGGAGTCCGGCCCGGCGGTGACACCGGGGGCGGGCCCCCGTCGGACGGCCTCGTCACCGTGGTTTCCGGCCTTGCGTCGGTCGCCCGCCTCCCGGTCGGCGGGGTGCCGACGCAGCTCGCCCTCGACACTCAGAACGGCTACCTCTATGTGGCCGGTAACGGGACCGCCAACGACACCCCGATCACCGTGATCAGCGGGACCTCGATCCTGGCGGCGATCCCGGACACCCCGTGTGCGGTCGGGGCCGCTTACGATCCCGCCGACGGCTTCGTGTACGTCGCCTCGTGCCGGGGCAACGTCACCGTGGTCAACGGCACGGCCGTCGCCGGCGCCATCGCACTGCCCGTGGGCAGCTGCCCGAACGGAGTAGGGTATGATCCGGAGCTTGGCGACGCCTACGTCTCCGACGCTTGTCGAAACGTTCTCGACCTCCTGAACGGCACCGCGGCCGATGGCGACATCGGCGTCGCGGGAGGCCCTTTCCCCGGCGCGTTCGATCCGTCGAACGGCCTGCTGTACATCCCCTGTGAGGATTCCCCGGGCGTCGTCTCGGTGGTCGAGGGCACGAGCACGATCGCGACGGTCACGGTCGGCATCAACCCGATCTCGGCGACCTACGACAGTGCCAACGGCCTGATCTACGTCCCGAATCAGGGGATAGGAGACGCCGGAGGGGTCGCCAACCTCACCCTGATCAACGGGACGACCCGGGCGGCCATCGTCTACGCCGGGCCGTATCCATCGTCCAACGTCGCGGTCTCGGTCCAGTACGCGAACGGCTCGGGTTACGTATTCCCGACCGATGGTGGTCCGCTGGTGGCGATCGCCGGCAAGTCGGTCGCCGCCACCCTCCCGATCCCCGGCGGTGCCGTGGGCCTCGCCTTCGACCCCGAGGACCAGTACCTCTACATCACATCGTACCCGAACGCCGGCGCCGACACGACGAACCTCAGCATCGTCGCCTGCACGTCCTGCCTGGCGGTGACGATCGCGGAGGTCGGAAGCCCGGACGGTGCCTCCTGGGGCCTCACCGCCTCGGAGCCGAGCACCTGGTTCGCCGAGCAGGCCACCGCGGCGGCCCCGGCGACCATCACGTTGCATCTCGTCGCGGGTACGTACGCCCTGGGGCTGATCGCCGCTCCCGGAACCTCGATCCGGGTCCTCGCCGGGGAGGCGGACCTCCTGGACGCCGGCGGCAGGATCCAGGTCGGGCCCGCGACCCCCCCGAGCGGGGGCCGCGCCGCCCCGTTAGGGCTCGACGCGCTCCGCGGATGGGTCCTGGCCGCTGGGTCGGCCGCCCTCGCGAGCGGAGCGGTCGTAGCGCTGGTCGCGATGCGCCGTCGGAACCGAGACGCCGCGGAGCTGATCGAGGGCATGAACCGGGCGATCGCCGACGACCCGGCCGCCGCCGGACGTCTGCTCCGATGAGCCGGTCGGATCCGGGAACCGGGGGAACCGGCGTCCGCGCACCGGTCACTCGGCTTCGATCGCCCCTCGGCGCAGGTCGTACCGGCCCGGCGAAGAGCGAGGACGGCGGCCGACGGGCCGCGCAAGCTAGCAGGCTGCACCCTCACCAGGGGTCCGGGTGACGGCTCCTCCGACCCCACCCGCCGAGGCGGTCGATGGGTTGGCAGCGGAACTCGCGCGCCCGGCGGTCGGCGGCACGAATCGCGACGTGGCCGCGGCTTCGTCGACCCCGCCCCACGTTCAGCTGGCCCTGCGCCTCATGGCCCGCCTGGCGAGTGTGGGCCCGCCCCTGGAGAGCGGCCTCGGGCGCGACGGGGCGACCCAGCGGGGACTCGCCCACGCCCTCGGCGCGAGTCAGGGGGCGGTCTCCAAGGTCCTCCGCCAGTTGACCAGGCTCGCGTTGGTGCGAAGCGAGAGGCAGCACGTCCCGGGACGGCTCCTCCGGGTAACGGTGTACTCGCTGACACGCCGTGGGGAACTGTGGGTCCAGGCCGCCCGAGAGAAGGCGACCTCCGCGAGCACCCGACGCTAGACGGGCGTCTCGGACGATCTCACGGCCCGCACCGCTAAGCCCATGAGCGCCCGGGACGCCTCTCGCGGGCGCCGGCATGGAGCGTTCGCAGGGACCCAACGGAGGGCCGAGCGCCGCGGAGTGGGGGACCCCCGCCGAGGTGAGCGCCTACCGGGAGACTCCGGACTACCGCGGCACGCTGGCGTTCCTCGAGCGCCTCGCCGGCGCGCGGCCCGGGATGCTCCGCCTCGAGAGCTTCGGTCGGAGCGGCGAGGGGCGGGAGCTCACGCTCGCGATCGTCTCCCGCGATGGGGTCTTTGAACCGGAGGCGGTCCGCGCTTCCGGCCGTGCCGTCCTGCTGGTCCAGAACTGCATCCACGCCGGTGAGACGGACGGGAAGGACGCCTCGCTGGCGCTGCTCCGGGACCTCGTCGTGGGGCCGAAGGGTCCGGGCTTGCTGGAACACGTGGTCCTCCTCTGCGTGCCCGTCTACAACGTCGACGGCCACGAGCGGCGGGGTGCCCACCAGCGCATCAACCAGAACGGGCCGGAGATCGTCGGATGGCGGGCCAACGGGACGAACCTCAACCTGAACCGCGACTACCAGAAGGCCGAGGCGCCCGAGACCCGGGCCTTCCTGCGGATGTTCCACCGCTGGCTCCCGGACTTCTTCGTTGACAACCACGTCACCGACGGGAGCGATTTCCAGTACGACGTGACGTTCGCGCTCGACAGCGGCCCGGACGTCCATCCCCCGGTCGGCGCCTGGCTCCGGGAGTCGGTCGCCCCCGGGATCGTGGCGCACGTCGCTGCCGGTGGCCATCTCGCCTTCCCCGGGCAGGTCTTCCTCCGGGACGAGAGCGACCCGGCGCAGGGACTCCTCGCCTACGAGAACCCACCGCGCTTCTCGACCGGCCAGATGGTCGTGGAGAACCGGCCGGGCCTGCTGGTGGAGATGCACATGCTCAAGGATTATCGAACGCGCGTCACCGGCAACTACCTGGTCCTCGAGTCCGTGCTGCAACGGCTGAACCAGGATGCGGAGACCCTGCGGCGGCTCAACCAGGAGGCGGACCTCGCGGCCGCCCGACTCGGCGGCGAACCCACGCCGTTTCCCCTGGTCGTGACGGACACCGGCGAGACCCGCCCCGTGGAGTTCCGGGGCCGGCGCTACACCCGTTTCCCGAGCGAGATATCCGGAACTACGGCGATCCGCTACGGGCCGGAGCCCTGGGACACCACGCTGCCGATGGGAGTGTCCGGTGCGATCGCCTTGACGGTCCGGCCCCCCCTCGGCTACATCCTACCCCCGGCCTGGAGCCGCGTCATCGAGGTCCTCGAGGCGCACGGAGTGACGCTCCGGCGAACGCGGGCCGAGTGGACCGGGCCGGTCGAGCGGTACCGACTCGCCGGACTGGAGCGGCCGAGGCAGCCGTTCGAGGGGCGGTACCCGATCCTCCGCGCGAGCCCCGTGGAGCCGGCGTTCGGACGGTTCGGTAGCTGCGTGGCGGTCTCCGAGACCGCCACGTATGCGGCCGGCGCCGTCGTCGTCGGCCTCGACCAGCGGCTCGCCCGGTTCGTCGTCCACTGGCTGGAGCCGGAGGCGCCCGACTCGGCGCTGCGGTGGGGGTTCTTCGACCCGATCTTCGAACGGAAGGAGTCGGCCGAGCCGTACGTCCTCGAGGCCCAGGCCGCTGACGCGATGGGCCGAGACCCCCAACTTCGGCGCGAGTTCGAGGAACGGATCCGGTCCGAACCGGGGTTCGCTTCGAGCCCGACCGCCCGTCTCGACTTCTTCTTCGACCGCTCGGAGTGGGGCCGGGCGAACCGGGTCGGTGAGTATCCGGTCGGCCGGCTCCGGACCTTGGACGGGATCCCTCTCGCCTAGGAGCGCGGCGGGCGCCCGCCGACGCCGGAGCACCGGCGATGCCTCGCAGCGTCGGCCGCTCAGAGCACCGTGACCGAATAGGTCCCCGAGACCGAGACGTTCGCGGGGGCGTAGACCGCCCAGGTGATGAACTGGTACCAGCCGTCGCCGCCGGACTCGAAGGAGAACGTTCCCGAACTGGAGGTCGTCTGGCTGTAGCAGCAGGTGGTCGCGTTCCCGTGGACCTGGAAGAGCACCTGGACCGCTCCGGAGGAGGTCCAACTGCCCCGTACCTCGGCGTCGTGGGGGAACTGCAGGGAGCGCCCCTCTTGGCCGTCCGTCCCCGCGGCCAGGTGCGCCGAGAACGGGTGGGAGACCAGTGGGACGAAGGCGAGCACCGCGACGGCGACGCTCGCCGCGATCCCGACGACGAGGGCGACGGCGGCGAGCCGGTCCCATCGGAACGCGGCGTGAAGCGGCCCGCCGCACCGGCCGCAGACCCGATCGGGCGGAGGCGTCAGCTCTCCGCAGCGCCGACAGATGCGCGCCACCACGGCTCCCCCTGTCCGCCCGGGCACCGTCTCCGGGCTCATCAAGCTGACAGCGTATCGCGAGGTCCCGCGGTCGGGCACGCCGCACGAAGGGGGGACGTCGCGCCCGGCTCGGCGCCGGCCCACGCACCGTCGCCTCTCTTCGATGGGTGCCGGGCCGCCTTTATCTTGAGGCCGGGGTGGAGACCGAGGGGCGTCCTTCCATGCCGCACGAGGAGACCCGGACCGTCGACCACCAGTATCTGATCCGGGCCTCCCCGGAGCGCGTCTTTGAGGCGCTCACCGATCCCAAGCTCCTCGTCCGCTGGCTCGCCGACCAGGCCGAGCTGGCGGCGCGCCCGGGAGGGAGCTACCGTCTCGGCTGGACCGATGGCCCCACGCACACCGGCACGATCGTCGAGCTTGAGGCGGGCCGGGCCGTCGCCCTCTCCTGGGAGTGGCCTGGTGTGACCCTGAGGGGGACGATCCTCCGATTCTCGGTCGAGCCGAGCGGCGAGGGGACCCTCCTCAAGATCCAGCACACCGGATTCCCGAAGAGGGAGGAGTGGGTCGAGCTCTACGGGGGGGCGGAGTGGGGCTGGACCTACTTCGCGATGAACCTCAAGGCACTGCTGGAGACCGGCCACGATCTTCGTTCCCCCAGGGACGGCTGAGGACGGGCCCGTTCACCCGCGCCGCCTCGGCGCACGGAGCCGCTAGCGCGAGGCCGAGGAGTTAGCGGCCGGACGGACCCACGGAGGGGCCGGCAGCTCCGTGCCGTCCAGCTGGGCGGCCAATCGATCGAGAAGGACCCGCATCCCCCGGACGAAGATCTCGGCGGTGGGGCGCGAGAGCCGCCGGTGGGTCATGATCAGCAGCGTGCCCGCTCCGCTCGGGCTCAGCTCCCACCGCACGGCCGACCGTTCCCCACCGGGCTGGCCGGGGCTGGGAGGCAGGTTCCACTCGTACTCGTAGGCCGAAGGGGGCCGCCACTCGAGCACTCGACCGGTGGCGTGCACCCCGTTCGGGTGCTCCATCTCGAGGCGCCCCCCCACTCCCGGCTCGCGACGTACCTCGGCCATGAACCACTTCGAGATCGCCCGTGGCTCGGTGATCGCTTCCCAGACGACCTCCACCGGGTGCCCGAGCCAACGTCGGAACGTCAGGCAGGCCCCGTCTCCCTCGGCTTCGAGCGTCCCGGGAGCCCCCTTGTCGGCCCCGCCACGGGCCGGCGTCGCCCCGCTCATGCGCCGGGACCCGCTCCGGGTCTCTTCCGTGCGTCCAGGTACGCCTCGAGCGAATCGAGCTCGGTCTCCCAGAAGCCCCGGTACTTCGAGATCCAGGCGTCGACCTCGCCCAAGCGCTCGGATCGGAGGGAGTAGAATCGGTGACGGCGGTCCTGCCGGACCCGCACCAGTCCTGCCTCGCGGAGGACCCGGAGATGGCGGGACATCCCCGGCTGGCTGATGTGTGGGAACGCGCGGCCCAACTCGCCCGCCGCACGCTCGCGGCGGGAGAGCAGGTCCAGCACCTGTCGACGTGTCGGATCGGCGATGGCGGCGAAGACGTCACGTCGCATGGCGGTGGACAGCCCATAACGCTCCCGTTAATCATCTAGCGCCTCGGCACGGCGTCGCTCGAACGGCGACGGCCACTACCGCGTGGGAATGACCGGTCCCGTTGCGGGCCCAGTGCACAATATATACCAAGTGTGTTATGTAATCGTGGGCACGCTAGGTCGCGCCCAGGAACACAGGTCGATGACAGAGTCCCCCGTGACGCCCAAGACACGATTGAAGAATCCCGCGACGATCGTCCCCGAGGCGATGGCTCCGCTGCAGGGCATCGGCCAGCTGCTGGGGCAACTGCAGGGAAGCGCGGCGCGCGCCCTCTCGCTCGCCATGCTGCGGACCAGCCAGCTGAACGGTTGCGCGCTCTGCCTCGACGGGAGCTGCCAGATGCTCAGGGCCGGCGGCGAGACCGAGGAACGGCTCCTCGCGGTGTCGGCCTGGAGAGAGTCGACCCGATTCACGGCGCCCGAACGGGCCGCGCTCGCGCTCGCGGAGGGAATGACCCGGCTCAGCGATCGATCGGACCCTGTCCCGGACCCGGTGTGGGACGAAGCGGCCCGGCACTTCAGCGAGCGCGAGCTGGCGTTCCTCGTCCTCGGGATCGCGACGCAGAACCTCTACAACCGGATCAACGTGACCACGCGGCAGGTCGCCGCGCACTGGGACGAGGAAGCCGCAAAGGCGTGGGCCGCCAAGAGCAAGAACTAGGGCCGTACCGGGAGGGCGCGTTTCCCCCGACAGCCGCCGGGACACGGGGCCGAGGGCCCGGAGGGGCCGTTAGCGATAAGCCGATCCGGGCTCCGCCGCCGGCATGTGCCACACGGACGACTCCCGGGCGCCGGAGCCCCCCCAGCGGGGACCGGTCGGGGCCCGGACCGAGCTGGAGCTGCGGTCGCGGGACGGCGCTGCCTTCCGGGCGTACTCCGCCGAGCCGGCGGGCCCCGCGGGCGCCGGCCTGGTGATCCTACCGGATGTCCGGGGCCTGCACCCCTACTACGAGGACCTGGCCGTCCGCTTCGCGGAGGCCGGCTTCCGCGCGATCGCCGTCGACTACTACGGTCGGACGGCCGGCGTTCAGCGGCGGGACGACGCGTTCGAGTGGAAGCCGCACTTCGAGAAGGCGACCTCGGAAGGGGTGGCGCACGACGTACGGGCTGCGGTCGAGCGGCTCCGCAAGGACTCCGGGAACCCGCGGCTCCCGATCTTCACGGTCGGCTTCTGCTTCGGGGGCGCGAACTCCTGGCGCCAGTCCGGCGACACTCCCGGACTCGCCGGCTGCATCGGATTCTACGGCGGTCGACCGATGGAGCGCGCCGGCGCGGCGATCCCGGCGATGAAGGCCCCCCTCCTCATGCTCCTGGCCGGCGACGACAAGGGGACCCCGGCGAGCGAGTTCGAGGAGTTCGCGCGCCAGGTCCGCGCACGGGGCGTCGAGGTGGAGGCGCACACCTATCCCGGGGCGCCCCACAGCTTCTTCGACCGATCCTTCGCCGAGCACCGCGAGGCCTGCCAGGACTCCTGGCGGCGAATCCTCGAGTTCACGGGACGGCACTCCAAGGCGGCCTGATCCTGCTCTCGCGGCGGGCCGTCGCGCCGGTATTCCCGGTCCGTCGGGCCGGAAGGCGGTCGGAGGACGCGCGGGACGGTGAGCCGCGTTCCGCTAGCCTTGATGGACCTCGTGGACCTCGTCCGCCAGGAGCCCGTGGGCTTCCTTGTGGACGCGGGCGGCGGCCTCCGGATTCGGCGCCTCCACCAGGCAGAAGATCATCCCAGCCTTCTCGTCGACCCAGTAGCGCTTGAAGTCCACACCGTGCTTGCCCTGAACCTTCAGGTCCTTGGCGTGCGCTTCGGCGACGGCGGCGCTGGTGACACCCTTCATGTTCCGATGAACGTCCATGTACAGCGGCATCGGCGCTGCGACCTCGGCTGCCCCGATAAATCTTTGGAACGCTCGCGCCCGGCGCCGTAGCGATCGATCGCGCCACCCGCGCATCGGGGGCCTTGCATCGCCCGAGGCGAGGACCTCAGCTCAGCAGGCGGCGTCGATGTAGAGGGGCATCGAGTAGGTGCCCCCGGCGTCGGGCGCCCGGATCTCGAGGCTGAGCAGCGTGAACCAGTCGCTCCCGTGCTCCGGGCTCACGACGATCTTGCCGAGGATCGTCGTCGGGAGGGCGCCGGAGGCCCAGTGAGTGGCATTGTTCCGGACCGAGAGGGTCTCCAGGACGAACGGAGGCGCCGTGGAGATCGACCAGACGGTGCAGTTCGTGGTGAGGTTGTCGCTGAGGTAGGCACCGATCTCACCCGACGTCCCCGCGGGAAGACTGAGCGGGTAGGGTGAGCCGCCGCTCCAGCTCCAGCCCCCGCCGAGGGGGTCCTGGGCGGCGACCGCAGGGTCGGTGTACGTGAACTGGAAGGTCAAGCCGGAGACATGGACGATCGGCGTCGGGGGGCTCGCCAGGTGGGCGCCGAACGAAGCGCTGACCAGGCCCGCTGCCACTACGAGCCCGGCGATGATGTAGATCCTGCGCCAACGCGAGCGCGGTGGGGAAGCGAGAGCCGGAGGCCCAGGCGTCCCGGACACTTTCGGACCTAGCCCTCCAACGCCTAGGGTCTACAAGAACCGGCGGTCAGCGATAGCTCTGTATCCAAACTCCATTTCGTCTCGAGCTACGGGGTGTCTTCACCGTTCATCCTCCATCGGCGTCGATCCACTCACTCCCTGACGCGTCGAACTGCGGGTCGTGGACCCGCGTTGTGCCTTGGGTGGGAGCCGCGGTGGACCGACGGGAGCAGCCGCCTTGGACCCCTGAGACTCGGGGCCCCTTGGGACTCGCTAGGGTGCGCTCGCCGGCTTCGCTGGCTCAGGTTTGGGCGGTGACCCGCGGGCAGTGGCGTAGCGCAGGAAGATCGCCCCGGACCGGAACGGCCGAGACTCTAGGAGACGGAAGTCGTGACGGCCGGGCGCCCCGAGGGGGACGATATCGTCGTGGTGGTCCAGCGTGGCCTCGGTGCGGAACAGGGGCAGGCCCCGCCCGATGAGGCTCGGAGAGACCGTCAAGCAGAGCTCGTCGGCGAGGTCCTCCGCCAGCACGGACTGAACGAAACGGGCGCCGCCCGCGACGATGATGTCCTTTCCCGGCAGAGATCTCAATCGGGCGATCTCCTCCGCGACCGGGCCACGGAAGATCCTGGAGTTGGACCACGTGGCCGAACGGAGGGTCTTGGAGAAGACGACCTTCTCCACCCGGGTGGAGAACCGGGCGAACGCTCTCCAGTGTTCATTCTCGTCGTCGACGTGCGACGGCCAGAACCCAGCCCAGGCCTCGTAGGTGGTTCTTCCGAGAAGCAGGGTGTCGGTATTGGCCATGGGGCCGTCCCACATCGCCTCCCAGAACTGGCGGTCCCCTTCGGGGTCGTCCGGGCCATCGGCGAGCGCGGCAAATCCGTCCAGCGTCATGTACATCGTGACTCGGACCGTCCTCGGCATCGCCTCGCTCCTGTGACGGACCCAGCGCGAGCGAGGCTTAACCCATCCAGCGACCACGATGACGGGGCACTCGTGTGCGGTCGCGGCCGCCCGGGCGGCTTACGTAGTTCACTTCGCGGGATGGTATTCACCGCACACGAGATCGCCCACCGCCCGGCACCGACGGACCCCCTGCATGCCGGAGCCTATCCGCTGCGCGGAAGGCCATTGCCGGGCGGCTTGGAGCCGATGGTGCCGATCCGCTGTTCAGGCACTTCCGGGGGAACGCGGGTCGCACTGGCGACCCGACCCTTTCCGTTTCGTCGCCCGGTCAGGGCTTGGTCGGGGGAGACCCTTGGGTCGAGCCCGCTTCCAGCCCTTCCTTCATGGCCAGGACCGGAATGACGTGCACCATCGGCTGACCGGTGATCCCGACCAGCAGCCGGTCCATCCCCATCAGGAACAGGCCCAGCGCCAGCAGGAGGATCAGGAGCCACAGGGCGAGCACCGGCTCCACCAGCACGACGAGCGCGACGGTGAGGGAGAGAACGCCTACAATAACGGCGAAAACTCGGTACCACATCGGCAGCTTCGGGGGAGGGACAGACGTGTGCATTTCGCCGGTTCACTGCTCTCCCACCGATAAACTCACCGTTTTGGGCCACACGGCCCCGGGCTGCTCCCAAAGGATCCCCGGTGGCGGGGCGGGTGCCGCTCGAGCGTCAGGGTCCTGGAGGGTCAGCGACACCCTCTTGGAGCGAGCTCCGAGCCCGAACAGTGCGGGGTTCCGTCGGCGCATCCTCGCGCGACGCGCACCGGACGGCCCGGGGGATGCGCTCGGCTCCTTGGGCTATCGCCGAGCCACCCGGCCGTCGCCGGCTTCGCGACGCGGACCGATCGGCTGAGGCCCGAGGAAAGCCGTCGCAGCTTCGGATCTCGGCCCGGTCGCTGCGAGGGCTAATGCCCTGTTCCGGGGTGGCTGCTCACCCCGATGCCCCGGCGACTTTCGGCGATCATGTTCACCGACATCGTCGGCTTCACGCCGCTGACCCAGGACGACGAGCGAGGGGCGCTACGCGTGCTCCAGGAGCAGGAGGAACTCGTATCGCCTCTGCTGGCCGCGCACCAGGGGCGGAAGATCAAGTCGATCGGAGACGGGCTCCTCATCGAGTTCGAGGACGCGCTCGACGCCGTAGAGTGCGGAGTGGAGCTTCAACTGCGCCTGAGGGCACGAAATCGAGGGGAGGGGGTCCGGTCGTTCCGGATCCGGGTCGGCATTCACCTCGGAGACGTTCAGCGACAGGGCGATGACATCCTCGGCGATGCGGTGAACATCGCCTCGCGCATCGTCCCGCTGGCCGAGCCGGGAGGTGTGTGCATCTCCGAGCATGTGGCGGCCCAGGTGCGGAACAAGGTCGCCTACCGCCTCGAGGACCTGGGCCGACGGTCCCTGAAGGGGGTTCGCGAGCCGGTCACGCTCTACCGGGTCCTGCTACCGGGCACCGGCCCCGAGACGCTCTCCCCTTCCGCCGGGGTGCCCCGCCTCGCGGTTCTCCCGTTCGCCAACATCAGTCCGGACCCTAAGGACGAGTACTTCGCCGATGGCCTCACCGAGGAACTCATCACGACGCTCTCTCAGCTGCACAACCTCCAGGTGATCGCGCGTACCTCGGTGATGCAGTACCGCGCCGCACCGAAGTCGATCGCCCAGGTCGGAGCGGAACTCGGGGTGAGCGCGGTCCTCGAGGGCAGCGTCCGAAAGGCCGATCGGCAGCTCCGGATCACGGTCCAGCTCATCGACGTCGCCTCCCAGGCGCACACGTGGGCGAGCACCTACGATCGGACCCTCGACGACATCTTCGCGATCCAGACCGAGGTGGCGAAGCGGATCGCCGAGGCGCTGAAGGTTCGACTGGCGGCGACCGAGGAGCGCCGGCTCGAAAAGGCGCCCCGGGTCGACCCCGACTCCTATCTGGCCTACCTCCGGGGCCGCAACGTCCTCCGATCCTCGTACCGGGAGGAGGTGATGGCGTCGGCTGGGAAGGAGTTCCAGACCGCGATCGCCCTCGATCCGCGGAACGCCATGGCCTACTCGGCGCTCGCCGATGTCACGAACCTCAGCGGTGCGTTCTACCGCCGCGAGAGTCGAGCGAGCTGGACCGCCGACTCTCGCCCCCTCGCGGAGAAGGCCCTGGAGCTCGATCCGAACCTCGCCGAGGCGCACGCCTCGCTGGGACTGATCCTCTACAACAACACCGAGTGGACCGCGGCGGAGAAGGAGTTCGAGATCGCGCTCGACCTGAGCCCGAGCTACTCGGCGGCGCGGGTCTACTACGGCGCCCTGCTCATGGAGGAGGGGCGCCCGGACCAGGCGCTCCGCGAACTGGCCCTGGCGGAGGCCTCCGACCCGCTCTGGGCCAGCTGCGTCGACTTCCACACGCGATTTCTCGTAACCGTGCGAAGGATGGTGGAGGCGAAGACGAGCCTGGATCACCTGCGCACCCTCGACCCGGCCGGTCTCCTGTACTACGGGGCGCTGGCGTACTACCATCTGGCCAACGGCGATCTCGCGCAGGCGTTGCCGGCCGTCGGGCGCGCCGAAGGGCAGCGCCCCGGCTCTGAGTGGTTCTGGCGGCTCGCCTACCTCTGCCAGAGCGGAGCCGTAGCGGAGGCGAGGACGCTTCTGGCGGAGGTCGAGGCGAGGCCCGCTCCGGAACCCATCTCGACCCGCGCGCAGGGACATGCCCTGCTGGGCGACCTGGACGGCTGCTTTCGGCTGCTGGAGCAAGGCGCCCGGGAGGGAGTTCTCTCCCTGCAGTACCTTCGGAACGACCCGTGGTTCGAATCCGTCCGAGCCGACCCGCGGTTCGGTCGGATCCTGAAGGAACTGAACCTTCCCTGAGCGCGGGCCGACGGGGCCTCCGCGCCCGCCGCCGCCTCACGTAGGGAAGTCGACGTTACGAAGATGGGTGTCGTTATCTACCGCGGCCTTCCGCCGGCCCGAAGGTAAGGGCGAGCCGCGACGGCGCTCGCCGGTAGGGAGAGCAGCTTGGCAGGTCCGGAGCCACTCGAGTGGGACGGCCCGGTCGCCCCACCCGACGCCCCCCCGCTCTCCTCGACCCGGGAGGCCGGGATCATCCTCGCGCTCCTGCTCGGGCTCCTCCTTGGCGCCCTCGATAATTTCATCGTCGCGACGGCCCTCCCGAACATCGCGGAGGACCTGCACGACGTATCGGGGCAGGTCTTCGTCGTCACGGGCTACCTCATCGCGCAGACGGTGGCCATTCCGATCTTCGGCAAGCTCTCGGACCGGTTCGGGCGCCGGTCGTTCTACCTGTTCGGGCTGAGCATCTTCCTGGTCGGCTCCGTCCTCTCCGGGTTGAGTCAGAATCTCAACGAGCTGATCGCCTTCCGGGCCGTCCAGGGCCTGGGAAGCGGGGCGTTCTTCACGGTCGTCTTTTCGATCATCGCGGACATCTTTCCCCCGAAGCTCGCCGCCCGGCTGGTCGGCATCCTTTCCGGGGTCTTCGGGGTCGCCATCGTGGCCGGCCCCCTGATCGGCAGCGCGATCATCGACGCGACGACCTGGCGCTGGATCTTCTTCGTCAACCTGCCCGTCGGCGGCTTCGCCATCGCCCTCGTCCTCGCCACCATGGGTCCGATGCGGCCGTCGACGAACGTTGCGCACCCGTTCGACGCCCTCGGGGCCGCCCTCATGGCGACCTGGGTGGGCACGCTCGTCTTCGCCCTGGTCGAGGTCTCGAGCGGGTGGGCCTGGACGGACCCCCGCACGATCGCTCTCCTCGGAGTCGCGCTCGTCGTCCTCCCCTTCTCCCTCTGGCAGGAGTGGCGCGCGGCGGACCCCCTGCTCCCGCTGCGGTATTTCCGAATACGACTGGTCGCCGCTTCGAGCGGGGTGAATTTCCTCCGGGGAGCGGTGCTGGTCGTGGTCGTCACCTTCGTTCCGATCATGGTCGTGGACGGCTTCGGAGGCTCGGTCAACCTGAGCCGGGACGTGCTCTACGCGATGATGGTCCCGATGGTCATCGGGGCCGCGGTGAGCGGACCTCTCGTCACGCGATTCGGCTACCGGGCCCCGCTGGTCATCGGCCTGATCCTCGCCATCATCGGGACGTACCTGCTGACCCAGGTTCCGACGGAGCCTCCCGTGCTCCGGACGAGCGATGGGTTCATCCCTCTCGGTCTGGCCGGAGCCCTGATCCCGGTCGGCTGGGGTGTCGGGATGACCTTCGCACCCACGCAACTGGCGATCCAGTACAGCGTCTCGAAGGACGACCTGGGCGCGGGCACCTCGCTGGTGTGGTTCCTCTCGAACCTCGGAGGGGCGATCGTCGGTTCGCTCCTCGGCGCCTACCAGCTCGGGGTCTTCAAGTCCCTCGACCTCCCGTTCCCGGAGGCGTTCGCTGTCTCCATCCGGAATGTCTGGTGGGCCCTGGTTCCTATCGCGATCCTGGGTCTGCTCTTCGCCCTCGTCGTCTCCGGGCAACTGCCGACGACGGCGGGCGAGGACGGAGATTCTCCAGCGTCACCCGCTCTGATGGGCTGACCCGCGCGATCCGCGCATGTCGCAACGCCGGCCCTGAGCCGAGATGCTCCCTCCACTTGCCCGCCGCCTTCCTTAGATTCGCGCCGCGGGCCGAGAGATCTGGAAGAGGTTCGCGACCGTGTACGCCCTCCGTGCCGGGCTCGAGGTAGCGTCGGCGCCATCGCCGACGGGGGGTCGGCCGCCCGCTCGGGACCTGGCCCGAGCCTAGGAAGGCTTAGTTCGACGCGTCGCTCCATCGACCATGGCGCCGAGAAGGATTCGCCGTCGCGCCGGCGGCAAGTCCGAGCCGTACCGATCTACGAACCGCGTCTCGTGGGACCGGACCGCACGCTGGTACGAGGCCCACTGCCAACGGGATCTGGGACGTCACGGGGGTGAGGCCTGGGGGCTGTTCCGTGTTCCGGAGCGCGAGCTTCAGCTCCTGGGCGCGGTCCGCGGGCGTGACGCCCTCGAACTCGGCTGCGGGGCTGCATGGTGGTCGATCGCTCTCGCACGGAGGGGCGCGAGGGTAGTGGGTCTCGACTTCTCGCCCGTCCGACTCGCCCAAGCTAGGACGAAGATGGACGCCGCCGGTGTCGACTTCCCCTTGGTCGCGGCGCCGGCAGAGGCGATCCCGTTCCCGGAAGCGAGCTTCGACCTCGTTCTCTCCGACTACGGGGCCACGACGTTCGCGGACCCGTTCCGGGTCACCCCCGAGGTTGCCCGGGTACTACGTCCTGGGGGGATCTTTGTCTTCGCACACGCGAGCCCGTTCCGTTCCATCGCCGAGACGCTGGCACGTCGCGGAATGACGCGTCGACTCGTCCGAGACTACTTTGGACTCCACCGCCTCCGCATCACGGACACCATTGAGTTCCAGCTGACCTACTCGCAATGGTTCCGCGTCTTCGAGGAGAGCGGGTTCGTCGTCGAACGTCTTGTCGAACCGACGGCCCCGAAGCGCCCGATCAGCAGCTATCTGTCGATGCGGGACCAGGAGTGGGCCCGCCACTGGCCGATCGAGGCGATCTGGAAACTGCGGAGGCGGGTCCCAAGCGGAAGTCTCGGCAAGACTCGGGACCGATCGCGCCGGCCGAAGTGACGCGCACCCGCGCTCCGGGACACCGATGCTCGGCACGGTGCCCCGACAGGTCCACCCGTCGGTCCCAAGACGCCTGCTGACGGTGTTTAGGGTACCGGGCCGAGCCGCGGAGCCCGAGAACCTCCGGCCAAGGAGCGCCGGTGCGGGCCCGACCCGGTGCGCCCGCTAGCGGCAGAGCCCCGAATGTGATATAGTGTGGTTACATGTAGGTCATGTAGCCATCATGGCATCAAAGACCGTCGCTCTGGACCTGGAAGCGTACGACCTGCTGAAGCGGCAGAAGCGGTCGGACGAGAGCTTCAGCGATGCGGTGAAACGTCTAGCCCGCCCCCGTCGCCCTATCTCCGATTTCGCAGGTCTGTGGGGCGATCTGTCGGCCACCGAGCGCCGAGCCCTGGACGAGGCGTACAAGGACCTACGGGCCGCGGATCAGCGGCGCGCCGATCGCATACGCGACCACTGGCGTGAGCGATGAAGTGTCTCGACTCGACGTTCTGCATTGACCTGCTCAAGGGACTCCCGGAGGCCCGGGCTCGGGCCGAGGAGCTTGTCCGCGAAGGAGAGCGGCTGGCAATCGCGGCGCCGGCGTTGACCGAGGTGCTCGTGGGCGCCTTTCGACAGGGTGGTCGACGCCTGGCTCAGTCCCTTGATTTCGTCGCGCAGCTGGAAGTCCTAGGCGTCAACGAAGACATCGCCCTGGAGGCGGCACGGGTAGGGGGCGAGTGCCTCCGACGGGGCGAGGCGGTGGGCACCACGGATCTGTTGATCGCCGCAACTGCGAAGCAGCACCACGCCCACCTAGTTAGTAGAGATCGAGACTTCGCACGCGTTCCCGGGCTCATCCTCGAGACCTACTAGCGACTCGAAGTGGGTGACCGGCTGCCTGCGCCCTCGAGTTACCCCCGCCGCCCGGAGGGATGCTACACTGCCTGGCTAGCGGCGGGATCAAGCCCCCCCTGGGGGGCACCCGCCGAAGCCGCGGCAACCTCCATGTACGTCTCGACTAGTGATGGCAATGATGGGAACCCGCGACATCTACACCAGCATTCCAGTCCACCAATCGACCCTGCGCGCATTACGGCCCGTCAAATCTGCTGGCCAAACATGGGACGATCTATTGATGGCACTAGCGGACGACTACCTCTCCCCGGCGCTGAAGCGCGGACTTGACCGTCGGTCGTCGACGGAGGACATCGTGCCCGGGACCGCCATGAAACGCGAGTACAACTCGTGGAGACGCGAGCGTGGCAAGCCGTCGCGCCGGCGACGGGCCAGATTTCACCCGGACAGCGAGCCTTCAGTTCTGGGCGCTGCCAGCCTCGGCGATCGAAGCGTTTGCCGCCGCGTTCGTAGAGCTCACCCCGTACCCGGAGCGGCATTCGCCCACCCTCGACGTCTTCCCGATCCGTAACGATCCCGTTCGTTGGAGGCTGAAGGCTGTCGGTTACCGCGCGATATACCAGATTCGACCGGGCCGGGCGGTGATCGAGGCCATTCTACCCCGAACGGAATGGACCTACGAGGACTTCGAAGCACACCGCAAGCGACCCTGAAGGCACCGAGTCCCAATACAAGGATCCCCGACGGGACCGGCTCAGGGGGTTGTGTCGACCCCGCTAGTGGTGCAAGGCTGCATGCCGCCACAGAGAGGGAATCTCCGCCATCCCCCGAGCCTGCTGCGTCCTGACCGGGGAGGTAGGGGCCCGCGGCGCCTAGGCGACTATCTCGCGAACCACCATCGGCTTCTGGTCGGCCATGTCGAGGAGCGGTGAGCATGTCAGGAGGGCACGGTCGTTCGTGAAGAGAACCTCACAATCACGGCACGCCACAGCAGACGCTGCAACCAACGAATCCGTGAGCGCGAGATGCGAGTCGGCTCGCCGCAGGCTTCGCGCAATGCCCAGCGTGTCGTCACCCCCATGATCGCCCAACCCGCAGAGTTGGATGCGTCGGTCTCGGACAGCGACCAGCAGGCGTCGGGAGGCGTCATCCGCTAGGCTAGCTGCGAGGGATGACTCGGCAGCATCGCGAGCGATTGTGAGGAAGACTTCCCCGATAACAATCTGGCTTATCGTCGGCGGGTGGCTGGCCCCGTGTCGGAAGAACAGTGTACGAGCGGCTCGGAGTATGTCCGGATCCGCGTCCCAATTCAGGAGGAACGGGCGCGCGTAGCAACTGTCTACGTGTGCCCAATGAGTTCCTTGTGACTGCTTAGGAATGCTCGAACCTCCTTCCAAGTGGGTTCGCTCAGGTGGGGTTTGATTGACTTAGCCCAAGCTAGCGCTGTCTGCACGTCGCCGCGGGAGGTGACCCCGTCCACCACGGTTGTAAGGCCCTCCAAGAACTCGGGCCCCCGGGCCATGGCAGACGCAACCGTGTCCAGAGTCGACGGACTCAAATCGGCGGCCGGAGAGGCCGATCTCAAGCCCGCGTCTCCCAGCGCGTAGTAAAGTTCGGCCAGGTCCGGGGAGTATGGACCGTTGAGGTACATGTTGTAGCTAAGCCGGGCCGCCGCCGGGTAGCCCAGCTTTCGCAGCAGATAGACTGCTTTCTGGATCTCGAATCGTCCGGGTTTCGAGGTCATTGAGAATGGACGCCCGGTTTTCGCGGAGAGCGCACTCAGGGCCCGAGCAATAGCTCGGCGCTGCTTCTGGAACGTAATCGGCTCCGCCGTCATCCCCAAGGTCATCTCGGCACCTCTATCTGAGTTAGACCCCCCGCCCCCCCGATAGCCTCGCGTCTTGCAGTGGCTGCCCAAGGCGGGGCTGACCGAGCGACACTCAGATGGACCAACAATCCTGTGGCTGGCGGTCCCTGGTCCAGGCCGGCAGAGTCGAAGGCTTGGTCCCCCATAGAGAAGTTGTGACTTCGCAGATTGGCGGCGCCTAGACTAGGAGTCGCGGAAAACGGAACCGAGAATCACAAGCAGGGCCCCGAATAGCGCAAGGCCTGCGTACAGCTCGATCGCAGCCCCGTATATACCCGGTACAAACAGCAGATGCCACCACCCGTACAACTCCATCAGCACCCCCAGGGTGATAGCCGACAACGATGCAACTGGCAGGTCTGTCATCCTTACCTCGCGCAGCCACAATAGCTGCAGTGGTCGGTGTCGCCTTTTGCACGGTTGCAGGGAATACACATAGGTTGGAGGTTGCGAAGATTCTGACTTCCGCCCCGCGAGGCTGGCACCCGATGGTCAACCTCCCAGGCGCCCCGGCTTCCGAAGCTGCCGTAGTTAGAGTAGCTCAACTGCTTCCCGCAGCATGCGCACTCGCCGCGGCCATACTCGAATATCTCGGAGAGCCGATCCTCGCTGTAACCTGGCATCGCCTCGGTGAACTCCGGGCCCGCCTTCGAGAACGAAGTGCGATATTTATAGTACGTCAGCTTAATAGGCTGAGTTACCAGTATTGGTAAGTGTTGGAGCAAACACACCCGCCCGTCCGCGTCGAGGTGGCGCCGGTCGGGTATTATGTCGACCGAGTGGTGGAGCCGATAACCCGCCACGAGGCAGATCGCATCTACCTCGTACGAGCGCGGGACGATTCCGAGGACCGTGCTGCACCCTTTCGTGAGAAGGTCATCAAGCAGCTACGGGCCTGGCGACCCAGCGTTGAGGTCCGTGTGGTAAAGACGGACCTCTGGACCCTCGAAACCGCTGTGGAGACGTTCTCGGCGATTATAAGAAGTGAGGTACAAGCCGGCAATTCCGTCTGGGTGAACTTGTCGACTGGAAGCAAGCTGGAGGCCGTCGCCGCGGCCCTAGCCTGCATGGGGAACGGGGGGGTTCCGTACTACGTTCGCATGCGGAGCTACGAGCGATCGGAGCCGCCCAAACCCTTGGCAAGCGGCGTCGCTTCAATCGATACGGTGCCTACCTTCGGATTAGCCGCGCCGTCCGAGGCTGGGCTTCAGCTGCTCAGCCTGTTGGCGGAGAATCTAACGGGGCTCTCGAAGAAGGATCTGATACGCGGTATCGAGGAACTGGGTCTCTTCCCCCCGGAGATTGCAAACAGGACAGTCCAGGCTCGATACGCCCGGTTGCAGGCTATCCTAGACCGTCTAGCGGAGCCACCCGGCCTAGTGGAGCTGGAGGGCCGGAGGCGTGCGGGTCGAGTCAGGATTACAGCGCGGGGTCGCCTTGCTTTGCGCATATTCCACCCGCGCCTTGGCTTGGCCGACCCTCTCCAGCCCCACGCGGCCGCCTCCGATCCGCTCTCACGGCAGTAACCGGTGTCGGGCACGGGACCAGAGTGGCGCTGGCCGTCGCCATCCTCCGGCGCCCCGGACTGCCGGAAGCTCGAGCGCCGCCGGGCGGTGGGGGTTGAATGGCCCTTGCACCCCGGAGCCGATTGACACAACCCTAGAATCGCCGGGAGTAGACCTCAGCAAGGAATTGTGATCTAAGGCGGTACCGCCGACCGCGACGCTCTCCGCGAGCCTCCAGGATCCCAGCCGCCTTCAGCTCGTCCAGGGCAGCCCACAAGGCGGGCTGGCTGTATCTGGACGGATTGGGGTAATCGCTTCGGCTAAACCACTCGCCCGTTCCGCCGAGAACCCAGCGCAGGACCCTCCGGGTGCTCTCTCGGGTGAAGTCAGAGATCAACGGGCTCAGGTTGGCTTGCTTCGCAGCAGCCTTGTAGGCCTCCTTGGTTTGGGACGCGAAGTAGCGAGCCCACAGCGAGTAGTTCTCTCCCGAGTTTGTGGTTCCAAGGAACTCATAGTAGTTCTCGGAGGTCCGGAAGAACCGAGTATCCAGCGGAATCAGCGGGGCCTTCGAGCAGCCGAGATCTCTCAGAATGGCGATGTTCAGGAACCGCCCTACGCGGCCGTTGCCGTCCATGAATGGGTGGATCGCCTGGAACTCTGCGAAGAACAACGCAGCCACGACGGGGGCGAGGTAGTCGTAGCGTGAGGAGCGGTACCAGTCAAACAGAGACTCGAGCTCCGGGATCGTTCGATGGGGGGGTGTCGGAGTGAAGCGCAGACTGCCCGAGCCTTCGTTGATGATGTAGTTCTGCTCGGGCTTCGTGACTCCAACCCAATCGTCACGGAGGACTCCTTTGCCATCGTGGAGCAGCCCCGTGAAAAGGGTGTGATGAATCTCCTTCACTCCATCAACCGAGAGGTCGGGGAGGCGGTTGCCCGCTAGCCCGGAGTAGGCTCGAGCCAGTCGCGCTACGCCCTCTTCAGAGGGTGAGCCGGGTGCAGCTCCTGCTACGATCTCGCGAGCGCGATCGAGCTCCACTGACTCACCCTCGAGCCTGAAGCTGCTCACCGCGTTGCGCACCCTCGCCATCCCGAGAAGGATTTGGTGCAGCTGTGGCGAGAGCAACCGGGTTTCGAGGATTCCGTCCAGCCTCAGGCACTCCGTGGCAGGTGCGCCCACATCATCTCGCACCCTCAGGTTCGGATGGAAGCCGGCGGACGTGTCCCGCTTGGTCAGAGGCATCGTGAGTTATCAATCAGTAGACATATTTCAGGCTATCATAACTGGAGAAGTGGGAGGGCCGGGGAGTGGCACTCGCCAGCCCTGCCTCATCCACGGCCATGCCCGCGCCAGCTTCTTGGCTCACCGACAAGCATCAAGAGACTGGTCCGATTCGAGGGTCAGCCGAGGGGCGTCAGAATGCGCGAGGTGGTGCTCCAGATGCACATGACCCTAGACGGCTTCGCTGACAGCAGGGAAGGGTTTGTCCCCATAGGCGACCGTCACTACTGGAAGGAGGTCGACCAAGCCCTGCGCCTGACCGGCGCAGCCAAGACCGACACCCTTCTCTTGGGCAGGGGCACGTACAATCAGTTCAGTAGGTTCTGGCCAAAGACTCTCGCGGACCCGAAGAGCCCGAGGAGTTGGCGGGAGCAGGCGCGCTCGATCGTCGAGACGCCGAAGGTGGTCTTCTCTAAGTCGCTCCGCAGTCCCAAGATGAAGAACACCACGATCGTCCGAGGCTCCCTGAAGTCGGAGATTCAGCGGCTCAAGAGGCGACCCGGGAAGAACCTGCTGGTGCTCGGGGGTGTCGCATTCCCCCGAGCGCTGATCGAGGAAGACCTCGTGGACGAGTACCTGCTCGCGGTTGTGCCGATCATTCTCGGGCAGGGTGGGTATCGGCTCTTCGGTCCGCTCTCAAGAGCACGCAACCTGCAACATCTGCGGTCCTGGACCTTCAGTAACGGGGTAGTGCTCCACCGCTACCGTCGGAAGCGCTAGGCGGCCGGCCCTCTCCTGAGCCTTGGCACCAGCTACCAGCCGAAGGAGGCTCGCTGAGCCTCGGCCAACCCGGTGATCAGCTGGCCGGGTTGGTGGCCTGCATGGGACGCCCGGCCTGGATCACCAGCATGACGAAGCGTGGGTCCTTCCGGGCGGCGGCGAGCAACGGCGACAGACGGACTCGGACCGCCTGCAGGGTGTGGTTTTTCGCGGCGGCGACCATGTATTCGAAGTACTTGTCCAGGTCCCCGAGCGCGTGGTAGATGTACCCGATGGAGGACTGGCGGGAGGTCCCCTTCTTGAACAGTTGATCGAGCTTCGCGATCATACTCACTGCGGCGTCGCGGTCCCCGCGCATCGCCGCAAGCACGCCTCGGCTGAGGAGCGCCGGATCGCTGTTCGGGGCAGCCTGCTCCAGTGCCAAGACCATTCGGTGGGCTTCCTCGAGGTCCCCTTTCAGCATCGCGCACTCGGCGAGGCCCCGGTAGGCGTCGATCGGGTCCAGCTCGGTGTGCGCGCGCCAGTGGACGAGCGCCTCCTCGTACCGTCCCGAATTGAAGTAGGCCTCGCCCTGCCGACGAATCATCGGCGGGGAGAGCGGATCGAGCCGATAGGCCTCGTCCGCGAGGAGGGTGTACGATTCCATGATACCAAAGGAGCCCGCGAGCGAGCTCAGGATACTGTGAGCCTGCGCGAGGTTGGGGTTGAGCTCCAGCGCCCGACGGAGCTCCCGATCTAGAATCTCCGCGGGGGCGTCCGCCATGAACGCCAACTCCCCCAGGGCACAGTGTGCGTCCGCGAGGTCGGGGTCGAGCTTGCTCGCCCTCTCGGCGGAAGCTTTCCCCATCTCGATGGCGCCGGTCCAGGTCAGGTAGCCTTCCGTGCCCAGGTTGATGTACGCGCGGGCGAGGCCCGCATAGGCCCGGGCAAAGGTCGGGTCCGACTCGATCGCCCGCTGGAAGTGTTCCAGCGACTTCCGCAGCGACGGCTCGTCGGTCTTCCAGACCAATGCCTGCCCCTGCAGGTAGGCGAGGTACGCCTGGGTCTCCTTGGGGCGCTCGAGCTCCGGCACGGGCGCCTGGGGCTTGACCAGGCTTCCCGGCAACGAGGTGGCGACCTTGGTGGCGATCTCGCTCTGCACCGCGAAGATGTCGTCCAGGTCATCGTCGTACTTCGCGGTCCAGAGGTGCTCCTCCGTCCCGACGTCGATGACCTGCACCGTGACCCGGATCTTGTTCGCAGCTCGGCGAACGCTCCCCTCAACTACCGTGCCGACGCCGAGCTCCTTCCCTATCGCGGCGACCTTCTTCTCGGCCTTCTTGTAGCCGATGACCGATGTGCGGGCAATCACCTTCAGGCCCGGAACGAGCGACAGATTCGCGATCAGCTCCTCGGTCAGCCCATCGGCGAAGTACTCGTCGTTCGGGTCCGGACTGATGTTGGCGAACGGGAGCACTGCGATGCGTGTCTTGTCGGCCGTGTTCGAGGACCCATTGTTGGACTCCCCTCCGGTTCCGGCCCAGGACGGCACCACACGGTAGACTTCGACCGGTGCGGCGACGCCCTTCAGGGATCGGGGCTCGAGCTTCTCGAACTGTTCGGTGACCTTGGAACGCACCTGATCGTAGACGGCTCCGGAGACGCAGATCCCGCCCGGCTCCGCGAGTGGCTCGATCCGCGCCGCCACGTTCACCGCGTCGCCGAGTATGTCCTGCCCGGACTGGACGACGTCA
>JASHTI010000077.1 GCA_030040625.1 Thermoplasmata archaeon
TGGCGGTCCGGGATGTACCGGGCGGAGAGCGTCGCCGCCGCGACGATCGCGGCGTCGGCGATCCGGACCCCGTGGTGGATCTCGTACCGCTCCTTGAGGCCGCGGAGGATCGAGATCGTGTCCTCCACCGTCGGCTCGGAGACCGGGACGGGCTGGAACCGGCGCTCGAGCGCGGCGTCCTTCTCGATGTAGCGGCGATACTCCTGGGTCGTCGTGGCACCGATGCAGTGGAGCGTACCGCGGGCCAGCGCCGGCTTGAGGAGGTTCGAGGCGTCGAGCGCGCCCCCCTCGGTCGCCCCGGCGTGGACCAGGGTGTGCAGCTCGTCGATGAACAGGATGACGGCCCCCTCGGCCTGCTCGACCTCCTTGAGGACCGCCTTCAGCCGCTCCTCGAACTCGCCCCGGAACTTCGCACCGGCCAGCAGCGCCCCGAGGTCGAGTGCGATGATCCGGCGGTCGCGCAGCGCCTCCGGGACGTCCCGGGCGGCGATCCGTCCGGCCAGCCCCTCGACGACCGCGGTCTTGCCGACCCCGGGATCGCCGATGAGAACGGGGTTGTTCTTCGTCCGACGTGCGAGGATCTGGATCACCCGCCGGATCTCCTCGTCCCGGCCGATCACCGGGTCGAGCTTGCGCTGCTGCGCGAGCGCGGTCAGGTCCCGGCCGTACTTCTCGAGCGCCTGGTACTGCGCCTCGGCGCCCCGGCTCTCGACCGGGCGCTCGGCGCCCCGGACCCGCTCGATGGCCGCCCGCAGGGCCGGCGCCCGAACGCCGAGCTCCTCGAGGAGCTCGCGGGCCGGCGAGGCGACCGAGGCGAGGCCCAGGACCAGGCCGTCGACCGACGTGTAACGGTCCTTGCGCCTCGCCGCCTCGGCTTCGGCGGCGTCGATGACCTGCGACAGCCCGCGGGAGATGTACTGATCCGAGGGCGCGACGTGGTCCGCCGTCGGCCGCTGTTGCAGCCGGGCCTGGAGCTGCTCCTGGAGACGGTCGAGGTCGACGTCCACGCCCTGGAGGAGCGACGCCGCCGGGCCGTCGCGCGCGGAGACGAGCGCGAGCAGCAGATGCTCCGGCTCGACCGACGGGTGCCGCAGGTCGGCCGCGCGCCGGAACGCCTCCTCCAGCGCCGACCGGGCCGCGTCGGTCAGCTTTTCGAGGTGCATCGGCCCGCCAGCGGGGACAGGCCATTTAAGCGCGGCTCCTGTCGAGGGAGTCGGTGGGCGACCTCACCGTCCGCATCGCCGGCGTCGAGCTGCGGAACCCGTTCATCCTCGCCTCCGGTATCTGGGGGGAGAGCGGGGTCTCCCTCGCGGGCGCCTGGAAGGCCGGCGCCGGCGCCGTCGTCACGAAGTCGATCGGCTCGGTGCCGCGCCCCGGCTATCCGAACCCGACGATCGAGACGTACGAGCGGTGGGGGATGCTCAACGCGATGGGCCTCCCGAATCCGGGGATCGACGAGTACCCCCGGGAGATCGCGGCGGCGCGGGAGGCGGGGGCCACCGTCATCGGCTCCGTCTTCGGAGGCGACGCCCAGGAGTTCGCGACGCTCGCCGAGCGTATCGCAGGGACCGGCGTCGCGGCGGTCGAACTGAACCTCAGCTGCCCGCACGCCGAGGGCTACGGCACCGAGGTCGGCGGGACGCCCGAGGCCGTCGCCGAGATCGTCCGGGCCGTCGTCGCTCGGGTGTCGGTGCCGGTGATCGCGAAGATCACCCCCAACTCGGCCGACCCCGCGGCGCTCGCCGTCGCCGCCGAGCGCGCGGGCGCCCGAGCGGTGAGCGCGATCAACACGCTGCGCGCGCTGGCGATCGACGTGACCCTGCGCCGCCCGGTCCTGGCCCACGGCCTCGGGGGCCTGAGCGGCGCCGCGATCAAGCCGGTCGGGCTGGCCTGCGTCTGGCAGATCGCCGCGCGGGTGTCGATCCCGGTGATCGGGATCGGCGGGGTCCGCACCGCCGAGGACGCGCTCGAGTACCTGATGGCCGGCGCGAGCGCGGTGCAACTCGGTACCGCCGTGGCGTTCGACGGCATCGAGGTATTCGGGCGGCTCAGCGCCGGCCTCTCGAACCTGCTCGACCGCGAGGGGATCCCGAGCGCGGGGGCGGCCGTCGGGCTCGCGCGCGGTTCGGCGGGCGCCTCCGCGCGCTGACGCCCTGAGCCGGCTCGCCGGCCGGCCGGACCGCCCGGGAGGGCCTCCCGGCGCTCGGCCGCTGCGCCTTCGGGAGGAACGTGAACAGCCGGAGCCCGCGGCGGAAGGGGAGGGGGGCCGAACGGAGCCGGTGGGCGCCGACGGCGGCGGTCGAGCCGCGGACGGTCCGAAAGGCGAGCTCCGCGAAGCCCGCCTCGACGAACCAGCGGCGGATCGTCGGCGTGAGGTCCGGAGGGAACCGACCGCGGGTCCAGATGACGGTCCCCCCGCGGGCGCAGAGCCGGGGGAGCTCGGCGATCGTCCGGGCGACGTCCCGGTCGCTGACGTTCCCGAAGATCCCGCAGGCGAGCACCAGCTGGGCCGGCACGGCGGGGGCCCCCGAGGTGCTTCGCGAGGCGTCGCCCCGCACGAAACGCAGACGGGAGAGGCCGAGGGCCGCCAGCCGTTGCCGGCCCCTCGCGACGAGCGCGCGTTCGCGATCGATGAGGAGTCCCTCGACCTCCCGCGCCCGAGGGTGGTCGGCGAGGACCCCCAGAATGTCCCGACCGTCCCCTGCGCAGAGGCTCAGGAGGCGGATCCGGCCCCGCGGCGCGTGATCCAGTGCGCTCCGGATGAGCCGACGCACGATCGCCAGGCGGCGGGCCAGGCGAGAGCCCGGTCGGTACCCCTCGTGCCAGGCGACCCACTCGCGGCTCATGCCCCCGGGAGGAAACCGCGGCTCCTAACGCCGGCGCCGCCGCGCGCGGGCGCGTGACCCTATGAAGGGCGCGTTTCTCGCTACCCCGTGCGCGAGGTCGTGCCGGTGGTCGAGCGGGTCCAGGAGACCCCTTCCACGGTGACCCTCCGGTTCGACTTCGCTCCCGTCGCAGCCCCCGGGCAGTTCGTAATGCTGTGGATCCCGGGGGACGACGAGCTGCCGATGTCGCTCTCGTACACCGACGGCCCGCGCAAGGGGGTCACTGTGAAGGCGATGGGGGACACCAGCCGCCGCGTCCTCGGGCTGGGCGCCGGGACGCGGATCGGGGTCCGCGGGCCGTACGGCCGAGCGTTCGACCTGAGCCCCCGCCGCCTGCTCGTGGTGGCCGGTGGCTCGGGCGCGGCCGTGCTCGCCCCCGCGGCGGCGGAAGCGCGACAGCGCGGCGCTTCGGTCACGGTCGCCCTCGGCGCGACCACCGCCCCCGAACTGCTGTTCGCGGAGCGCTTCCGGGCGATGGGGGCCGAGGTGGTGGAGGCGACGGACGACGGGAGCGCGGGCACCCGGGGGTTCGTCACCGGGCCGACCGCGCGCCTGCTCGGCGAGAGGCCGTTCGACGCCGTCTGGACCTGCGGCCCGGAAGTGATGATGCTGAAGGTCGTCGAGGCGGCCCGGAGTCGCGGGGTCCCCACGTTCTGCTCGGTGGAACGGCACATGAAGTGCGCGCTCGGGATGTGCGACGCCTGCGCGCTCGGCCCGTTCCACGTCTGCACGGACGGACCGGTCTTCGAGGCCGGGCGGCTGCTCGGCGAGACGGAGTTCGGCCGTTTCCATCGGGACCCGAGCGGCCGAAGGCTCCCGGGCTAGTCGTCGAGCGCTCGCCGGGGCGCCGTCAGCGCTCGCGCGCGCGGACGTTCGGCACAGACTTTATGCGCGAGGTCCGGTACGCGCGGCGGGGTTCTGCGGTGAAGGTTCTGGTCGTCAGCGGCGGCGTGATCTCCGGCCTCGGCAAGGGGATCACGACGTCGTCGCTCGGCCGCCTCTTGAAGGCGCGCGGGATCCCGGTAACGATCGTCAAGATCGACCCGTACCTCAACGTCGACGCGGGGACGATGAACCCGTACCAGCACGGCGAGGTCTTCGTGCTGGACGACGGCACGGAGGCGGACCTCGACCTGGGGAACTACGAGCGGTTCCTGGGCCAGAGCCTCTCCGGCGGGCACAACCTGACGACGGGCAAGATCTACCGGTCGGTGATCGACAAGGAGCGCCGCGGCGACTACCTCGGCAACACCGTTCAGATCATCCCGCACGTCACCGGCGAGATCAAGCGGACGATCCGGGAGCTCGCGGAGGCGAACGGCGCCGAGGTGATCCTGGTCGAGGTCGGCGGGACGGTCGGCGACATCGAATCGATGCCGTTCCTCGAGGCGCTCCGGGAGCTCTCCTACGAGGTCGGCGAGGGCCACATGGCGTTCGTCCATACGACGCTGGTGCCGGTCGTCGGCCCGGTCGGCGAGGCGAAGACCAAGCCGACGCAGCACTCCGTGCGCGAGCTCCGCGCGATCGGGATCCGCCCGAACGTGATCATCGCGCGCGGCCCGGCGCCGCTGAGCCCCGACATCAAGGCGAAGATCTCCCTCTTCTGCGACGTCCCCCCCGAGGCGGTCATCTCGGTGCCGGACCAGGCGACGATCTACGAGGTCCCCCTCGTGCTCGAGGCGCAGGGGGTCGGTCCTCTGCTGGCGCGGCTCCTGCGCCTGCCGGACCGCGAGCCCGAGTACGCGGCGTGGAAGGAGTTCCTCGCGACGTACCGACGCGCCGACCGACCGATCGAGATCGCCGTCGTCGGCAAGTACACGGAGCTGCGGGACGCCTACCTCTCGCACGCCGAGGCGTTCCACCACTGCCAGGGCCACCTCGGGGTCGAGGTCGGGATGCAGTGGTACGACGCCGAGGACCTGACCCGGAACCCCGCGCTGCTCGGGCGCATCGCGCGATCGGACGGCCTCCTCGTCCCCGGAGGCTTCGGGGCGCGGGGCGTCGAGGGGAAGGTCCAGGCGATCGAGCTCGCCCGGCGCGAGCAGATCCCGTTCCTCGGCGTCTGCTACGGATTCCAGATGGCGGCCGTCGAGCTGGCGCGCAACGTCCTGGGACTCGCCGAGGCGAACACCACCGAGGTCGCCCCCGCCACGCCGGAGCCGGTCGTCTGCCTGCTCGAGGAGCAGAAGACGCTCCCCGGGCTCGGCGGCACGATGCGCCTCGGTGCCCAGAAGGTCCTTCTCACCCCCGACTCGGCCCTCGCCCGGCTGTACGGGAAGACCGAGCTGTGGGAGCGGCACCGCCACCGCTACGAGATCAATCCGAAGTACCTCGAGCGCTTCGCGGCGGCCGGCCTCTCCGTCGCCGGGATGTCGGTCGACGGCCGCGTCGAGGCGTTCGAGCTCGCCGGCCACCCGTTCTTCTTCGGCGTCCAGTACCATCCTGAGTTCCTTTCGCGTCCGGAGTCGCCGCACCCGCTCTACCTGGGGCTCGTGCGCGCCGCGGTCGCCCGCAAGGAGGTCGCTCCGCGTGCCGCTCCCGCGCCGGCTGTCGCGTGAGCTCGCCGAGCGGGACGGCGAGGCCGTCCGGATCGCCGGCCACCTCGAGGAGTACCGCGCGCTCGGCGGGGTCGCCTTCGCGCTCGTCCGGGACGGCAGCGGCACGACCCAGGTCACGCTGAAGAAGGGGACGACCGAGCCCGCCCTCTTCACGACCCTGGAGGGGCTCGCCCGCGAGTCGGTCGTCGAGGTCGAGGGGACGGTTCAGCGCTCCGCCAAGTCCCGCCGTGGCGTCGAGCTGCTGCCGTTCCGCGTGACGCCGCTCTCGGTGGCGGAGGTCCCGCTGCCGCTCGGCGTCGTCGACAAGGTCTCCGCGGACCTCAACACCCGGCTCGACCACCGCGTCCTCGACCTGCGCAAACCGGCGGTCCGGGCGATCTTCGAGCTGCGGGCCGAGCTGCTGGCGGCGCTGCGCACCGCGTTCGTCCAGCGGGGCTTCCTCGAGATCGAGACCCCGAAGCTGCTCCGCCAGGGCGCCGAGGGCGGGGCGACGCTGTTCGCGGTCGACTACTTCGGCACGAAGGCCTACCTCGCGCAGAGCCCGCAGCTGTACAAGCAGATGCTGATCGGCGCCGGCTTCGAGCGGGTCTTCGAGATCGCCCCGGTCTTCCGCGCGGAGCCGTCGGACACCGTCCGCCACGTCACGGAGCTGACGATGCTCGACGGGGAGATCGGCTACGTCACCGACCCCGAGGAGATCCGCGCGGTCCTCGAGGGGATCGTCGTCGACGCGGTCGAAGGAACCCGCAAGGCGCTCGCCGCCCGGGGCTCGCCGCTCAGCGAGCGGTTCCCGACGATCGTACAGCCGTTCCCCCGGATCCCGTTCGACCAGGCGGAGTCCTGGCTCGGCCGCCCGGGCGCCGGACGCGACTTCTCGACCGAAGAGGAGAAGGCGATCGGCGAGCGCGTCGAGCGGGAGCTCCACGCCCCGTTCTACTTCCTGACCGACTACCCGACCGTCGTCAAGCAGTCGACGTTCTACGCGTGGCGTCGGGACGACGACCCGAGCAAGACCGGCTACTTCGACCTCGGCTACCGCGGGCTCGAGATCGCGAGCGGCGGGCGGCGGGAGCACCGGTACGACCGGCTCCTCGAGAACATTCGCGGCGCCGGCCTCGACCCGGCGAGTTTCCCGGGCTACCTCGAGGCGTTCCGGTTCGGGATGCCCCCGCACGGCGGCTGGGGCCTCGGGATCGACCGGCTGGTCCAGGCGCTCGCCGAACTCCCCAATATACGGGAGGGCCGCCTCTTCCCGCGCGACCGCTACCGCCTCGAGCCGTAGGGGAGCCGCGATGGTCGCTGCGCGCACGACGCTGCCCGCCCCGCCCGAACTGCAGGGCCGGTGGGTGGCGGTTCTCGAGGAGGCGGGCCTCCGCCCGCAGGTCCTCCGGATCTTCGACCGGTTCCCGGAGGAGCGGTCGCTCGAGATCGCCTTCGGCGCGATCGACGCGATCGACACCGGCCTCGCCGACCTCCTCCTCGAGCGCCCCGAGGAGCTCCTGGACGCCGGCGTGCGGGCGATGCGGGAGCTGCTGCCGGTCTCGGGCCCGGACGCGCAGGCGCTCCGGCTGCGCGTCCTCGGGCTCCCGCCGACCGCCGGTCGGCTCGTCCGGGCGATCCGGGAGACCGATCTGAACCACTTCCTGGCGATCGACGGGATCGTCCGCCGCGTGAGCGAGGTCCGGCCGCAGATCCGCGACGCCGTCTTCGAGTGCGTCTCCTGCCACACCAAGTTCCATGAGCCGCAGGACGAGGCGTCGTTCGTCTTCCGCGAGCCGCTGGAGTGCCCGGAGTGCGGCAAGACCCAGGGGCGGACCCGGTTCCGCCTGCTCACGGAGGAGTCCACCTACGTCGACGCCCAGCGGATCGAGGTCCAGGAGCGGCCGGAGACGCTCAAGCACGGCGCGCACCCGCAGGGGCTCTCCGTCCTTCTCGTCGAGGACCTCGCGGGGAAGGTCCTGCCGGGCAACCGGATCATCCTCAACGGCGTCCTGAAGAGCTACCAGCGGGCGAGCCCGGGGCGCGGGGGCGTCGTGCGCAACACGACGTTCGATGTGATGGTCCTCGCGAACTCCTTCGAGTCGAAGAGCCTGGAGTACTCGGAGATCGAGATCTCGCCGGACGACATCGCGGTCATCGAGCGGTTCCGGAACGACCCGACGGTCGTCGACAAGATCGTCTTGTCGCTCGCCCCGACGATCAAGGGGATGGAGGAGGAGAAGGAGGCGGTCGCCCTCCAGCTCTTCGGCGGGGTCGTCAAGAACCACGCGGACGGGGTCCGGGTCCGGGGCGACATCCACATCCTCCTCGTCGGTGACCCGGGGGTCGCCAAGAGCCAGCTTCTCCGCTACGTGAGCCAGGTCGCCCCGCGCGGCATCTACACGAGCGGCAAAGGGACGACCGCCGCCGGGCTCACCGCCGCGGCGGTGAAGGACGACTTCGCCGGGGGCCGGTGGATGCTGGAGGCCGGCATGCTCGTCCTCGCGGACGGTGGCATGGCGGTGATCGACGAGCTCGACAAGATGAGCCCGGAGGATCGCTCGGCGATGCACGAGGCGCTCGAGCAGCAGACCGTCTCCATCGCGAAGGCGGGGATCACCTCGACGCTGAACGCCCGGTGTCCCGTCCTCGCCGCCGCGAACCCGAAGCTCGGGCGGTTCACGACCGAGCGCCCGATCAGCGAGCAGATCGATCTCCCGCCGACGCTCCTCTCCCGGTTCGACGTGATCTTCTCGATCCGCGACCAGCCGAACCAGGACCGGGACCGCAAGCTCGCGAACCGGATCCTCGCCTCGCACCGGGACGTCGGGCGCGCCGGCGTCGGCGGCACCGAGGGGGACGCCCCCCCGTTCCCGCCGGACCTATTGAAGAAGTACGTCGCCTACGCGCGGGGCGTCCAGCCGCGGCTGCTGGACGAGGCGCTCGCCGTGCTCGAGGACTACTACGTCCGGGTCCGGCGCCAGGGGGAGGAGCCGGACGCGCCGGTCCCGATCACCGCGCGCCAGCTGGAGGCGCTCGTCCGGCTGAGCGAGGCGGCGGCCCGGGCGCGGCTCTCGGACGTCGTCCGCCCCGAGGATGCCCAGCGCGCGATCCGCATCATGGAGAACTACCTGCGCCGCGTCGCGATGACCCCGCAGGGCCAGATCGACATCGACATCACGCAGACCGGCGTCAGCCACAGCCAGCGCGAGCAGTTCGAGCTCGCGCGCGCGACCATGCGCGAGCTCCAGGGAGCGCCGGGCGGGCAGTTCTCGATGGCCGCCTACCTCGAGGCGATGGCGCGCCACGACGTCACGGAAGCCCGGGCCGAGGCGATCCTCCAGACGCTCCGCAACCAGGGGGAAGTGATCGAGCCGCGCACCGACCGCTACCAGCTGACGCGCTTCTGAGCGGCCGGGCCGGGTTTTATCCGACCCCCGGTCTCGGAGGGGGCGGAGGTCGCCGTGGGGCAGGGCGGGGTCGTGATGCGGATCCACCGGGTCCGCGCGGAGTTCGTCGTGGCGGCGTGCGACGTCGAGTTGCTCGGCCGGGAGCTGCCGGTCGGCGGCAACGGCCGCACCGTGCGGGTCACGGGCGACTTCTACGGGGAGCGGGAGGTCTCGGAGGAGGAGTTCCTCTGGGCCCTGGAGCGGGCCACCGTCGCGAACCTCCTCGGTCCGCGCGTGCTGAAGATCGCGAGCGCGCACGGCCACGTCGGCGAGGGGGCGACCACCGAGCTCGGGGGCGTCCCGCACGCCGAGATCTTCGCGATGCTCCGCTAGGGCGGGGGCCCGATGCCGACCGGGGAGTTCTGCGTCGTCTGCGGCCGCACCGGCGTTCCCCTGACCGAGGGGGTCTGCGACGCGTGCGCCGCCGCCCGCGTCGCGCTGGTCCGCGCGCCGAAGCAGGTGGAGATCGTCCTCTGCCCCCAGTGCGGCGCCCGCTGGAGCCGGGGCCACTGGGAGCGGGCGGGGCTCTCCTCGGTCCTCTCGTCCGAGGACCTGGCGCCGTTCCTGGAGTTCCACCCCGAGGCGGGGGTCCGCACGCTCCACTGGGAGGAGACGGCGCGCAGCCGCTCGCTCCGGGAGCTCCGGGGTACGGCCCGCGTCCGTTTCCGGGGGATCGAGCGGGACGTCCCTCTCGCCCTCACCGCCCGCGTCGTGGCCCGGACCTGCACCGACTGCGGGCGCCGCAGCGGCCGCTACTACACCGCCCGGCTGCAGCTCCGGGGCGAGGCCGCCCCGCGGACGCGGCGGCCGAAGGAGCTGCGCCGACAGCTCGGCGCGCTCTGGGACCGGCTGCGGGAGGAGTCCCGGGCGGACTGGCGGCAGGCGGTCGCCTGGCGCGAGGAGCTCCCCGAGGGGCTGGACGTCTTCTTCACCGACACGCTCGCGGCGCGCGCCGTCGCCCGTCTCGCCAAGCAGCGGTTCGCCGCCGGACTGGTCGAGTCGGCGAGCCTCGTGGGCCGGAAGAACGGTCAGGACGTCTACCGCGTGACGTTCTGCCTCCGGTTCCCCGCGGCGTCGCTCGCCGAGGTCGCCGGACCGCCTCCGGCCCCGGCGGAGGCGCCCATCGAACGATAGCCTTAAGAAACGAACCCGCGCTCGATGCGCCCAGCGGTGAGGTCCTCCTCATGATGAAGAAGAGCGGCATTCTCCGGCGGCACCACGGCAGCGAGACGTTGGAAGAGGGGTCGTTCCTCGACCTCGGCACCATGCAGTTCGAGGACGAGGCGGCCGCGCTCGCGGGCGCTCACGGGGCGGTCCGGCTGGCCGAGATCCTCCGCTACGAGGACCTCCACACGATCTCGAAGTTCGCCTACCAGGGCGACATCGTCCTGCTCGACTACACGTCCATCGCGAACGACCAGATCGCGATGAAGCGCATGAGCATCGACCTCAAGAACGTCGCCAAGGATACGGGCGGCGATGTCGCTGGCATCGCCAAGAACCTCGTCGCCATCACCCCCACCGGAATCCGCATCGACCGCCAGAAGGTCCGTCCCTCGTTCTGAGAGCCCTCCGCCGGTTCGCCTTCGGCTGGAGCCGGGGGAGGCCCTCGCGGCCGCACCCCCGGTCCTGATCCGCGGGATCTTTGAGCGCGGCGACGGTCTCGAGCCGTTCCCGAAGGCGCTCGCCGCCGAGGACGCCGCCACGGGCGGCGTGCTCGCCCGCAGCTGGGCCCAGAAGGAGTTCCGGGGCAAGCGCCGCGAGCTCACGGTCCTCCACCGCCCGTCCGACGGGGGCCGGCTCGTCCTGGTCGGCCTCGGGCCGCGTGCGAAGTACTCCGCCGAGGTCGCGCGCCGCGCCGCCGCGGAAGCGGTCAAGGGGCTCCGAGGGAAGGCGGCCCCCCGGGTCGGCTTCGCGCTCCCCTCGTTCGTGGCCGGCGGGGTCGACGCGGAACGGGCGCTCCGGGCGATCGCCGACGGCGCGGTCCTCGGAGGCTACGAGTTCTACCAGTACAAGGCGACGTTCGAGGCCGGCGTGGAGGAGGCGACGATCTACCTCGGCGCCGCGGCCCGGTCCCGCCGGGCGAGCCTCAGCCGCGCGCTGGACGAGGAGCGGACGATCGCCGAAGCGACCGTATGGACCCGAGAGCGGGCGAACCTCCCCCCGAACGTCGCCTTCCCCGAACGGATCGCCGAAGAGGCGCGGCGGCTGGGGACCGAGCTGGGGCTGAAGGTCACCGTCTTCGACGAAGCGGCGCTCGCGAAGATGGGGTGCGGCGGCATCCTCGCCGTCGGGAGCGGCTCTTCGCATCCGCCCCGGATGATCGTCCTGGAGTACGC
>JASHTI010000078.1 GCA_030040625.1 Thermoplasmata archaeon
GCGAGCGCCACCGCGCGCTGCGCGGCCGAGGTCGTCCGCCTCTACGAGGCGGCCGGCGTCCCGGCGGGGGTCCTCAACTTCGTCACGGGTTCCGGCAGCGTCGTCGGCCACGCCCTGATCGACGACCCGCGCATCCGCACGGTCTCCTTCACCGGCGGGGTCGAGACCGGCCGGGACGTCTACGTCCGCGGCGCCCAAGGCCTCAAGATGGTCCACCTGGAGCTCGGCGGTAAGAACCCCGTGATCCTCATGGAGGACGCCGACCTCAACCTCGCACTGGACGGGGTCCTCTTCGGGGCGTTCGGCACCTCGGGCCAGCGCTGCACGGCGACGAGCCGGCTCATCCTCCACGAGAAAATCGCGGACGCCTTCCTCACCAAGCTCATCGCGCGGCTCGAGAAGTTCCCGATCGGCGACCCGCTCGACCCGAAGGTCGCCATGGGCCCGGTCGCCTCCGCCGACCAGGAGAAGAAGATCCTCGAGTACATCGCGATCGGCCGCAAGGAGGCGAAGCTCCGCTACGGCGGCGCCAAGCTGACCGGTGGCGCCTACGACCGCGGCTACTTCGTCCAGCCGACGATCTTCGAGACGAAGCACGGCACGCGCATCAGCAAGGAGGAGATCTTCGGACCGGTCCTCTCGGTGATCCGGGTCGGCTCGTACGACGAGGCCGTCCACGTCGCCAACGACGTCGACTACGGGCTCTCCTCGTCGATCTACACCCGCGACGTCAACCTCGCGTTCCGGGCGATCCAGGACCTGGAGGCGGGGATCACCTACGTCAACGCGCCGACGATCGGCGCGGAGGTCCAGCTGCCGTTCGGTGGGGTCAAGAACACGGGCAACGGCGGCCGCGAGGCGGGGAGCGCCGCGATCGAGGAGTTCACGGAGATCAAGACGGTCTTCGTCGACTTCTCCTCCAAGCTGCAGAAGGCCCAGATCGACAGCAGCGCGGCGGCATGAGCCGCTACCGGGCGACCGACGAGCAGCTCGACCGGGAGATCGCGGCCGTCCGAACGCTGGTGCGCGTCCGCTACCGGCGGGCGATGGCCGACCTGCGCGAGCTCGACCAGGCCCTCCGTGAGCTCAAGCAGGAGCGACGGCGCCGTCAGGTGGTCCTCGAGCCGGTAGCGGTGTCCCCCGAGGAAGCGGCGGCGGTCGCCTGAACCCCGGCCCTACAGCGGACCGGTGCGGTTCGGGTTGTCGAAGTTCGTCAGGAGCAGCTGCCCGCGGTTGCGCGGGCGGGCGACCGGGGCGAGCAACGGGTCCTCCTCCAGCGCCGGGACCGTCTCGGAGATCGGGACGTCGACCAGGATCTCGCGCGTGCGACCCCCGCGGCCCCGGGAGACGATCGTCGCCCGGATGAGCCCCAGCGTCTCGAGCTCGCTGACGTAGTTGGAGATCGAGCGGGCGTGCAGCGGCTGGAGGCCGAGCCGCTCGGCGAGCCGCCGGTAGCTGTCGTAGACCTCCCCGGTGAGCACGCCGTTGCGCCGTCGCTCGTAGAGCTGGAGGATCGCGTAGAGCAGGACCTTGCAGTGCGGAGGCAGGGTACGGCAGCACTCGACGACGATGTCCTGCTCGAGCCGGTTCTTCGCCTTGACGACGTGATCCGGTGTGATCCGCTTGGCGTGATCGCGCTCGGCCATCTCCGCCGACAATCGAAGCAGCGCGAGCGCCCGGCGGGCGTCGCCGTTCTCGAGCGCCGCGTAGGCGGCGCACCGTTCGACGACCCCCGGGTCGACGACGTCGTCGTTGAACGCCTCCTTCGCCCGGTCCCGAAGGATGTCCTGCAGCTCGGCGGCGTTGTACGGCTGGAAGACGATCTTCTCCTCGTTGAGCCGGCTGCGGACCCGCGCGTCGAGCTGGTTGGTGAACTTGAGATCGTTCGAGATCCCGACGAGGCTGACCCGGGCCCCTTCGAGCTCGGTGTTCAGCTGGCTCAGCGTGTAGAGGACGTTGTCGCCGCTGCGGGCGACCAGGCGGTCGATCTCATCGAGCACGAGGACGGTCGTGCCGTGCCGCGCCTCGAGGACCCGGACCATCGCCGCCTGGACCCGGTCCAGCGACCAGCCGGTCGGGATCCGCTCCGACTCGGTCGTGACGAAGGTGTTGCCGATCGTCTGGAGCAGGCTGTAGGAGGTGTCGATGTTCGCGCAGTTGATGCTCACGAAGCCGAGCCGGCCGGCGGCCGAGGCCCGCCGCTCGAGCTCGTGGCGGACCTGGGCGACGACGGCGGTCTTGCCCGTGCCGATCTTCCCGTAGATCAGCAGGTTCGAGGGAAGGTCGCCGCGGAGCGCAGGCCCGAGGATCTCGGCGACCTTGCGGACCTCCTCCTCCCGGTGCGGCAGCCGCGCCGGAACGTAGGAGTCGCGCAGGACCTCTCGGCTCCCGCGGAACAGCTCGCTCTTCGACTGAAGGATCGCATCCAGTAGCGCCCCGGCGCCGCCCGCGGCCGGTGGCGGGGCGGTCGCCGCGCCGCGCGGCGCCTCCACGGGGTCGATCGCAC
>JASHTI010000079.1 GCA_030040625.1 Thermoplasmata archaeon
CTTGAGGATCGCCCGGGCCTCGCTGCGGGCCTCGCTGGCGGGGCGGCCGGCGATCAGCAGCGGCATCTCGACGTTCTCCTCCGCCGACAGGATCGGCAGCAGGTTGTACGACTGGAAGACGAACCCCGTGCGCCGCGCGCGGTAGGCGCTCTTCTGCGCGTCCGGCATGGTGTGGATGTTGGTCCCCTCGAGCGTGACCTCGCCCCGCGAGATGTCGTCCAGCCCGCTGAAGCAGTTCAGGAACGTCGTCTTGCCGCAGCCGGACGGGCCCATGACCGCCAGGACCTCGCCCCGCCGGATCTCGACGTTCAACCCCCGCAGCGCCGGTACGGCGGTCTCGCCGGCCCCGTAGATCTTCCAGACGTCATGCCCGACGACGACCGGCTCGGCCATTCGGGGGGTCGAACCCCGGCGCCATATCCGCTCTTGCCCCGCGCCGGCCGGAGGGCGGGTGCCGCCCCGCGGTCAGCCGCTCGTCGGGTCGGCGACGCTGACCGAGTGGATCCCGGGGAAGGTGTACGGGACGAGCTGCCAGCTGCGACCGGCGTCCGGGCTGATGAACAGCTGGCCGGTCGTGGTGCCGACGTAGATCCCCGCGGGGTCGAGGCGGTCGGTGGCGATCCCCTCCCGGTGGACGCCGAAGTGACCGGGGAACGCACCGGCGCGGACGAGCCGACGCCAGCTCCGGGTCCGGTCGTTCCACTCGTACACCTGGAAATGTCCCTCGCCGGTGACCCGCGCCATCCCGTCGAGTCGGACGAAGTACGCCCGGCCGGGCGCGGAGGGCGGCGACGCGACGCAGAATCCGAAGTCGTCCCCGAGCGGGCGCCCGATCCGCTTCCAGCTCTCCATCCGGTCGTGGGAGACGTACATACCGGCATGGTCCTGCCGGTAGAAGGTGTCGGGATCCGCGGCGTCGGCCGCGACGTGGTGGACGCACTGCCCGGTCTCCGGGTGCTTGTCGGGGAGGAACGGGGCGAGGACCCCGCGGTTCGTCGGCGTCCAGGACCGCCCCCCGTCCTCGGTCCGGAACGTCCCCACGGCCGAGAGGCCGATGTACATCCGGCGGGCGTCGCGGGGATCGATCAGGATCGTGTGCAGGCAGGCGCCACCCGCCCCCGGCGACCACTGGTCGCGGGCCGGATGCCGGTTGATCGCGTCGATCGGTTCCCAGGAGGCGCCGAGGTCCGGGCTGCGGAAGAGGAGATGGGGGTCGGCACCCAGGAACAGGGTGCTCGGGTCGCTCGCGAGGCCGGGCTCGACGTGCCAGAGGTTCAGGAGCGGGCGCTTCGCCGCCTCCCGGTCGTCGAACGCCGGCTCGCGGTCCTTCCGCGCCGGGGTGAGCGGGGTGGCGATCTCCTTCCAGGTCTTCCCCCAGTTCCGGGAGCGCTGGAGCATCGGGCCCCAGAAGCTGCTGTTCACGGCCGCGTACAGATCCCCCGGATGGCGGGGGTCCGCGACGACATGGTAGACCTCGCTGCCGACATGAGCGACCGGGCCGACCTGCCAGCTCCGGCGGCGACGGTTCCCTTCGACGACGTACGTTCCCTTGCGCGTCCCCAGGAGCACCCGCAGCCGGCTGTCCCGCTTCATCGGCGTCCCTCTACCCTCCCGCAATCGAGTGGAGGATATCTATCGTGCGGACGCCGTCCAGCGCCGTACGCGTGCCCGTCGTCGCGCTGACATCCGCCCCATCGACGAAAACACGGACGTAGCGTCGCAGGGTGCCGGTCTCGTCGCGGAGCTTGAACCGGAGACGGGGATACCGCGCCTCGAGCGCGTCGATCACCGCCGCGACGGAGTCCGCCTCGACGCGCTCCCGGCCCCGCGGGCCGAACTGCCGCAGCCAGCCGTCCAGCCGCACCTCGACCATCGGCGGTCCTCGAAAGGGACCCCCGGCACATTAGGAGCCGGGGGTCGCCGGGCTCTCGGCCGAGACGTCCCGCCCCCGGCTCCGGGGTCCGAGGACGATCCGACGCCCGCTGACGGAGCGACCCGCGCGTGGAGCCGGGGATGCGGGCGGTTCGGAGACGATCGGGGGCGACGGTCGGGGCGCGGTGCCCGGCGTGCGAGGGCCAAGCATTCGCATAGTGAATCAAGTTTGTAGCAGATTCACAGACAAAATGGTTAAAGAGGCCCCGGTGTTCCTTCGGCCGAGGGCCGAATGAGCGACTTCTGGATCTTCATGGCACTGACCGCGGCGATGGGCCTGTCGATCTTCCTGTCGTTGCCGGTCGTCTACAGCCGGCGCGCCCAGGGGCGATGGGCGACGGGGCTGAACGCGGTCGCCATCGGCATCCTGGTCTTCCTGCTCGCCGACATCTTCTCCGATGTCGCGCCGATCCTCTACCCCAGCGGCTACGTGGCCGTCCCCGGCTACTCCATCGCGTTCGCGGCCGCGTTCCTGATCGCCTTCCTAGGCCTGTACGCCGTCGACAACCTGCCCCGCAACGGTCCGCGCGCGATCTCGGCCGGCGAGCCGTCGTCGTCGGCCGCGCCCGTAGCGGACGGGGGACCCCGGACCACCGCCCTGATCATCGCCCTCGGCATCGGGCTCCAGAACCTCACGGAGGGGCTCGTCTTCGGGGTCAACTGGACCGCGGGGGCGCTCGGGATCCTGGCCGTCGTCTTCATCGGGTTCTTCCTGCAGAACGTCACCGAAGGGTTCCCGATCGCCTCGCCGTTCCTCGGCACCTCCGCCCGGCGGAACGTGACGATGATGGTCGGCCTGTTCCTCGTCGGGGGCCTCCCGACCCTGATCGGCGGCGCGATCGGCTACTACTGGAGCAACAATCTGTTCATCACGATCTTCGACGCCCTCGCGATCGGCGCGATCGCCTACGTCATCCTGCCGATGCTCCGGGTGGCGTTCAAGCCGCTGGAGACGAGGGAGCTGTCCGTCGCGCGGAACCAGCTCGTCTACCTCGGCGTGATGCTTGGCTTCGTCCTCGGGTTCGCGGTGAACGCCGTCTGAGCGCGTCGCCGCGCCGGCGCCCGCGAGCCGCTATGTAGCGTGCCCGGCTGGTGGCCCGGCGATGGCCGGGAGCGCGCCGTCGCCGACCGTTTCCGTCCAGGTCGTCCAGGCCCTGGTCGCCCGCGAGCTCGTCGAAGGGCTCGGGCGCTCCGAGCGGGAGGCGGCGCTCCTCCTCGGCCTGGTGCCGTCCTCGGTCTCCCAGTACCTCTCCGGCAAGCGTCTCGGACCGGTGCTGTCGCCGTACTTCGGTGATGACGAGGCGCGCGCGATCGCGCGGGAGACCGCGCAGCAACTGATCGGAGGGGTCCCCGGTCCCCGCGCGGTCCTCGAGGCCGCGATCCGCCTGAGCGGGCGCCATGGGGGAGCGCCGGCCCGCGGGGGCGCGGACCGGATGACGCTCTCCCCCGAGCTGCGGCGCGCCCTCCCCCGGTGGCTCCGCAACCGGATCGCGGGCGAGCAGAGCGCCGTCGCCGAGTGCATGCGGCTCGCGCAGCGCTCGCGGGACGAGCTGACCCGGGCCGTCTTCCGCCAGATCGCCTCGGACAGCCTGCGGCACGCCGAGATCGTCGCCTCGTTGGCGGGCCACCTCGACCGGGGGATCGCCTCCAGCGCGCCGACCGGCATCTCCCGCGCCGACGTCGAGGCGTTGATCCGCCGCGAGCACGAGGCGGAGGCGACCTCGGAGATCGACCTTGGGCCGCGCCTCGGCGGGCTCATGCGGGTCCTCTGGGAGAGCATGGAGGCCGACGAGCGCAAGCACGAGCAGCTCCTGCAGAGCCTGCTGACGGCCGGCCTCGCCGAGGGACCGTCGCCCCGCCGCCGGCGGACGGGTCGGGCGTAGGCACCGGCCTCGGTAGCTGCGGCTTCCCCGAAGCTTTAAGTTACCATCGGAAATTCAGTTACCCGAGGTAATCGATATGACCGCTCCTCTCCGATCCCTGATCCGAAGGTTCCCGGGCGTCCCGACGCGCGAGGGCGCCGGGGTCCGCCTGCGCCGATCGTTCTCGAACCCCGAGGTCCCCCTCTTCGACCCGTTCCTCCTGCTGGACCGGTTCGGCTCGGCGGACCCGGCCGACTACCTGGCCGGGTTCCCGTGGCATCCGCACCGGGGCATCGAGACGATCACCTACGTCCTGAACGGCCGCGTCGAGCACGGGGATACGCTCGGGAACTCCGGCGTGATCGGCAGCGGCGATCTGCAGTGGATGAACTCCGGCAGCGGGATCGTCCACCAGGAGATGCCCCAGCGGACGGACGGGACGTTCGAGGGGTTCCAGCTCTGGCTGAACCGCCCGGCCCGCGAGAAGATGGGCGCACCGGCCTACCGGGGGCTTTCCGGGGACGAGGTCCCCCGCGTCGCGACCGAGCGCGGCGGCGAAGTGAAGGTCGTCGCCGGTGACTTCGGGGGCGTCACCGGACCGGTCCAAGGGATCTCGGTCGACCCCGCCTACCTCGACATCCGGCTGACGCCGGAGGAGACGATCGAGCTACCGGTAGCGCCCGGTCGGAACGCCTTCGCCCACGTCATCTCGGGGCGGAGCACTTTCGCCGGCGACGACCCAGCCTCCGTCCCGGCCGGCGAGACCGTGCTCTTCGGGGACGGCGCCCGCATCCGGGCCCACGCCGGCGCGGAGGGGGCCCGGTTCCTCCTCGCCTCGGGCCGGCCGCTGCACGAACCGGTCGCTTGGTACGGTCCCATCGTCATGAACACGCGCGACGAGCTCGCGACCGCCCTCGCGGAGCTCCGACGCGGGGACTTCGTCAAGGAGCGGCGGCCGATCGTGGAGGAGTGAGCCGGCCGGCGAGGCCCTCCACCGCGCGGCGCAGGATGCGCGCGGCGCGCTGCAGCTCGTCGATCGCCAGCGACTCCCGATCCGTGTGGTCCAGCCGAGCGTCTCCGGGGCCGTAGGCGACGCCGCCGATCCCCCAGACGGGGGCGACGACATTGAGATCCGAGCTGCCGCCCCGGCGCCAGAGCGTCGGCACGCCGCCCTCGCTGCGGATCGCGCTGCAGAGCGCGACGGCCGCCGGCTCGTTCCGGGGGACCTCCACGGCCTCCGCCCGGGCGAGCAGTCGGAGCCGAGGCCTCGGCGCCCCGGAGCCCTCGGCGCGAAGCTCCCGCAGCACCGTGGACGTCGACAGGCCCGGCGGCAGCCGCAACTCGACCGTCACTGCGGCGACCTCGGGGTCTTCCTCCGCCCCGCACCGGAGGTCGACGACCTTCGCCGTCAGCGAGCGGAACGGGCTCTCGCCCGCGTGGCGCGATGCCAGCGACGGCAGGCCCGAGGCCCATCGAACGGCCCGATCCGCCGCGGTCGGCTCCGGGGCGCTACCGTGCGCGCGCGGCTGCCGGAACGTCGCCTCGAGACGGACGATCCCCTTGTAGGCGACCGTCACCCCGTCCCAGCCGCTCGGCTCGCCGACGATCAGCGCGTCCGGCGCGGCTCCGCGCGCGAGATGGCGGGCGCCCCGGCTGTCGACCTCCTCCTCGACCGAAGCGACGATGCGGAACGTTCCCGGGCCGGTGAAGCCGGTCCCGGCGATCAGGGCGGCGGCGAGCGGGCCCTTCGCATCGACGGCCCCGCGGCCGTGGAGGCGGCCGCGCCGCAGGACGACCGGACGCGGGCCGGCGACCGTGTCGATGTGACCGAGGAACAGGATCGTCGGCCGGCCGCGGCCGATCTCGGCGATCCCGTTGCCGGCGGCGTCGGTCCGTCCCCGGTACCCCCGGGCCCGGGCGAAACGGACGAACTCGCGGACCGCGGACGCCTCCCGGCCCGAGGGACTGTAGCGGGCGACCAGACGCTTCAGCAGTTCGAGGTCACGCACGAAGGACGGCCTCCCGCAGCGCGGCGAGCCCGGCGCTCCAGTCCTCCTCCGTGATCAGCAGCGGCGGGAGCATGCGGACCACCGACGCACCGGCCGAGATCGCGAGGTAGCCGCTCCCCTGCAGGGCCGCGAGTACGGGGGCGGCCCGGTCGCGCAACTCGAGGCCCCAGATCAGGCCGACCCCGCGCAGCTCGCGGACCTTCTCCGTCGGCAGCTCCTCGAGCGCGGCGGGCACCCCGGCGCCGAGCCGCTCCGCGCGCTCGGCGAGGCGACCCTGGACCAGGGTCTCGAGCGCCGCCAGGCCGGCGGCGCAGGCGAGCGGATTCCCGCCGAACGTCGAGTGGTGGCTGCCGCGGAACCGCGCTTCGACCTCGGGGCTCGTCACCGTGGCGCCGATCGGCACCCCGCCGGCCAGCGACTTGGCGAGGGTCAGGAGGTCCGGCACGACCCCGCTCCGCTCGAAGGCGAAGTTCCGGCCGGTCCGGCCGAGGCCGCACTGCACCTCATCGAACGCGAGGAGCGCGCCGCTCCGGTCGCACGCCTGGCGCGCGGCCCGCAGGTACTCCGGGCGCGCCACGTGGACGCCACCCTCCCCCTGCACCGGCTCGAGCAGCACGAGCGCGGTGCGCTCGTCGACGGCCGCCTCGAGCGCCGCCGCATCGTTGTAGGGGACGTGGTGGAACTCTGGAACGAGAGGCTCGAACGGCTCCCGGAGCTCGCGCCGCCAGGTGGCGCTGAGCGCTCCGAAGGTCCGGCCGTGAAAGCCCCGCAGCGCCGCGAGGACCTTGGGCCGGCCGGTGGCGGATCGGGCGATCTTGATCGCCGCCTCGACCGCCTCGGTCCCGGAGTTCGACAGGAACACCTGCGACAGTCGCGACGGCAGGAGACCGGTGAGCCGCTCGAGGAACGCGGTCCGGACCGGGCTCGCGTAGCCGCTGCCCAGGTAGATCAGGGACGCCGCCTGCTCCTGGATGGCGCGGACGACCGCCGGCGGGCAGGCCCCGAGGCTCCCGACCCCGTGGGTCGCCCCCAGATCGACGTACCGGCGCCCGAATGTGTCGAACAGCGCCGCCCCTTCCCCGCGGGTGAGCGTGAGCCGGCTCCGGTCACGCTCCCCGAACTCGTGCGAGGCGTGGGCGGCGGTCAACCGAACACCGTCCCGTGGCCGGCGAGCGCCCCGGCGACCGGCCGATCCACGCCGGAGGAGGCGATGACGACACGGCCGACGCCGGCGTCCAGCGCGGCCCGGGCCGCGGCGACCTTCTTCTTCATCCGACCGCCGGCGAGCGCGAGGGCGGCGTCGAGCTCGCTTCGGGGGACGGCCCGGACCAGGCTCTCCGGGGCCGAGGGGTCGCGGAGGAGGCCCGGCACGTTCGTGAGAAGGACCAGCGCCTCCGCCCGGAGCGCTCCGGCGACCGCCGCCGCCGCGGCGTCCGCGTCGACGTTGACGACCTGCCCGTCGGCGGTGATCGCCGGCGGGCCGACGACGGGCGCGCATCCGAGCGCCAGGAGGGCGCGCAGCAGCTCCGTGTCGACCCGCTCGATCGCGCCGGAGAGGTCGTCGGTGAGGTGCACGACCTTGCCGTCCCGGACGGCCCGGGCCCCCGTCTTCCGTCGGGCCAGCAGCAGCCGACCATCGACGCCCGAGAGCCCGACCGCCCGGGCGCCCCGGGCCCCCAGGCCGGCGACGAGCTCCGTCTGGACCTTCCCCGCGAGGGCGAGGACCACCGTCTCCAGCTGGGCCGGGTCGCAGCGGCGCGAGACGACCCCGCTCGGGCTCGTGTAGTACTCGGCCGGGCGGCCGAGCGCCGCCCCGAGGCGGTCGATCTCCTCCGAGCCCCCGTGGACCAGCACGTAGTCGCCCCGGCCCGCCAGGTCGGCGAGGACCGGACCGGCGGCGTTGCCGGCCGCCCCGCCGATCTTCACGACGATCGTCACCGGTTCCCCTAGATCGGGTGGAGGCCGAGGAAGCCGAGGCCGGTCGTCTCCGGCCGGCCGAAGCGGACATTGAGGCACTGAACGGCGGCGCCGGCGGCGCCCTTGCCGAGGTTGTCGAGCGCCCCGAGCAGCACGGTCCGGCCGTGCTCCGGGTCGGCCGCGAAGCCGACGTCGCAGAAGTTCGTGCCGCTGAGGATCTTCGGCTCGGGCTCCCGGTGGAGCCCGTCCGCCTCGTGCACGACACGCACGAACGGCTCCCCGCCGTACGCCGCGCGGTACAGCTTCCAGAGCTCGCGTTCCTCCAGGGGCGGAACCCCGAAGACATGGACGGTCGCGAGGACCCCGCGGACCGCCTCCACCGCGTGGCACGTGAACGCGGCCGCCACGCCGGTCTCCTGGGCGACCTCCGCGGCGTGCCGGTGTCCGGCGGGCGCGTAGGCCCGCATCACTCCGGCGCGCTCCGCATGCTGGCCGGCCGGGCCGGCGTCGTGCCCGCCCGCCGACGAGCCGCTCTTCGCATCGACCACCGCGCGGAGTCCCTCGGTCGGGTGCGCCGCGGTGAACGGGCGGAGCGCCAGGATCGTCGCGGTGGCGATGCACCCCGGCACGGCGATCAACCGAGCGTCCCGCAGCTCCTCGCGGTGGACCTCGGGGAGGCCGTAGACGGCCTCGGCGAGGAGCTCCGGGTGGGGATGCGCGGTCCGGTAGTACTTCGGGTAGGCGGAGGGATCGCGGAGCCGGTGGTCGGCCGACAGGTCGAAGACGACGCCGCCGGTGGCGAGGATCTCCGGCATCACGCCCATCGTCTCGCCGTGAGGCGTCGCCAGGAACGTCGCATCGGCCGGACGGAGCTCGGCGCGGCGACTGAACGTCAGATCGGTCGCCCTGCGGAGGTTCGGGTGAGCCCGCGCGAGGGAGCGGCCGGCCATCCCCTCGCTGGTCACCTGGGTGAGCGTGACGTCCGGGTGCCCGAGGAGGAGGCGGACCAGCTCGCCGCCGACGTAGCCCGAGCCGCCGACGACCGCGACGTTCACCGGCGGCCGACCTCGACGGCGTAGTCGATGATCCGGCCGGCGATGTCCGCGCCCGTGGTCCCGCTGAGCGCCTTGAACTCCGGGGTGGGATTCACCTCGTGGACGACGAGGCCCTGCGGCGACTCCATCAGGTCGACGGCGAGGACGCCCCCGCCGACGGCCGCCGCGGCCCGGAGCGCGAGCTCCGTCAGCTCGGGCGTCAGCGGCGCCGGCTCGACGCTCGCGCCCCGGGCGGCGTTCGTCCGCCAGGCGGCCGAGCGGCGGAACATCGCTCCGACGACGGCGTCGCCGACGACGAAGACCCGCAGGTCGCGGTCCGGCTTCGGGACGTACTCCTGGACGTAGAAGACCGAGTGGATCGGCGCCCCGAGGGCGCTCTTGTGCTCGACGATCTGCTCGGCGGCGTCGGCGTCATCGACCTTCGCCATCAGCCGTCCCCAGGAGCCGACGGCCGGTTTCAACACCGCCGGGTAGCCGATCTCCGCGACGGCCTTCAGCGCTGC
>JASHTI010000080.1 GCA_030040625.1 Thermoplasmata archaeon
CGCTTCGACCTCGCCGGGATCCGCAAGCAGCGCGCCTGGGACCTCTCGGGCGGGCAGAAGCGCCGCGTGCAGGTCGCCCGGGAGTTCATGCACGACATGGACATCCTGTTCCTCGACGAACCGACCGTCGGGCTCGACGTGATCATGCGCCGGGAACTGCTCGACTCGGTCCGCGCGGCGGCGCGCCGAGGGCTGACCGTCGTCTTCACGACGCACAATCTGGAGGAGGCCGACTACCTCTGCGACCGGGTCGCCGTCATCGACCACGGACGTCTGCTGATCCTGGACACCCTCGAGAACCTCAAGCGCCTCTACGGAGGGAAGAAGACGATCGACCTCACCGTCGGCGAGGGCGACGGGGAACGATTCTTCGCGGGTCTCTCCGCCGCGCTCGGCTCCGCGGCGACGGTCACGGTGAGCGGCCGCTCCGCGGTCATCCTCACCGACGACCCGAAGGGCGCGCTGACGCGCATCGTCGAGGCGTCGTCGGCGACCGGCGTCCCCCTCGAGTGGCTGAACGTCCGCAAGAACACGCTCGAGGACGTCTTCCTCCACTCGGTCGGCCACAACGGAGGCTCCAATGGCGCTCCCTAACCTCCTGCGGCTGATCTACCGCAACGTCCTCGTCAACACCGATCCGAGCACCCTGATCATCCTCGTCGGCCTGCCGGCGATGTACCTGATCTTCTTCGGCTACGGCTTCCAGGCCTCGATCGGGAGCGGATCCGGCTACCTCCGCTTCCTCACGCCCGGCATCATGGCGTTCCAGGCGGTGATGGCCGGTACCGTCGGCGGCAGCATCCTCTGGGCCGACCGGCGCTACGGGATGCTCGCCCAGCTCCTGAGCGGGCCGTTCACCCGCCTCGAGTACCTGCTCGGGATCATGCTGACCGCGATCGTCTTCGGGCTAGGAGGCGCCGCGGTGATGCTGGGGATCGCCACGGGGCTGCTGCACGCGGCGCCGGGCGACCCGGTCGCCCTCGCCGAGATGTTCGGGTCGATCACGCTCGGCTCGATCTTCTTCGGCTCGCTGATGCTGCTGCTCGCCGCGCTCGTGAAGTCGAACAACGCCTACAACAGCATCCAGATCCTGCTGATCTTCGTCGTCAACTTCGCGAGCACCGTCTTCTACTCGGCGAGCGCGGGGCTCCCGATCGTCCTCCGCGCCCTGTTCGCGATCAACCCGCTGACGTACGTGGCGGACGCGGTCCGGGGGGCCTACACCGGGACGGGGACGAACCTCGACCTCTACCAGATGCTGCTGCTCGCCGGCGAGACCGCGGTGGTCCTGGTGCTGGCGGTGCGGGCCTACATGCGGGCGAACATCTCGCTCGAGTGAGACGCCGCGCCGGTCGGTCTAGCGAACGACCTGCAGGACGTGCTCCCAGGTGTTGAGCGCGAGACCGGCGCGGACCCAGAGCGGGACCAACGCCTCGAGCCAACGGGCCGCCTCGATCCCCCCGACGTCCGTGACCCCCGCCCAGCCGAGCTCCCGGACGATCGCCTCCGCCTCGTGCTTGGCGCCGGCATCGTTGCCGCAGACCCACATGCGGGCCGGACCGGCGGCAAAGTTCGGATCGACCATCTTCGGGCTCCCGACCGTGTTGAAGCACTTCACGACGCGCGCCTGCGGGAGCTTGCGCTGGACTCGCTCGCCGAGCGAGTCGGTGACCCCGAAGAGGAGTCCGGGCGGCATCCCGTGCGACAGGTCGAGCGGATTCGTGGCGTCCAGCACGAGCTTGCCGGCGAAGGCCGCCGGTCCGATCCCGTCCAGGACCCGCTCCGCGGCGTCGCCGTGCACCGCGAGGATCACGCAGGGGCCGTAGGCGGCGGCGTCGGCGGGGGAGCCAACGGAGACGCGGGGGCCGACCTCCCTCGTCCAGCCCTCGAGCTTCTTCGGGTCCCGGGTGCCGAGCTTGACGTCATAGCCGTGCGTGGCCAAGCCGCGCCCGAGCGCTTTCGCCACGTCGCCGCTCCCGACGATCCCGATCCGCCGTTCCGGTGCCATCGCCCTGCCCGATCTGCGCGAGGCTCCCGCCCATATTACCCCCTCCGCGGGGGGGCCCGTCCTGAACTTCATCTATACCTAAAAATTAGGGGCTACCGTATATATCGCCCGGCCCTCGTACCACCGTGGAGACGCTCCAGCGACTGACCCGCCGGCAGGTCGACGCCCTGCGGCTCGTGGCGCGCCGGGATGCCGGGGGGCCCGGGGTCCCCCTGAACGCCGTCGCCGAAGGGCTCGGGGTCACGGCCCCCTCGGCGCTCGCCCTCCTCGGGCCGCTCGAGTCGAACGGCCTCATCGCCCGGTTCCGGGGCAAGAGCCGCCTAACGTCCCGCGGCCGGAGCTGCCTGGACGAGTACCTCCGGCACCACCGGGTCGCGGAGAGCCTCTTCGCCCGCGCCGGTCTCCCTCGGGAGGCGACCCACGCCGCGGCCCTCGAGGTCGATCTGGCCCTCAGTCACCGTACGGTCCAGGAGATCTGTGAAGCCGAGGGGCATCCCTCGGTCTGCCCGCACGGCCGGCCAATCGCCCCGTGTTCCTCGTCCGGGGGAGGGCGCCGCCGATGAGACCCCGGGCGTGCGCTCGATCGCCCATCCTCCCGGTGTCCGGGTCCGGAACTCCTTCCCCCCGCCGACTCCCGTCTCTCCTGAAGCCGGGGGCCTAGCATGGTGGCCGCGAGCAAGGTCGTCCTGAGCGTCGCCGCGGCGTTCCTGATCGCGGTGGTCGGGATCTGGGGTGGGATCTACCACTTCTCCCTCGGTTCCGGTAACCCCTGCGCCGGGATCACGACGCCGACCTCGCCCCCGTCCACGGGAACCGTGGACCGGCCGACCGGCGCGCTGTCGAGCGCGGCCGCGGTGGCCGGGGGATCGCTCCCGAGCTCCCGGGGCTCGGCCCCGGCGGCGGCGCAGAGCGCGGCCCACGCTCCGGCCTCGAGCGAGGTGATCAACGTCGTGGCGGGCGAGAACTTCTGGGGGAACCTCGTCGCGCAGATCGGAGGGACGCACGTGAGCGTCCTCAGCGTGATCAGCGACCCGAACACGGACCCGCACGAGTACCAGCAGAACGATTCGGTCCAGAAGGCGATCTCGAACGCGCAGTACGTGATTCTCAACAACGTGGGCTACGACTCGTGGGGCACCCTCGACGTCGAGGCTGACGGAGTCCCCGGTCAGGTGGTGCTCAACATCGGCGACAGCCTCGGCGTCCAGGTGACCGGCGGGATCGTCACCGGCAACCCCCACCTGTGGTACAATCCGACGTACGTGAACCAGACCGTGCAGTGGATGTACGACAACCTCTCGGCGATCGCGCCCTCGCTGCAACCGTACTTCGAGTCCAACTACAACAACCTGACCGCCTCGCTCGCGAGCCTGTACTCCGAGGTCGGGATCATCCGGCACGACTTCGCCGGCACGGTCGTCGCCTCGACGGAGAGCATCTTCGTGTATCTCGCGAACGCGACGGGGCTCAACCTCGTCTCGCCGCCGGCGTTCATGGAAGCGGTCGCGGAAGGGAACGATCCTCCCGACCGAAGCATCGTGGTGTTCCAGTGCCAGCTGGAGAGCGGCCACGTTCGCGTACTGGTGTTCAACGCCCAGACCGTGACACCGATCACCACCGACATGAAGTCGATCGCCGCGGCGAACAACGTCACCGTGATCAGCGTCACGGAGACGATGCAGGGACCCGACCCGAAGACCACCACCTTCCAGTCGTGGATGGGCGGGGAGTATCAGTCGCTCTGGGTCGCCTTGAACGCCCAGACGCTGGGCAACGGTTGAGCGCCGGGCGAAGCACCACCGAGGGGGACGAGGCGCTCGTGTTCGGTCGGGAGGTCGCTCGCGCCGATCATCTCAGCGTCGAGTACCAGGGGCAGCCGGTCTGGACCGACGCGACGTTCCGCATCCAGCGGGGGGAGTTCGTCGCGGTCATCGGGCCGAACGGGGCCGGCAAGACGACCCTCTTCCGCCTCCTGCTCGGCCTGGTACGCCCGAAAGCCGGGAGTCTGGAGGTCTTCTCGGCCCCTCCGCGCCGGGGCAACTCGAACATCGGCTACGTGCCGCAGACCCACCTGGTCGATCGAGAGACCAACGTCGAGGCGGCCCAGCTCGTACGGCTCGGTTTGGCCTGCTCCCGGCCCTGGTTCCGGCTGCGCCGTCAACCGCCGCCGGCGCCGGGCCGCCCGGCCTCCCGGTGGCCGTCGCGACTGCGCCCACGGTTCCGGTGGGTGCCCAACGTCCGTCCCGGGATGTACCGGGAGGAACGGCAACAGGCTGACGAGGCGTTACGGGCCGTCGGCGCCCTAGAACTGTCCAAGAAGTCGCTCGGGGCGATGTCCGGTGGCGAGCTTCAGCGGATCTTCCTCGCCGAGGCGCTCGCGTCCCGGCCGGAGCTGTTGTTGATGGACGAGCCGCTCGCGAACCTGGATATCCGCCGAGCGACCGAGCTGGTCGAGCTGGTCCACAGCCTGGTGAAGACCCGCGAGGTCGCGACGCTGCTCGTCGCCCACGACATCAACCCGCTGATCCGCTGCCTCGACAAGGTGATCTACATCGCCAACGGCCGGGTGGCGACCGGCACGCCGGCCGAAGTGCTGACGACGAAGCGGCTCACCGAACTCTATGGGGTCCCGGTCGAGGTGCTCCACGACTCTCGGGGGAATCTCGTCATCGTCGGGGGCGAGGACGCCCACATGGATTCGAACGCATGATCGGTTTTCTCGCCGGCCTTCCGTCCGCGGGCGGCTCGAGCTGGTGGCCGTTCCATATCGTATGGGCCTGGTGGAGCTGGAACCTCCCCGCCGACATCCACGAGGAGCTGGAGCTCCCGTTCATGCGCCAGGCCTACGAGGGCGGGACGATCATCGCGATCCTCGGCGGTGTCGTCAGCTATCTCGTCGTGCTGCGCCGCTCGTCGTTCGCCGCCCACGCGCTCGGGCACGTCGGATTCTCGGGGGCCGCGGCCGCGGTCCTGTACGCCGTGAACCCGTTCTGGGGCCTGTTGCTCTTCACGACCGTCTCCGGCGGTGGCATCGCCGTGCTCGGCAAGAAGGTCGCCTTCCGGGACGTCGAGATCGGAACGGTACTGGCGTTCATGCTCGGGCTCGGGCTGATGTTCCTGGCGTTCTACCAAGGGTTCGCGACGGAGGTCTACTCGATCCTCTTCGGGGACATCGTCGCGATCGACCCGGCCCAGGTCTGGTTGATGCTCTTCTCGGCGATCGGGGTCCTGGTCGTCCTCGGGCTCGTCTACCGGCAGGTACTCTTCGCGGCGCTCGACGAGGAGGTCGCCGAGGCGAAGGGGATGCACACGATGCTGCTCGGGATCGTCTTCATGCTGTCGCTCGCGGTGCTCATCTCCGTCTCGCTGACCGTCATCGGCGTCCTCCTGATCTTCGCGCTGGCGGTGACCCCCGCGGCGGCGGCGATCCGCCTCGCGCGGCGGCCGTGGCACGCGATCCTGATCTCGATCGCCATCGCGCTCGTCTCGACGTGGGTCGGGATTTTCGTGGCCTTCTGGGAGGTAGAGCCGACGAGCTTTTTCATCGTCACGATCGCGTTCGTGATCTACGTGATCGCCCGGGTGATTCCGATCAATTCCGGGGCCGTCACCCCCGCCTCGGCCGCGTCGGTCCCACCGGTTCGCGCGGTGCCGATGCATCCGGTCGGCGCCCCGCCCCTCGCCCTCCCAATCGAGTCGTCCTCGACCCCCGCCCGTGAGACCCAGTCGACGTAGACCTACGGCCGATCCGAGCTCCGGCCCCCCGACGCGCCGTCCCGCACGCGCGTGACCGCCCTCGCGCCCGCCAAATACTCGCGTCGATGAGCGGCCTCGCAGTGAGCGGCTCGCGCTCGAGTACCGGAGGGTGGCGACGAACCGCGGCGATCCACCGCCCGGGCCGAGGGGCCGCCCCCGGGGGCGCCGGGCGATGATCCCGGTACCCCACGGAGGCCGGCTGGTCGGGAAGGTCGCCTCCGAGGCCGAGCGCGCGCGGCGAGAGTCCGAGCTCGACGCGCTCCCCAAGGTCGAGCCGTTCATCGATCAGCTCTACGACGCGGAGAAGCTGGCCCTCGGGTCGTACAGCCCGCTCGACGGGTTCCAGGGCCCGGAAGCCATGACCTCGGTTCTCGAGCGGGGCCGGCTACCGGGGGATCTCCCCTGGCCGATCCCCATCTATTTCCCGGTCCCGCCGGGTCCGGCCTACGAAGCCCTTCGGCCGGGGGATGAGGTCGCGCTGGTCGACCGGAACGGCCGAGCGGTCGCGATGCTGCGGATCGAGGAGCGATTCCCCCTCGACCGGCGCGCGATCGCCCGGGGAGCGTACGGCACCGAGGATCCGAGTCACCCGAACGTCGCCGACATCCTGAGCCACGGGGAGCGGGCGTGGAGCGGCCCCGTCACCCTCCTCCGCCGCCTCGACACCGTACAGGGTCGGCCCGAGCCCGGCCCCGCCGAGCTCCGCGACGAGTTCGGTCGGCTCGGCTGGCGGACGGTCGCCGCCTACCAGTGCCGGAATCCCCCTCACACCGCGCACGAGTACCTGCAGCGACTCACGCTCGAGCGCGAGGAGGTCGACGGGCTGCTCATCCACCCGGTCGTCGGCCGGCTCAAGAAGGGGGACTACCGTCCCGAGGTGATCCTCGATGCGTACGACGCGCTCGTCCGTGCGTACTACCCCTCGAACCGGGTGATCGTTCGCCCGCTCGGGATCACGATGCGCTACGCGGGCCCGAAGGCGGCCCTGTTCCTCGCGATCGTCCGCAAGAACTACGGCTGTGCCGAGTACATCGTCGGGCGCGACCAAGCGGGCGTGGGCAAGTTCTACGACCCGTACGCGTGCCACCGGATCTTCGACGCCTTCGACATCGGGGTCACGCCGCTCCGTTACGAGGAGTCGTTCTTCTGCCGGCGGTGCGGCTGGATGGCGAGCGAGAAGGTCTGCCCGCACGGCGTCGCCGAACGGGTCGCGACGAGCCAGACCCGGGTCCGCGAGGCGCTCGTGAGGGGCGAGACGCTCCCGACCGAGATCCTGCGGCCCGAGGTCGCCCAGGTACTGCGCGGCGCCGACGCCCTCTTGAACTAGCGAGGTTCGGGGGCGGAGCATGCCGCGCGGACCCGAGGGGTTCTGCCTCTGGCTCACCGGTCTCCCCAGCGCCGGCAAGACGACGATCGGCAAGGTCCTGGTCGAACGACTCACCGAGCGCGGGCGCTTCGCCGAGCTCCTCGACGGGGACGAGATCCGGCGGGGGCTCAGCGCCGACCTTGGCTTCGACCGGGCCTCGCGGGAGGCGCACGCCGGGCGCGTCGCGTTCGTCGCGAAGCTCCTTGCCCGGAACGGGGCGATCCCGATCGTTGCGCTGATCTCACCGTACCGCTCCTCCCGGGCCCGCGCGCGCGCGGAGATCGGACGTTTCGTGGAGGTCTACGTCGACACGCCGCTTGAAGTCTGCGAGCGGCGGGACGTCAAGGGACTGTACCGCCGGGCGCGGGCCGGCGAGATCCGGGAGATGACGGGGATCGACGACCCGTACGAAGCGCCGGAGCACCCGGAGATCGTCGTCGACGCGGTGCGTCTTTCCCCCGCGGAATCCGCCGCCTCCATCCTCGCGGCGTTGGAACGGACCGGCCTACTGCCCGGCGCGCACTAGGCCGCGGGCCCGGCCGGCGGCGCTACTTCGCGAGGACCGGCGACTGCGTCGCGTGCCCCGCGAGGTAGGCGAGCAGCTTCTCGGCGCAGACGGTCGCCGGATCCACCGAGGTGTCCAGCACGAGCTCCGGCGCGAGCGGCTCCTCGAACGGGTCGTCGACGCCCGTGACGCGGGCGCCCGCGGTCCCGGCGGGGCGCCGGTAAAGGCCCTTCGTGTCGCGGGATCGGCAGACCTCGATGGGGCAGCGCAGCCAGACCTCGGTGAACCGGTCCCCGACGGTGCTGCGCGCCGCCTGGCGGCTGGTTTCGTAGGGTGTGATCATCGCCACCAGCACGTAGACCCCGTGCCGGGCCAGCATCCGCGCGACGTAACTGACCCGACGCGCGTGCGTCTCGCGGTCCTTCCGCGAGAAACCGAGCTCCGGGGAGAAGAGCTTGCGCACCTCGTCGCCGTCGAGCACCTCGACCGGGCGGCCCAGCGCGCTCAGCCGCGGGCCGGCCGTCCGGGCGAGCGTCGTCTTACCGGAGCAGGGGAGCCCCTCGATCCAGACGACCCAGCCTTCCGACGGCATGGGGGCGGTGGCGGGCACGCTCCGGCACCGTCCCGGGAGGAAAAAGCCGTCGGGCCGCCCCCGGCGCCCGACGGGAGCGGGGCCCCCGCTGCCCACGCCCTGCGGCCTCGAGGGCGGGCCACAAATGTCGCATGAAAAGCTCGACCCCGTGCGTGCCGGTCTCCGCGTCCGCCAGGTCGGGGAGCCCGGTGAGGGCCCCGGCGTCGCCGTGCGCGGAGGGGGCCGACGGTCGGCGCGATCGGGCGGATATACAACGTCGAATTTGAGGTCCGTCCGGGTAGGATTATAGCCCCGACCCGTGCCGGGGAAGCTCATGCACGCCCCGATCGACCGCCCCCTCCCGAAGCGCGCGGACCCCTCGCGCACTCTCCGGAGTCCGAACGCGCCGCCCACCTCCCACCGGAGCCGCCGATGAGCGCCGGGCCCCCACCTCCCGGCACCCCGGCGGCTCCCCCACCTGTGGTGGTGCGGCGGCGCGGCGATCGCGGGGCCCTGTACGGGTCGGTCGCCGCGGTCGTGATCGTGGCGATCCTCGTCGGGGTCGGCTTCTCCACCAACTGGTACGGCCTCCGCGCGGCGGGGACCTCGGCCGGCTGCCCGACCGGCGTGGAACTGCAGGGGGCGGGCGCGAACTTCCCAGCCGCGATCGTCTCGCAGTGGACCACCGGATACGCGACCGCGTCGAGCAACGCGGTCAACTATCAGTCGGTCGGCGCGGGCCAGGGGATCACCGACATCACGGACAAGTCCGTCGACTTCGCCGTGACCGACGAAGGGCTCACCTCGTCCCAGTCGACCGCCTTGACCGGCGCGGTCGGGACCTTCCTGACGATCCCGGTCACCGGAGGGGCCGTGACGATCGTCTACAGCCTCTCGGAGTTCACGGGGACGCTCAAGCTCACCGGCGCGGAGCTCGCCGGCATCTACCTCGGGGCGATCACGGCCTGGAACAACTCGGCGCTGGTGGCGACCAACCCCGGGCTCGCCGGCGTCAACGTGCCGATCACCGCGGTGCACCGCTCCGACTCCGCGGGCATGACCTACGTCTTCACGAACCTGCTCTCCGACGACAACAAGACGTGGAACACGTCGGCCACCCTCGGGACCTCGCTCGATCCGACCTGGCCGACCTTCACCGGCGCGGAGGGGGCCGACGGCAACTCGGCGCTGCTGACCGACGTGAAGACGAACGGCGCGGTCGGCTACACCGACCTGTACGACGCGCAGGAGAAGTCGCTCACCTACGCTGCGGTCGAGGACCCGGCGGGTGGCTTCATCACCCCGACCGTCGCGGACACGGCGGCGGCGGTCTCCCACATCTACAACCGCACGGCCTCGACGCTCCCGCCGATCACCGGCGACTGGTCGACGGTCAGCTGGGTCAACGCGAACGGCGCCGGCGAGTACCCGCTCGCGACGCTCGTCTACCTGCTCGTCCCGCAGGACCCGGCCAAGGGCCACACCGCCTCGGCGACCGACGCCACCGCCCTGCGCCAGTTCGTCTCCTACGTGCTCACCAAGGGGCAGACGTACGACACGACGGAGTTCCCGTTCGTGAGCCCCCCGACCCCGTTGCTGGAGGAAGGGGCGGCCGCGCTCGGGGCGCTGAACTTTAACGGAGCATCGTTCCAGTCCTGTACCTACTAGGGGCAACGTGGGCGGGGGAGCGGACCGGCCCGGGGAGCGGTTCGAGGGCCGGGGCCGCCGGCTCCGCTTCCTGGGCCGCCTGGGCCTCGTCTTCGGCGGCGGGATCCGGCTCCTCGCCGCCGCGGTCCTGGCCCTCGTTGTCGTCCTCGCCGGCTTCCTCCTCGCCAACGCCTGGCCGGCGATCGTCCGGTTCGGGCCGGGCTTCCTCTCCGGAACGATCTGGGGGGATCAGCCCGGCGGGCCGTTCGGGGCGTGGCCCGCGATCGCCGGGACGCTGCTCACCAGCGCGCTGGCGCTCCTCTTCGCGGTCCCGATCGGCCTGGGGGTCGCCCTCTTCGCCTCGGAGCTCGCCCCGCGGTGGCTGCGGGCCCCGCTCGCCTACTTCGTCGATCTCGGGGCGGCGATCCCGAGCATCGTCTACGGCTTCTGGGCGATCGCCGTCCTCGTGCCGTTCCTCGGCGACACCGTCGAACCCGGCCTGTCCCGCCTGACGCACGGTCGCTGGCCCTTCGCCGGGCCGACGACCGGCGGAGACCTGCTGGCGGCGTCGGTCGTCCTCGCGATCATGATCGTACCGACGATCGCGGCGCTCTCCCGGGAAGCCCTGCGTGCGGTGCCGCGCGAGCTTCGGGAAGGCGCGCTGGGCGTCGGCGCGAACCGCTGGGAGGCGACCCGCCTCGCGGTGCTCGGGCCCGCTGCCCCCGGCATCGCCGGCTCGATCGTCCTCGGCCTCGGGCGTGCGCTCGGCGAGACGATCGCCGTCGCGATGGTCTTCGGCGGCGTCTACGAGGCGCCGACCTCGCTGTTCTCCCGCGGTGCGACGATCCCGAGCTGGCTGGTCACCCAGTTCCTCAATCCGCTCCCGGGACTGGATCTGAACGCGCTGTACGAGCTGGCGACGATCCTCCTCGCCGTGTCGATCGTCCTGAACGTAGGGGCCCGGCTGTTGATCCGGCGGCTCGAGGCGCCGAGGCGCTCGCGGCGGGGCGCCCGGTGGCGCACGGCCCCGACCGTCGTGCGGGTGCCGGCCGGCACCGACTCGTTCGCGGCACCGGCCTGGTGGCCCCGGATCGCGGAGCGCGGCCGGGCCCGACGGCGGTGGCGCGCGGTAGTCCAGGGGCTCGTCCTCGCGCTGGTCGTCGGCGCGGTCCTGCTGGCGGCCTACCCGCTGGCCAGCCTGATCGAAACGACCGCGGTCCACGGGGGCGTCGCCGTGGTTCGGCCGTCGTTCTACACCTCCACCCCGCCGCCGTCGTGCGGCATCGGGCAGACGAACTGCCCGCTCGGTGGGGTCGGCCCGGAGATCGAGGGGACCCTGGTGATGCTCGGGCTCGCGGCGCTGATCGCGATCCCCGTCGGCCTGCTCGTCGGCGTCTACATCAGCGAGTACCGCCAGAGCCGGCTCGCGCGGGCGACCTCGCTCGTCACCGACGTCCTGGTCGGCGTGCCGACGATCCTGCTCGGCGTCTTCGTCTTCGCGGTCGTCCACACCTACGACCAGACGATCGAGGCGAGCGCGATCGCGGGCGCCGCGGCGCTGGGCCTGTTGATGGTGCCGATCGTCACGCGGGCGACCGAGGTCGCCCTGCGGACCGTCCCGGCGTCGGTGCGTGAGGGGGCCCTCGCGCTCGGCTTCCCCCGCCACCGGGTCACGCTCCGGGTGGTGCTCGGCAGCTGTCGCCCGGCGCTGGTCACCGGCAACCTGCTCGCCGTGATGCGGGCCGGCGGCGAGACCGCCGCGCTGCTGCTCACCGCCGGCACGAGCGGGCTCTGGATGACCTCGCTGACGAGCCAGACCGGCGCGCTCTCCACGTTCATCTGGACGGCCTTCGAGTCGTACTCCTCGCCGAACTACACGACGGACGCGTGGGGCGCCGCCCTCGTCCTCCTCCTTATGATGGCCGTCGTCAGTCTCGCCGCTCGGCTCGCCCTCCGCAGCCCGGGGGGTCCCGGGTCGGTGTGAGCGAGTGCCCGCGAGGCTCGAGGTCCAGGAGCTCAACGCCTGGTACGGCGGCCGGCAGGCGCTCTACGACGTCTCCCTGGAGGTCGAGGACCGGGCCGCGACGGCGATCATCGGGCCGTCCGGCTGCGGGAAGTCCACGTTCCTCCGTTGCCTGAACCGCCTCCACGAAGAGACGCCGGGGGCCCGGATGACGGGGGCCGTCCGGCTCGACGGCGACGACCTCGGCGCGGCGGACGCCGTCTCGGTCCGCTGCCGCGTCGGGATGGTCTTCCAGAAACCGAACCCGTTCCCGAACCTTTCGATCTTCGAGAATGTCGCCGCGGGGCTCCGCCTGCTGGGGGTGCGCCGACGCGACGAGCTCGACCAGGGCGTCGCGGAGGCGCTGCTCCACGCCGGCCTGTGGGAGGAGGTCGAGCACCACCTGGACGCCCCTGGAACGAGCCTCTCCGGAGGGCAGCAGCAGCGCCTCTGCATCGCCCGGGCGCTCGCCGTCCGGCCCGAGGTGCTCCTGATGGACGAGCCGTGCTCGGCGCTCGACCCGATCGCGACCGCGAAGGTCGAGACGCTCATGGCGCGCCTCCGGCGCGAGTACACCGTGGTCGTCGTCACGCACAACCTGGCCCAGGCGCGTCGCGTCAGCGACCGGACCGCATTCTTCTACCTCGGCAAGGTCGTCGAGGTCGGTCCGACCGACCGGATCTTCGCGTCACCGGCGGAGAAGCTGACCGAGAACTATGTCAACGGACGGTTCGGCTAGGGTCGGGGGCCCCGTGACGCGTTTCACCGACGCGGAGTGGGCCGAGCTCCAGCGGCGCCTCCCGATCGCCTGCGTCGATGTCCTCCCGATCCGGTGGATCGGCCCGGCGGGCGGCCGTAGGCTTCAGGTCGGGCTCATCGAGCGGTGGTACCCCGAAGCGGGCTGGCCGGGGGCCCGTCGGGTCTGGTGCGTGCTCGGGGGGCGGCAGCGGATGGAGGAGACGATCCCCGAGGCGATCGTCGCCCAGCTGAAGGGGACGCTCGGTTGCGCGCCGACCGGCCCGCTGCCGCCCGAGCCGGTCGCGCTGGTCGAGTATCTCCCCCGGCCCCGGACGCCGGAGGCGCCGGACGATCCGCGACGGCACGCGATCGGCCCGCTGTTCGCGGTCGAGGTCGGCGCCGAGATCGCTCCGCCGTTCCCACCGGGAAGCGATGCGCTCGGCTTCCGGTGGTTCGACGCGAACGGTCTGCCCGACAGCGGGACGATCGGGTTCCATCTCGCCGGGACCCTCCAGCGCTGCGTGGCGCGACTTCAGGCGGACGGACCTCCGGTCGCGTCGGCGAGCGAACCGGCCCGGCGGCGGAGCTCATGACGGCGGGGCCGGCCCGTCACCTCTCGGCCGTCGTCCTCACGGGCGGCCTCGGCACTCGACTACGGCCGGTGAGCTATTCGGTGCCGAAGCAACTGATCCCGATCGCCGGCAAACCGGTCCTCTACCACGTGCTCGACCTTCTCCCGGACGACGTCGAGGAGGTCGTACTCGCCGCCGGCTACAAGGGAGCGCAGATCGCGGAGTACCTCCGCCACCGACCGTACCGCCTTCCGACGCGGGTCGTCATCGAGGACGAGCAGAACCTGCTCGGCACCGGAGGGGGGCTCCGGAACGCCTCCACCGGCCTCTCCGACCCGTTCCTGTTCCTCTACGCCGACACGATCGCCTCCGTGCCGCTCGACCGGCTCCTCGAGCGCCACGCCGAGCGGCGCGGCCTCGGGGTGCTCTCGCTGTACGAGGTCGCGGACACCCGGCCGTACGGCGTAGCGGCGCTGGCGGCCGAGGACCGGATCACGACCTTCATCGAGAAGCCGGAGCCCGCGGACGCCCCGTCGCACTGGATCAACGCCGGCTTCTCGGTCTGGCGCCGTGAGGTGATCGACCGGATCCCGGCCGGTCGACCGGTCAGCTTCGAGAGAGAGATCGTCCCGGGCCTGCTGGACCGGGGCGTCTACGGTCTGAGGTTCTCCGGCTACTTCGTCGACGCCGGGACGCTCGTCGGGGTCCTCCGCGCGCAGCGGGCGCTTTTCGACGCCGGACGGGCGGCCGCGCTCGGCCGCCCCCGCGGAGCGGACGGCTCCGGTCCTGTTTCGACGATGGAGGAGGCGGAGGCCGCGGGAGCGTCGATCGGGCCGTACGTCACGCTCGGGCCCGGTTCGCGGGTCGGGGCCGGCGCCCACGTCACCGACTCCGTGGTGATGGACGGCGCGGTCATCGAGCCCGGGGCGCGGGTGCGGGGCTGCCTGATCGGGCCGGGGAGGACCGTCGGGGCGGGCACGGTGCTGGAGAACGCGATCCTCGCCGACGCGCCCGCCGGAGCTCCGGCCTAGAACGCCGGGCCGGTCACGACGACCTTCAGCGCTTCGCTCGGCGCCGCCGCGAGCCGGAACGCCTCCGTGATGCGCTGGAGCGGCTCCCGGTGCGATACGAGATCGGCGAGCGCGAGGCGGCCGTCGGCTACGCGGTCGTGGACATCGCGGATGTCCTCCTCGGTCGTCGCGTACGACGGAACGATCCGGACCCCGCGCAGGTACAGCCGCTGCAGATCCTCGTCCAGGCGGCTCCCGGCCTCCGGCAGCCCGAACAGGTTGACGGTGCCCCCTCGCCGGACCTCCTCGAGGGCGGTCCGAAGGACGGCGGGATGGCCGGAGGCCGGCACCGCGAGGTCGACGCCGAGATCGCCGGTCGCCCGGCGGACGGCCGCATGGACCGCCCCCTCCTCGCGCGGGTCGATCGCCGCGTCGATGCCGCCCCGCTCGGCCGCCCGGCGGCGTAGCTCCGAGATCTCGGTCCCCCCGACCCAGCCGGCCCCCAGGGCCCGGGCGAGCCGTGCGTAGAGCAGCCCGACCGGCCCCAGCCCGAGCACGAGCACCCGGGCCCCCGGCGGCAGGCCGACCCGCCGGAGCGCGGTCCGGACGCAGCCGGCCGGCTCGAGCAGCGCGCCGGTCGCCCAATCGACCGACGGCGCCAGGGGGAGCACCGCTCCCTGGCGGACGTGCGCGGCGGAGGCTCGGAACCGCTCGGCGAAGCCCCCGGGATCGAGGTTCGTGGTGCTGTAGGTGGGGCAGAAGGTCGTGTCGCCCCGCCGGCAGATCTCGCAGGTGAGGCAGGGGATGTGGTGGTGGACGAAGACGCGGTCCCCCTCGCGCAGCTCCCGCACACCGTCGCCGACCTCCGCGATGCGGCCGACCGGCTCGTGGCCGAGGATCCCGGCGCTCCGGTAGTTCCCCCGGAGCTTCTCGAGATCGGTGCCGCAGATGCCGCACGCCGCCAGGCGGACCGTCACCTCGCCGGCGCCGGCGCGCGGCTCCGGAGCTTCCTCGAGGATGATCGAACCGGCCGGACCGAGCCGGCCGACCTTCATGCGTGGGCCCGCGCCGCTGCGATCGCCGCGTCGACGATCTCGACGGCTTCGTCGATCTCCGGGCGCTGGACGATCAGCGGCGGGATGTAGCGGATCGACGAGCGCCCGCAGCCGAGCAGGATCAGGCCCCGCCGCACCGCCTCCGCGATCACCCGGTCCCGGAACGCCGCGTCCGGCACCTTCGTCGCCCGGTCCTGGACGAACTCGGTGGCGACCATCAGGCCGAGGCCCCGGACATCGCCGATCTCCTCGTGCCGCTGCTGCAGCTCGCGGAGACGCTGGAGGAGGTACTCTCCCTGCCGCCGGGCGTTGTCGAGCAGGCGCTCCTTCTCGATGACATCGAGCGTAGCGAGCGAGGCGGCGACGGCGACCAGGTTGCCGCCGAAGGTGTTCGAGTGCGAGCCGGGCTTCGGGAAGTCGTAGTCCGCGGGGAGGCTCACCGCCCCGAGCGGCAGGCCCCCGCCGAACGCCTTCGCGACCGTGACGAGCTCGGGGACGACGCCGTGATGCTCGACCGCGAACCAGCGGCCGGTACGGCCGATCCCCGCCTGGACCTCGTCGTCGATCAACGGGATGCCGTAGCGGTCGAGGATCCCTCGGATCGTCGCGTGCCAGCGCGGCGGCGGCACGACGTAGCCCCCCTCCCCCATCACCGGCTCGGCGAGGAACGCCGCGACGTCCTCCGGCGGGATCGACGTCTGGAAGTAGAGCTCCTCCAGGATCTTCGCGCAGTACAGATCGCAGCTCGGATACTCCAGCTTGTACGGGCAGCGGTAGCACATCGGCGCGGGGATGTGGTGCCCGCCGCCGACGAACGGCGCGAAGCGCGCACGCTGCACCGGCTTGGAGGTCGTCATCGTCAGGGCCCCCATCGTGCGGCCGTGGAACCCGCCGAGGAGCCCCACGACGATCGGCTTCTGCCGGTGGTGGCGGACGATCTTCAGCGCCGCCTCCGCGCTCTCGGTGCCGGAGTTCGTGAAGAAGACCTTCTTCGGGAACGTCCCCGGCGTGAGCTGGGCGAGGCGCTCGGCCAGGATCGTCTGGTTCTCGTAGTAGAAGTCGGTCCCGGCGAAGTGCGAGAGGCGGCCGACCTGCTCGCGCACCGCCCGGACGACCTCCGGGTGGGCGTGGCCGACGGCGAGCACCCCGATGCCGGCGGCGAAGTCGAGGAGGCGGTTGCCGTCGACGTCCTGGACCCACATCCCGCTCGCCTCCGCCGCGACGACCGGCGACGACTTGGTCGAGGTCATCAGGAACCGCTCGTCCCGGGCGATGATCCGCTGGGCGTTCGGCCCGGGGATCGGCGTCCGGACGGAGACCCCGTGGCCGGGCGATCGGTTCGGCGGGGCGGCGGCGACCGGTGGCGGCGTGCTCTGGCTCATCGGGACCCCGGCTCGCGAAGGCCGCGCGGGGGGTATGACGTTCGCGGGCGGCCCCGGCCGCTTCCCTCCGATGGACGCTCGGCTTTTTGAACCGAGGCGCGGGCTCGAGGGGCGTGGGCCCCCCAACGGTGAGCGGCGGCGATCGAGACGGCGACGAGGAGCTCCGGGAGGTCGTCCCCGCACGGGCGGTGCTGACCGAGCTCGCCCGCGGCTTCCTGCTCGTCCGCGAGAGCGACCGCGAGCGGGCCGTCCGCTTCGCCGTGACGTTCCTGAAGGAGCGTTCCGAGCCTCCGGGCCGGGGCGGCCCGGTCCCGGGTCCCTCGCCGCCCTTCGCGCAGCGCTCGCTCGGCCGGACGACCCGAGGCGCCGTCGAGCGGCCGGACCCACGCTACCCGGCCTAGGCCCCTTCCCGACCGTCGCGGACCCGCCAGTACGCGTCCAGCGCGGCGGGGAAGTCCCGGCGCGTCAGGCAGAGGCGGACGCCGGCGGGCTCCCCGAAGAATCGGCCCGGGCAGACGAGAACCGAAGCGCGCAGGCATCGGCGCGCGAGCGCGGTGCCGGAGCGCCGGCCCAGCCGGTCGAAACGCAGCGGCGTTCCGGCGCCGCCGAGCGCGGGGCTTCGTCGGAGTAGAGCGGCGAGGTTCCGATCGACGACCGCCCGCACCCGGCGCCGGACGGCGTCGTGCCGCTCGAGGAGATCGAGCGCCACCGCCGCGGAGACCGGGGAGAGCTCGTCGGCGACCAGGCCGACGTAGCGGGCGAAGGGGACCTCCATCCCCGGGGGGGCGACCGCGAAGCCGACCCGGACATCGTCCGCCCCGTAGAACTTCGTGAACGAGCCGGTCGCCCATACGCGCGGGCTCCCGCGGCGGGCGACGGACGGCGCCTCGACGAACTCTCGGAACGTCTCATCGACGAGGAGGGCGCCGGTTCCTTCGGCCCAGTCCGCGAGCGCCGACTCGCTCCAGAGATCCCCCTCCGGGTTTCGCGGGCGGGAGACGACCGCGACCTCCGCGGGGGCCGGCCCGTGCCGGAGGACGTAGCCGAGGGCCCGGCCGGTGTCGAAGAGCGGCGGGTACTCCGGCAAGCGGACCCGAAGGCGGGGGTGGCTCCGCCCGGCGCGGCGGGCGAGGAAACCGAGGACCCACCCGTTCGCCTCGGAGGCCCCGTGGCCCAGGACCAGCCGTCGCGGAGCGACCCCGAGCCGTGCCGCCAGGCGACGCTGGAGCTCGGAGGCTCCGGCCGGGTCGACCTCCCCTCGGGGCCAGCGGGGTGGCGGGATTGCGCCCCGCATGCCGCTGCTCGCGAGGTTGTGACGGCACTCCGGATGCGCGTCGATCCAGTCCGAGAGCGGGAACCGCACGACGACCCCCCGGGCGAGGCAGGCGTGGGCCGCTAAAGACCGAGCAGAAGGCAGGCGACCAGCACCAGCAGCGAAGCGGCCGCGATCGGAAGGCCGTCCCGGACGAAGGTGCGCAGGTCGATCCGGACGCCGGCCTTGTCCGCGAGATCGACGACGATGAGGTTGCTGGCCGCCCCCAGCAGCGTGACGTTCCCCGAGAGGGTGCTCGCTCCCGCAAGGGCGACCCAGGCGATCGGGGTCGAGGCCCCGTAGCCGGCGGCGGCGAGGACCGGGATCTCGACGGCGACCCACGGGACGTTGCTGACCAGTTGACAGCCGACGACCGAGGTGGCCGCGATCACCCCGATCCCGGCGAGCGAAGTGTGGGGGCCGGGCAGCCGCACGAGGCGCTCGCCGGCCCCGATGAGCCCTCCGTGAACGGCGGCGCCGACGACGACGAAGAGGCCGGCGAACAGCAGGAGGATCTCCCAGTTCACCTTGCGGACGACGGGGCCGCGGTTCGGTGTCACGAGAAGGAGGAGGCACGCACCGGCGGCGGCGGTGGCCCAGATCGGGACCTGCGGGCCGCCGGTGGCCGTCGCGGTGATGTCCAGCGTGAGCAGGACCGTCAGGGTTCCCGGGAAGATCACCAGGACCGGGTGCCGGGCGAGGCGCTCCGGCCAGCCGCCCTCCGGCAGCAGCGCGAGGCGCGCCTCGGGAGCGGGCGACGCGCCGGCGGCGGGACGGAGCTCCGGCGCGAACCGCCACCGCAGGTACAGCGCCCCGATGGCGAGGTTCGCGGCCGTCGGCACCAGCAGGTAGCGGAGGAACACCGTGACCGGCGCCGTGAGGCCGGAGTCCAGGGCCACGAGCAGGTTCTGCGGGTTCCCGAACGGCGTCAGCACGCTGCCGACCGTCACCGAGAACGCGAGGGTCAGCAGGAGCGGCCGTGCGGCGATCGACAGCCGCCGGGAGACGGCCAGGAGCACCGGTACGCCGATCACCACGAGCGCGTCGTTGACGAGGAACGCCGAGGCGATCCCGAAGCCTACGAAGACGACGACGGGCAGCTGCTTCGCCTCCGGCGCCCGCCCGACCAGCCAACGGGCGATGTGATCGAGCGCTCCCGAGTCCTCGAGCGCGCTCACGAACAGGAAGAGGGCGAACAGGAGGACGAGGACCGACGCCGAGCCCGCGAGGTCCGCCTCCGCCAGCGGGAGCGAGAGGGCTCCGGTGGCGACCGTCAGGAATCCGCCGGCGACGAACAGCGCCCAGACGGGCGGTCCGCGTCCGAGCAGTTGCCGGGCGACGACCGCGAGGAAGACCCCTCCGAAGACCAGCGCCGCGAGCGGGTTCGTGCCCGTCGCCCCCGACGCCGAGGACCGACCGGCGCACTTGAAGGCCGACGCCCCGCCGTTGGAGGCGAACGTTCAAGCGGCGCCCGACCGGACGGCGTTCGATGGAGAGCGCCCCCACGGTTCGGGTGAATCGGAACGGACGCATCCTGGCGCTCTCCGCAGCCTGGTTCTCGGACGGGGCCCACCGCCGGACCGCGGCCCGGCACGAGCGCCGCTGCGTGGAGTGCGGGCACCCGCTGACCACGGGCCGGACCCCGTACTGCTCGCGGCGATGCCGCTGGCGCTTCCACGGCCACTACTTCTGGGACTCCGCCCGGTCCTACGTGCTGCTCCGGGACCGCTACACCTGCCAGATCTGCGGAGGCCGCCGCCGCGCCCGTGAATTGGATGTCGACCACATCGTGGAGATCGCGGTCGGCGGAGCCGCGCTGGACTACGGCAACCTCCGGACGGTCTGCCGGCCCTGCCATCGAGAGAAGACCCGACGCTTCGCGACCGGTCGGAGCCGCGCGGAGCCGCCCGGGGCCCGTCCTGGACCGGCGGGGGCGCCCTCGCCCACACTAAGGAGTATATAGCCGGGTCCGGCTGGCCGGGCCCCTCATGGCCCAAGGCTCGCGTCTCCTGCGACTGCTCCCCGTCATCGCGCTCGCGGCGCTGCTGCTCGCGGGGCTCGCTCCCGCGGCCGGGGCGGCGGCGCTCG
>JASHTI010000081.1 GCA_030040625.1 Thermoplasmata archaeon
GGGGCGAGGCTCTGGGTGGAGAGCTCGAAGCGCACCTGATCGTTGCCCTTACCGGTGCAGCCGTGGGCGACCGCGGCGGCCCCCTCGCGCCGGGCGACCGCCACGAGGTGGCGGGCGATCAGCGGCCGGGCGAGCGCGGTGCTCAGCGGGTAGACCCCTTCGTAGAGCGCGTTGGCCCGCAGCGCGGGCTGCAGGAACTCCTCGGCGAACTCCGCCCGGGCGTCGGCGACGTAGGCGGAGACCGCACCGGAGGCGAGCGCCTTGGCGCGGACCTTCTCGAGATCGACCGGCTGGCCGACGTTCGCGGTGACGGTGACGACATCGAACCCTTTCTCCTCCCGCAGCCAAGGGATCGCCACCGAGGTATCCAGGCCCCCGGAATAGGCGAGGACCACCTTCGACCGTACCATCGGTGTGCGCGAACGAATCCGCGACGACCGGGGACGATTTATACCTCGCGACCGCTCCGCGACATGCTCGGGCACATTTGTCTGAATTGGGACAACCATGCCGGAAGGTCCGCTGCCGGTCGCGCGCCGCGTCCGGGAGTACCTGGACGCCCATCCACCGCTCGGGGACGCGCTGCGGGCGGGGGTCGCCAACCACACCGCGATGGCGCGCAAGGTCGCCGCCGAGCTCGGGATCCGGCAGCTCGAGGCCGTGGTCGCCGCCTGCCGTCGCTACCCCCGGGGCCGGGGCGAGGCCGTGGGGGAGGCGGCGGTCCGCCGCGTCCTCCGGAAGAGTCGGATCGAGTCGCGTTCCCGCGTCGCGGCGATCACCGTCCAGCTCGGGGCGGACGTGCTGCAGCGGCTGGGCGACGTCGTCGAGGAGCTGCTCGACGAGAACCTCCTCTGCCGGGTGATCCAGGTCTCGAGGGGAACGGTGATCCTGGTGGACGAGGACTCCGTCCCCCGCGTGACGCGGACGCTGCGGGAGGGTCAGGTCGTCCGGGTGCACCGGGGCCTCGTCGAGGTCGCGGTCACGAGCCCGGAGAGCATCGAGGAGACGCCGGGGCTGCTGCGGCTGCTTTCCGGACTGCTGGCGACCCAGGGGATCAACATCGTCGAGGCGCTCTCCTGCTACACCGACACGATCTTCCTGCTGGATGAGCAGGACCTGAGCGGGGCGATCGCGACCCTCACGAAGGCGCTCGCCTAGGGCCGCGGGTCGGGCTCGAGCTCCGGAACGACGGCCTGGAGGAGCTGCTCGGCCCGCCCGAGGTGCCGGGCGGAGAGCTGCTCGACATGCACCCCGATCGGCACCCGCAGCTCCTCGGCGCCGGCCCGTTCGCGGACCTCGCGCCAGAGCGCCCGAGCGTTCTCGATGCTCCGCGGGCCGGTGTCCCCCCCGTCCGGGTCAAGGATCTCCCGCTCGACCTCCTCCGGCAGGTCGGCGCCCAGCCAGCGGACGAAGCCGGCGTCGCCCTCGTCCCCGACCGGCGCGACGCTGATCAACAGCGCCGCCGGGGCGAGCCCCGCGTCCCGGCAGAGCCGATCGTAGCGCCGCAGCAGGTCGATCACCGCCCGCGCGTCGAAGAGCAGCTGCGTCGTGAAGAACGCCGCACCGGCCCGGGTCTTCGCCAGCATCCGGTGGGACTCGCCGGTCCGTTGCGGGATCGCGATGTTGCCGATCAGCCCGCCAGCGCGGGCAAAGACCGGCTGGGCGAGCGCGTTCGCCTCGGCGACCGGCGGACCCGGGTACGGGATGTAGCGGCTCGAGCCGCCCACGAGCGTCGCGTGGTGCACGCCCAGGCGCACGGTCTCCTCGGCCCAGTGCCGGACGGCGTCGGCGCTGGGGAGGTGGGCGACGACCTTGTTGACGACCACCTCGCGCTGCGCGCCCTCGGCGACCGCGGCCCCGTAGGCCCGCGGCTCGGTCGTCCGGTAGAACGGGCGCCCGTCGTGGTTCTCGTCCACGAGCTCCGGAACGTTGACCGCGTCGATGCGCGGGAATCGGGCGAGGAGCGCCACGGTCTCGGAGAGGCTCGCCGCGAACCGCTTGGGGCTCGCCCGCGCGGCGGGGAGGGCCGGGGCGAAGACGAGCGGGCGGTCACGGAGTGCGGACGCGAACGGCCGGGCCATCGAGAGCGCACGGGATCCCCCGCGCGGCCTCCCCGGGAGCGGCGCGGTCGATAAAGGCTCTCGCGCCCGGGGCCCGTTTCTCGGCGGTACGACCGCTTGCGTCCCGAGCAACTCCGCCGGGGGCCCGCCGCGCTCGCCACCCCAACCGCTATGGCCGGACGGCGGGTCCGGGGCCGATGCGCGAGCTCCGGCTCGGCGCGATCCTGTCGCTCGTGCGCCAGGGCCTGGCGCTCGAGATCGGCTTCGGCACGCGATCGGTCGAAGCGCTCACCTGGATCGCGGAGGCGGTCGAGGAGTCCGTCTACGTGGCCGGCTCGCTGGTGCAGACCGCCGAAGGCGTGCAGCTCACGCTCGCGAACCCGCCGCTCCGCCTGGGTGCCTTCCGGAGACTCCGGGCGACGATCGACGGCCACCCCGTGCCGCCCGAGCGGCTCCGATTCCGGACGGCCTCGGCCGCGGCCTGGCGGGCGGCCGCCTCGCTCTCTGAGGCCGACCCGCTCGTGCTCCTCCCGGGGCGTCCGACCGTGATCGCCGCCGACGGCGTGCCGGGTCCGACGGGCCGTACCGTGCGGGTTCGCCTCGAGCTCGAGAGCGTCGCGATCCCGCCGCTCGTCTGGATCGAGCTCTCCGACGAGGTCCGGGAGGTGGCCGGCCCGTGACCCCGGTTCCGGCGGCTCCCACGGTCCTGCGGACCCTGGACGCCGCGGTCCTCCTCGACCGCCGAGGGGACGTCGAGCTCGTCCAGGAGAGCCGAGGGGCACCGGTCGAGTGGGGCGGCGTCTACGGCCAGCATGTCCGGCTCACGGGTCCCTGGCGGTTGCGGATCGAAGCGGCCGATGGGGTCCACGCACTGCCCGGGACCGCGACCACGGCCGCCGTCGACGGCGAGCGCTACCGATCCACGCACGCGCTGCCGGGGCTCCACGTCGAGCAGGAGATCGTGCCGCTCTCGGGACCGCCGGGAGCCCTGCGGGCGCTCCGGCTGACCTCGACGACCGACGTCGCGCGGTCCGTGCTCGTGACGAGCATCTTCGAGCCGTACCTCCTGCCCGTGATGGTCGAGGGGATCCGGCCGGTCGGCCTGCTTGTCGAGACGCGGCCGCGCGAGCTGCGGGTGCGCCACCGCGGCTTCGGTCTCGCGCTGCGGGCCAGCCTCGCCCCGGACCGGCTCTACGTGGATCGCGCCTCGTGGCGTGGCGGACACCGCCGCGGGCCGGTCGAGGAGATCGGGTCCGAGTACGCGCTGACCCTGCCCGCGGGGGGCGCGGTCGACCTTCGGCTCGCCCTCGTCGGTGGCCTGGAGCGCGATCTCGACCGGGCCCCGGTCCGAACCGAGGGCGATCTACCGGTACCCGGCTCCGTGGCGGCCGGGCTCGCGGCCGAGGAGGAGGCCTGGAGCCGGCAGCGGCCCACGATGCGGTTGCCGGAGGACCCAGCGCTCGAGCGGGCCTACGGCCAGGCGATCCGAGGGCTCCGACGCCTGTACTCCCGGCCCTCGGAGGACCTGACGGGGCTGGTCGCCGGCTACCCGTGGTACGGGACGATCTGGTGCCGCGACCTCGCGTGGATGCTCCCCACGGTCCTGTGGCTCGGCGACGCGGAGTGGGCGCGGGCGTCGGTCGACTCCGTCTTCCGTCTGCAGGCGACGCACGAGGTCGGGCTGGTGGGCGCCGAGCCCGGCGAGCTGCCGATGCAAATCTCGCCCGGGCCGGTGTTCCTCTTCGGGACCTCCGACACGACCCTCCACTACCCCGCGCTCGCCGAACGGTACCTCCGGCACAGCGGGGCCCCGCGCCTGCCCGACGGCTGGTGGGAGGCGGTCACCCGGGCGATCGCCTGGGGCGAGGCTCGAACGGACCCGCAGACCGGACTGCTGCGCAACGGCGGGGAGGTCGCCCGACTGGAGCAGGCCTCGGCCGCGGTCGCTCGGGTCCGTTACGGCATCGACTCCATGGACACGACGATCTGGGACTCCGCCGACCGGCGCGATCACGCGATCGACGTCCAGGTCCTCTGGCTCCAGGCGCTCCGGTCCGGGGAGGCCCTCGCGACCGCGCCGGACGCCGCCGAGATGCGGCAGCGCTGGGCCGATAGGGCGGAGCGTCTCTCCAGGACCGTCACGGAGCGCTACCCCTGGCCGGCGGAGGGCTACCTTTTCGACTCGCTGAACGGGGACGGGCCGGTCCGCCGGATCCGGCCCAACGCCCTCCGGGCGGTGAGCGCCGGGATCGTCCCGGGGGAGCTCGCCCGGGCGATCGTGCGACGCGCCGAACGCGGCGACCTGGCGACGCCGTGGGGCCTGCGGACCCTGGCGTCGACCGACCCCGGCTACTCGCCGATCGCGTACCACGACGGGCAGGTCTGGACGATCGCGACCGCCTGGGCGGCCGACGCCGCCTTCGCGGTCGGGGACGTGGAGCAGGGGCTCGCCCATCTCCACACCATCGCCGAACGCTACGCGGCGGAAGGCGAGGGCGCCCACGAATGCTACCGAGGGGACCGGCCCGAGCCGTTCGATTCCTGCTTCCTGCTGGGCTTCAGCGTCGCCCCGTTCCTGACGGTCCTGTTCGAGCGGCTCTGGGGGATCGAGGTCGACGCGCGGGTGCCGCGCCTCACGGTCCGGCCGTCGTTCCCGGCGGGCTGGCGCTCGGCGTCGCTGGCGGGGCTGCGGCTGGGCGACGGGACGGCCGCGATACGCTTGGACGCCGGCCGCCTCGAGGTCGGCTGGGCCGGCGCGCGCCCGCTGGAGGTCGTCGGCCCGGGCGGAGGCGCCGTGGTACGACCCGGCACGACCGCGTCGCTCGCCGTGGCGGCGCGCGACACCCGACGGGCTTGAAGAGGGCGGGGGACTCCGCGTCCCCGTGGAGGCCGCGCTCGAGGTCGACGGGCTGGTGAAGGAGTACGGACCGGTGACCGCGGTCGCCGGGATCGACCTCGCGGTCCCGCGGGGCACGGTCTTCGCCTTTCTCGGCCCGAACGGGGCGGGGAAGACGACGACCGTCGAGATCCTCGAAGGCCTGCGAAAGCCGACCCGGGGCCGCGTCCGCGTCCTGGGGCGGGACCCCTGGACGGACGGGCCGGCGGTCCACCGTCGCGTCGGGGTGATCCCGCAGGACTTCCACTTCTTCGCGAAGCTGACGGCGCGCGAGGCGATCGAGTACTACGGCGCCCTCTTCGGCACGGCGGCCCTGCCCGACCTCCTGCTGGCCCGGGTCGACCTCACCGACAAGATCGACGCCCGGTTCGACACGCTCTCCGGCGGGCAGAAGCAGAAGCTCGGCCTGGCGCTGGCGCTGGTCAACGACCCGGAGGTCTGCTTCCTTGACGAACCGACGACCGGCCTCGATCCGCACGCCCGCCGCTCCCTCTGGTCGGTGATCCGCGCACTGAAAGCCGAGGGGCGGACGGTCTTCCTCACGACGCACTACCTCGAGGAGGCGGAGCTCCTCGCGGACC
>JASHTI010000082.1 GCA_030040625.1 Thermoplasmata archaeon
CTGCGGTCGATCGCGACGAACTGAAGGTCGGCCGTGCCGGCGTGCCGGCCCAGGGCGCGCGCGACCCCCGCGAGCAGGCGGCCGTCGCCACTGCCCAGGTCGACGACCGAGAACGGACGGCGCCGCCCCAGCGCCTCGTCGATCGCCGCCACCCGGGCGGCGACGGTCGCGGCGAACACGGGGTGGACCCGGGGCGCCGTGTAGAAATCGCCCCCCGGACCGAACGGCGTGGCGGCGCGGGCGTAGTAGCCGACCGACGGCTCGTAGAGCGCGACCTCCATGAACCGGTCGAACGGCAGGAAGCCGTCCGGTCCGGAACGCCGGAGCAGGGCCGTGCGGAGCTCCGGCGTCAGCGGGGCCACGGTCCGCGCCGGCTAGCCGATGTAGCCGAGGTCCTCGCGGGAGGTGCCGGAGCTGCCCGGGCCGGCCTCGCCGCCGCGCTGCTCGGCGTCGTGGATCCGCTGGGCGATGCGGTCGACCTCCTTGGCCTTCTCTTCCAGCGCGGTGAGGTCGATCTCGACCTTGAGCGCCTTGCCGAGGACCTTCAGGACGGCGCCCGCGCTGTGCGGGTCGACGAAGTAGCCGCTCGTCTCCCCCATCAGGCAGACCCCTTCCATGCCGAAGAGGCGGCCGAGACCGAGGAACAGCCCGCTCGCCCCGATGAGACCGCCGCCGGGGTCGTTGCGCGAGAAGACGACCCCGAGCTTCTTCATCGTCTCCACCAGCGCCGGGGTCGTCGCCGCGCCGAGGACCTTCGGCTCCTCGACGACGCGCCCCTGCGCGAAGCCGGCGAGCGTGAAGACCTGCCGGACGCCGAGCTGCGCGCAGTAGTCGAGGACCCGCTCGGTCAGCTCGTACTGCCCTTCCGGACTGATCCCCTGGTAGTCGCCGCCGAGCACCAGCACGTCGTGCGCCGCGCCGGCGGGGGCCCGCCAGTAGGCGAGGTCGTTGGAAACGAGGCGGACGATCCCGGCCTCGCTGACGTAGACCTGCGGCGGGAAGAACTTGGAGTGGATCGTAGCGAGCGGCTTGGCGCCGAGCTTCTCGCGCAGGTAGTCGGCCGCCAGCTTCCCGACGTTGCCGACCCCCGGCAGGCCCTCGACCAGGATCGGCTCGCGCAGCTGGACCTTCTCGAGCGTTCGGATGACGACGTCCTGCACGGGCGCTCCGCCCCGTTCAGACGGAGGCGGAGCGATAAAGGTTCGGTAACGGGAAGGTGCGCGGCTAACGCGCGGCCTTGCCGGCCGGCCCGAACTCCCAGCCGGCCTCGCCGAGCCGGAGCGGCAGCATCCGGGTCAGGTCCGGTCGGTAGCCGACCTTCTCCACGAGCAGCGTGTGGTGGAACCGCTCGGCCTTCGCCTCGGCCCGCACCTCGAGGACGAGGTCGGCGAGGTCGACCAGCAGGCCCCCGCCGCTCGTCTCGTGACGCGGGGCGTGGAAGGCGATCATCGCCTGGCCGCCGAGGGTCCGGCAGCAGCGCCGCACCTCGCGCGCGACCTGCATCACCTCCTTCGGCCCGAGGACCTCGAAGAAGAAGTCGATCGAGTCGATGACGAGTCGGAACGGCGCATCGAAGCCGGCGAGGTCCGCGAGCATTCGGTCCGCGAGCCGGAACGGGCCGGGCGCCCGCGCCGCCTTCCCCTCGACCCGGAGGTCGTCGAGGGAGAGCCCGCGCTCCCGGAACCGGGCGACGTCCAGCCCGCGGACGAGCACGCGCTCGTAGTACTCGTCGGCGAGGTTGACGATCGTCAGCGCCCCCGGGTCCGCGCCCGCGTCGCGGAAGGCGCGGGTCAGGTCCTCGGTGTGGTCGTACGTCGTGTAGTAGAGGACCGGCACGCTGCCGAGCGCGGCGCGCGCGAACTGGCGCGCGAGGATCGGGGCGCCGCTCGCCGTCCCGCCGCCCAGGATCGCCAGGAAGCCGGCGGGGAGGGCCCGAACGATCGGTTCGTCGAACTCCGGCACCCCGAGGATCGGCGGCGTCCCGGCCACGCTCAGCCCCCGAGGCGGGCGACGTCGATCGTCTCGTCCACGACCAGGTTGAGCAGCTGCTCGACGCTCGCCGCCTGCTCGTCCGTCGTCTCGAGGACGAGCGTCAGCGCCGGCCGTCCCTTCAGGTTGTTGAGCAGGATGTGCAGGAACTCGCTCAGCAGCTCGGGCGGGTTGTGGATCGCCAGCGAGTTGACGCTGTCGATCACGACGACCGGCCGCGGGTGCGGGAAGCGGCGCAGCAGGTACTCGATGCGCAGCATGATCTCCTCGAGGGCACGGGGGCTCTCGACGTACGTCGCGTTCGGCAGCGTGTCGTCGAAGCGCATCATGAGGTGGCTGATCGCGTCGACGAACGAGAGGCGACCGGCGGGCACGTCCAGCGCCTGGGCCAGCGACCAGACGAACGACGCCGGGCTCGTCACCGCGACGTAGATCGTGTGAACGTCCGGCTCGCTGCCCAGGTCCCGCAGCGTCGCGTTGAGGAACGCGAAGTAGTGGTCCGCGTACTCCCGCGCGTCGAGCTTGAGCGCGACGGCGCTGTTGCTCGGGAGCGCCCGGAGCCGCTCGCCGATGTCGGCCTGCCCCACGCCTACTCCTCCACCCGGCGGCCGCCCTTCAGATGCGGGGCGAGCAGGATCCCGATCGGCGTCAGCTCGAGGACGTACAGGGCGCGCGAGTGGGGCGTCCCCCGCATCTTGACGACCTGGAGCACGCGCAGGATGTCCCCCAGGCGTCGCGTGTTGCGCAGGAGGACGATCCCGTCGACGATCGCCTCCTCCACGCCCCGCGCCGAGTAGCGGCCGGGCTCCGGGGAGATCTCCGAGACGACGAGGCTCGTGCAGTCGGCCTCGGCGAGGATCTCCCCGAGGCGCAGGAGGAAGTCCCGCAGCTGCTCGTCCCGCGGGATCCGGTAGCCGAGCGAGGTGATGCTGTCCAGGACGAGGCGGCGCGCCCCGAGCGACTGGACCAGGTCCCGGATCGTGCGGATCAGCAGGTCGAGGTCCTCGTGCGAGAGCTCGTCCCGGTCGAAGCCGAGCTTCGCCATGATCGGCGGCAGGTCGACCATGACGAGCGCGCCGTCGTCGAGCAGGCTCGTCCGGAAGAACTCGAAGGAGGCGACGTTCTGGATCAGTTTGGAGGTCGCTTCGGTGACCGACAGGAACAACGAGCGCTCTCCGCGTTCCGCGCCCCGGATCAGGAACTCGAGGGTCAGGGTCGTCTTGCCGGTGCCGACGCTGCCGGCGACGAGCACCATGTTCCCCCGGGGGATGCCGCCCGCCAGGATCGCGTCGAGCGCCTCGATCCCGGTCGCGCAGCGGGCGAGCGCGGTCGCCGAGCTCGCGGCCGCCGCCGGTCCCTCGGGCGGCACCGGCGCCGCCGGGGGAGCGGAGTCCATCGACCGTACGAGCCCGTGCTGCGCTAAAGGGGTTTTGTTCCGCTCGCCACCGAACCGGTGGGTGTCCGGGCCACCGGCTCGGCGAGGACCGCGCTCCGCCCGGGGCCTTCGGCCGGGGACGCGCCCGGCGCGCGTGCCGGAGTCGCGAGGGCGGCGAGGGTCCGCCCCGGCTCCAGCCACCAGACCAGACCCCGGGCACCGCGCTCGCTGCGGACGATCGCGCCGGACCGCCCGAGTCGGCCCCCGAGTCTTCGGACCGCGTCGCGGCCACCGTCCCCGAGGCTCGCGGCGGTGACCTCGAGGAGACCGCCCGGCTCGACCGCCAGGGCCCGCGCGGCGAGCGCGTCGTCCAGGCCGGGGACCGGCGGGTCCCGAGGCCCCGCGTGCCCGCCGAAGATCGTCGGGCCCGGTCCGGCGACCGCCGCCTCGCCGGGCCATCGGGCCGTCCGGGTCCACTGGACCGACTCACCCTTCCCCACGAGGACGATCGCCTGCCCGCGGGGGAGGGCGAGGAGGCTCTCGGCGCGGAGGCCTCCCACGCTGCGCCCGAACTCCCGCGCGTCGTCGGCGCCCCCTCGGAAGACGACCCAGTCGGCGACGTTCGTGCGGAACGCCTCGGCGACGTCGGGCGCCAGGGCCCCGAGGCTTTGGGTCGCGGCAATCACGTGGATGTTGCGGCGGCGCGCCAGCCGGAGCATCTCGGCGAGGCCCTCGTGCCCGTACCACTGCGCCTCGTCCAGGAGAAGGAACGACTTGCCCCGTTCCGGTCGCGACAGCAGCGCGGCCCAGATCAACGCGAGGTACGCCGAGAGCAGGTAGCGCGCGGTCGTCTCGCCGACCGCCCCGGCCTCACCGGAGATCAGCGTGACCTCCCCCGGTTGCACGAGCGCGCCGATCGAGAACGCCGGCCGGCGGGCGCAGAGCATCGCCGTGAGGACCGGGTTCCGCACGATCTCGAAGAGGAGGCGGCGCGCCCCCTCGGCATCCTCCGGGCGCGCCTGCACCCGCGCGGCGAGTTCCCGGAGCTCGGCCCGGCCTCCGGCGGCGCCGACCGCGCGCGTCGGCTCCTCGCGGGCGAGCAGCGCGTGCGCTTCGACCAGGGTGCCGCCGGGGAGCGACGCCGCCGCGTGCACCGCGCGGCCGAGCATCTCCTCGAGACGCGGCCCCCAGTAGGCGGAGTCGGAGTAGCGTCCGGCGCGGACCCGGCGCAGGGCATGGACCAAGGCGTCGAGCTCGCGCCCCGCCTGCACGGGATCCTGATCGATCCCCCGGCGGATCTCCGAGAGCGCGTCGACCCCGACGTCCCGGCCGCCGGGCGCGATCCAGCGGAACGGCCGGCTCCGCGCCTCGAGCTCCGTTCGCAGCGCCGCCGCCGTCTCACCCATCGGATCGAGCAGAACGACCCCTCCGACGTAGGAGGCGCGAACTCCGAGGGCGGTGAGGAGCGAGCTCTTTCCCATGCCGGTCTCGCCGAGCAGGGCGACGTGCCGTCCCTGGCCGGCCTCGACCGGCAGCTCGACGAGCTGGCCGCCGGCGGCTCGGCCGACGGCCAGCCCCCCGCGGACGGACGGGGCGGTGGCCGACGGGGCCGAGGGAACCTCGGGCGTGGGCAGCAGGGCGAGGACCTCCTCCTCGGTCAGGGGGACCGACGGAAGCGGACGGGTGGGGCCGATCCGTTGAAAGGCGAGACCGCCCCCGTCCAGCGCCGCGGACGCCGCGGCGACCGAACGGACCAGCGAACGCGCGCCGGCGGTGTCCGGCGCTTCCAACGCCACTCCCGCGCTCCATCGGAAGCGCGCTCGGGGCGCCACCGGCCGGGCGGGACCGCGCTCGGGGAGCTCCGGGCGTCCCGCCCGATGACCGTCGGGTCCGGGCGTCGCCGCGGTGAGCCAGTCCGCGAGACCCCCGAGCCGCGACGGGCGGACCGGCCGAAGCTGCACGGAAAGGCAGCCCGCGGCGCCGGCGATCGCGAGGGAGGCCTGGAGGACTCGAAGTACCCGGCCGGCGGGCGGCGGGACCGCGAGCCGCTCGCCGGGCATGGCTCGGCGGCGCCCGCCCCAGCGGAGAGAGGCGGGGAGCGGACGCCGGCGGAAGCCCCTCCGCCACTCGCCCGGGGCGTACGCCGGCGCGAGTGCCCGCTCGACCCAGTGCCGGCCCGTCGGCCCCTCGGCCGCCAGCTCGAGCGGTGCGTCGGCCCCGGCGTTGAGGCGGAGCTCAACGCAGAGTGGGGCGCCCGCTCCCGCCCGCAGCGCCGCTTCGAGGGACCCGCGGAGTCGCAGCTCCTCCTCCCGCCCGTAGAGCGCGGCCGGCCGGGGGTGGAACGTCCACCCGAGCGCCCTCCGCGTGGGCGATCCGAGCTCGGGCACGGCCCCGAGAGCCGCCGGTCCCCCACGGCCCCGCCCGCGTCGGCGGTGGATGAACGACGGCTGCGAGGCGTCAAGTACCGGCCGTGTCCCGAACTCGTCTCGTCGGATGTCGTCGCTCGAAGAGCAGATCGCCGAGGTCGAGGAGGAGATCCGCTCCACCGCGTACAACAAGGCGACCCAGTTGCACATCGGCCGACTGAAGGCGAAGCTCGCGGTCCTGCGGCTCGAGCGGGAGACCCGGGCCAAGGGCAAGGGCGGCGGGGTCGGCTACGCGGTCCGCAAGAGCGGCCATGCCACCGTCGGGCTGGTCGGCTACCCGTCCGTCGGCAAGTCGACGCTGCTGAACCGACTGACCGCGGCGGACAGCGAGACCGGGGCCTACGACTTCACGACCGTCTCGATCATCCCCGGGATGCTGCGCTGGGGCGGCGCTTCCATCCAGATCCTCGACATGCCCGGACTCGTCCCCGGCGCAGCGAAAGGGCGGGGTCGGGGCCGCGAGGTGCTCTCGGTCGTCCGCTCGGTGGACCTCGTGATGTTCCTGATCGACCCGGAGCACCGGGACCTCCGGGCGCTCGTCCGCGAGCTCGAGGGGGCCGGGGTCCGCATCAACGACCGCCCGCCGCGGATCGTCATCACGCACAGCGACCGGGGCGGCCTCACCGTCTCCAGCACGGTACGGCTCACGCACCTCGCGGGCGGCCTCGCCCTTCCGATCGCGCGGGAGTTCGGCCTGCACAACGGGTTGATCGTCTTCCGCGAGGACGCGACCGCCGACCAGTTGATCGACGCGCTCGCCGGCAACCGCGTCTACGTCCAGGCGCTGATCGTGGTGAACAAGGCCGAGCTCCTCACGCCCGAGGAGCGCACGCAGCTCTCCTGGGAGCTCCGGCAGCACGAGCCGCTCTTCGTCTCCGCCAAGGAAGGGGTCGGGCTCGACGCGCTGGTCGATCGGCTGGGGCACGCGCTGCGTTTCATCCGGATCTACGTGAAGCCCCCCGGGCGACCTCCCGATCGTGAGGAGCCGGTGATCCTGCGCGAGGGGGACGACATCGCCGCGCTGCTGCGCCGGCTCCCGGGCGACCTGAGCCGGTCGTTCCGGGCCGCCCAGGTCTGGGGTCGGAGCGCCCGGTTCCCGGGCCAGACGGTCGGCCGGGATCACCTGCTGTCCGACGAGGATGTCGTGACCGTGGTCGTCGCCCGCGGTTCGACGCGGCCGGTCGCTTAGTCCCGACGGTCGGATCGTCGAAAGCGCCGCCGCCGCTCGAAGGAGGGCCTCGGGGGACCGTCGCGCCGCCGGGCCGAGGGAGCGGCGGGTCGGGCGCCCGGCGTCCCCGCACGGCCGCCCACCAGGTAGTGGGAACGATAGAACGGATCGAGCCGGATCGGCTCCTCGAGGCGAACGGTGCCCTCGAGCGCGCTGAGCGCGGAGTGGAGGTGCGCGGTCCGGCTCGCCGCCCTCCCGAGGCTGGAGGTCTTCAGCGCGAGGAGCAGCGCCCCGGCCGTCGGGTCGAGGTACCGCTGCGCATTCGCCTCCGCGAGCTCGGCCTGGCCCGGTTGCGCGACGTCGGCGTAGATCCCCTCCACCACCGGCACCCGATCCGCGTACTGGTCCGGCTCTCGCGCGTCGGCCAGGATCGGCAGGAGGTTCGGCCACCGCTCGGCGAGCTTCAGCAACCGGGCGAACGGCCGGAGGCTCCGCTCCACCGCATAGACACGGCCCGCGGGTCCCACGAGGTCCGCGACGTGGGAGGCCGTCGTGCCGCTGGCGGCCCCCAGATAGAGCCACCGCTCTCCGACGCGCGGCAAGGGCGCGGTCCAGCCCGCGGCGAGGGCCGCCGCGAGCTTGGAGCGGGGAGGCTCGAACGCGCGAAGGGCCCGGCCGTCGAAGCTGGTCCATCGCTCGCCGTGGACGGACGGGGGCGGACCGACCGCCTCGGTCCAGAACTCCTCTCGGTCGGTCCGGAGCCGGCGCCACAGCCGCGGTGACTCCGCACCGGGTTGGTACGGCGCGGGTCGCCTCATCGGCGCCCTCCCCGGAGCGCGCGGACGCGGGCGTCCCGACGCGCGACGAGCCGGCCCGAGAGGTCGGCATGGGTCCAGGCGTCCGCCCGCGCGGCGATGACGGCGAGCGCCGCGACGCTGCGCGCGAACGCGCCACGACGGTCCGCGGGGACCTCCTCGGCGCGGTCGGCGAGGTAGAGGAGGCCGTGGCGGGGACCGCGTCCGGCGGACGGCCGGCGTCGGGCGCCGAGCAACTGGAGGCGCGCCCCCGGCATCCGGGCGAGGGGCGGGAGACCCCCGGCGGCGGCGATCAGACGGGCGGCGGTGCGTCCGCCGACGAGCGCCGACAGGTTCGGGGCCACGCGGCTCGCCTCGGCGTCCAGACGGGCGCGGAGGGCGGCGTGCTCGACCGCGAGCAGCGCCCGAGCGCGTTGCCAGGCCTCCGCGTGGGCTGAAAGACTGGTCCCCGGCACCGCCACGAACGCCTCGGCGGCCCGCTCCTCCCGTCCGACGGTCCGCTCGATCCGCTCCTCCTCGCGGGCCAGGCTCGCCAAGAGCTCGCCGGGCGCGCGGAGGGCGGCTTCGAGGTCGCTGCGGGCGCGGCCGAGGATCCAAGCCCGCTCGTTCTCGCCGGTCACCGAGGGGAGACTGCGCAGATCCTCCCGCCACCCGGCGGGGGACTCCAGCGCCACGCGCCGTCCGAGCGCGGACGCCAGCGCGGCCGCCAGCGTGCGATCCGCGGCCTGGAGGGGCGTCGTCGTCGGGAGGGCACGGACGGCCTCGAGCAGCGCGATCGGCAGCTCGGCCGCTCGCGGCGAGCGCGGGAACGCCCGGGGTCGGACTCCGGGCGCGAGGAGGTAGATCGTGTCGAGCCGGGGGAGCAGCCGGGCGGCGTCCACCGCCTAGAACTCCGCGAGGGACTTCTGGAAGCGGTGCCGCTCCTCGGGGACCTCGACCGGATACCGACCGGTCAGGCAACCGAGGCAGAGCCGCCCCTCCGGCAGCCCGACGGACTCGACCAGGCCGGCGATCGACAGGTAGTGGACCGAGTCGGCGGCGATCGCTTCCGCGATCTGGGCCTCGTCGCGCTGGAAGGCGACGAGCTCCTTGCGCTCCTTCATGTCGACGCCGAAGTAGCAGGGGGCCCGGATCGGCGGGCAGCCGACGCGCACGTCCACGCGCGCGGCCCCGGCGGTGCGGACCATCTCGACGATCTCGCGGAGCGTCGTGCCGCGCACGATCGAGTCGTCGACCAGCACGACGTTCTTCCCCTTGAGCAGGCCCGGCACCGGGTGGAGCTTGACGCGGACCTCGAACTCGCGCTTGCGCTGGTCCGGCAGGATGAACGTCCGCTCGACGAAGCGGTTCTTGATCAGGCCCTCCGCGTACGGGATCCCCGAGGCGCTCGCGTAGCCGAGCGCCTGCGGCCGGGCCGAGTCGGGGACCGGCACCACCAGGTCGGCCCGCACGGGCGCCTCGCGGGCCAGCCGCTCGCCGATCCGGTAACGGACATCGTAGACGGGCCGGCCCTCCGCGATCGAGTCGGGCCGCGAGAAGTAGACCCACTCGAACATGCAGTGCGCCCGGTCGCCGGAGTTCGGGATCGTCGAGGTCCGGACGACCTGGCCCTTGTCGAGGACGACGACCTCGCCGGGCTCGAGGTCGCGCAGCGCCTTGCCGCCCATCAGCTCGAGCGCGACCGACTCGCTCGCCACCGCGCTCCCGCCGTCGACGGTCCCGAGCACGAGCGGTCGGATACCGAGCGGGTCGCGGAACGCGTAGATCCGCGAGCCGACGAGCAGGACGACCGCGTAGCCGCCGACCAGCTCGCCGGAGGCCCGGCGGATCGCCGCCTCCAGCTCACGGGTCCGACCGAACTCGAGCGCGATCAGCTGGGCCATCGTCTCGGAGTCGGCGTTCCCGAGGAGCTCGACCCCCTGCGCCTCGAGCCGGCGGCGGATCCGCTCGAAGTTCACGATGTTGCCGTTGTGGGCGATCGCCGCGTCCTGGTCGTGGACCTTGACGACGATCGGCTGCGCGTTCTCGAGGTCGCTCGACCCCGTGGTGGAGTAGCGTACGTGGCCGATGCCGACCGGACCCCGGAGGGTGTCGAGCAGCTCCTGGCCGAAGATCTCGTGGACGAGCCCCATCCCCTTGCGGTGGAACAGCGTCCCGTGGCTCGTGGTGGCGATCCCGGCCGACTCCTGGCCGCGGTGCTGCAGGGCGCGCAGCCCCCGGAAGAGGTACGGCGCCGCTCCCTTTCCCTGGAGCGACACCCCGACGACGCCGCAGTGCTCCCGTGCCGGCATCGGTAGCGAGGGCCTAGGCCGGCCTCACACCGGAGGGAGCGGCGCCCGGGACTTAAGCGGAGCGCCGCGCCGGCGTGCCCAGGTGACGGCGACGCCACCGCGGCCCACCGAGAATCGGTTCCGCCCGCCCCCGGAGGGGCGGGCGGTGTCGGGGTCGGCTCTCAGCCGAAGAGCGCGGAGAGGCCCTCGGCCGCCTCCTCTTCGGAGACGCCCTTCTCCTCGGGCTTCGCCTCTTCCTTCTTCTCGGCCTTGCCTTCCTTCTTGTCGGCCGGTGCCGCCGCCGCGCTCGGCGCGGCGAACGTCTCGGCCTTCGCGAGGAGCTCGGCGAGGTTGACCCCCTCGAGCGAGGCGAGCAGGGCCTTCAGGCGCGCGGCGTCCGGTGCGACGCCCGCGGCCGTGAGGACCCCGCCGAGGCCCTTCTCATCGATCGGCTTCTGGGCAGCGTTCAGCAGTAGGGCTCCGTAGACGTACTCCATCGTCTTCTCCTTGTGGTACCGAGGACCCGCCCCGTCAGCCCGACACGGCGCGGCCGACGGCGGCCGCCTCCTTCATCGCCTGCACGAACAGCGGCTCGATCGTCTCCTTGGTCGGGTAGCCGACGGCGACCGCGAGCCCGAGGGCGCGGCGGTGGGCCCGCCCGACGATGCCGGGAAGGCTCGCCGGCGTCGGGATCGCGAGCTCGACCGCCAGACCGACGGCCCGCGCGTGCGCGCGGCCCAGGTCGCTGCGGAGCGCGGCGAGGTCGACCGCCAGGACGCTCGGGGGGTAGAACGTCGTGCCCTCGACGAGGCCCCGGACCGCGAGTCCGACCTCGAGCGGGCGGATGTCCATCCGCGTGAGCAGCCCGGCGACCTCGCGGGAGATCGTCTGGCCGGCGCGCACGATCGTGGTGTCCTTCTTGAGAACGACCTTCCCCTTCTCGATCGCCGCGGGGAAGCCGGCGTGCTGCAGCTCGCCGACGATCGGGCCGGGCTTGAAGCTGGTGGTGCCGGCCGGAACGAGGATGTCCTGCGGGGCGACCTCGCCGCCCCGGGCCGGGGTCGGCGAGCGGGTCCGGGCGAACTCGTCGAAGATGGCGAACGGGTTCCCTTCGGCGGTCAGGAGCGCGGTCTGATCGTCGAGCTGCTCGAGCAGCGGCCGGAGCGCCGGTCGCTCCTCGGCGGCGGAGCCGAGCGCATGGGCGAGCGCGCTGTTGGTCGCGACGGTGATCGGGTGGCCGCGCGCGCGGAGCTCGCGCCGCATCGACTGCAGCGCGGCCGCCGGCACCCCACGGATCCCCACGAGGGCGGTGACGGGCCGGGCGAGAACGCTCTCGCGCAGCGCCTTAACGCGGGCGATCTTCTCGGGACGGACCTCGCCTCGGCCGGGCATCGCGCGACCTCCTACCAGAGCCGGACCGCCGGCCCCATCGTCGTCTTGACGTAGACCGACTCGATGTTCGATCGGCCCCGCTCGAGCTTGCCGGTGATGCGCGCGAGCACCGCGTCGACGTTGCCGGCGATATCCTCCGGCTTCATCGACCGCGTGCCGACCGGCGCGTGGAACGTGCGGTTGCCCTTCGAGCGGATGCGCACGCTGCGCTGCAGCGCGCGGATGAGGTTGCTCGGATCCGTCCCCGGGGCGACCGGCCGCGGCATCTTGCCGCGCGGGCCGAGGACGACGCCGAGCCGCTTGCCGATCGTCGGCATCAGCGGCGCTTCGGCGAGGAAGAAGTCGATCGTGTCGACCGCCTTGCGGGCGCCCTTGACGAAGTCGTCGAGCTCCTGGCCGGCGACGGTCACGTCCGCGACGTTCCGGACCTTCTGCAGCAGCTCGGCGGAACCGATCACCGCGACCCGGGCCGGCCGGCCCCGCCCGTTCGGGAGCGGCACCTCCTCCTCGAGGCGGTTCTTCGGGACGGAGAGGTCCAGGTCCTTCAGGTTGACCGCGACCTCGACGGTCTCGGTGAACTTGCGTTCGGGCGCCTTCTGGAGCGCCTCGGCCACGACTTCGGTGGAGGAACGATCGGGCATCGACGACCTGGAGCGGGGAGCGTTTCGCGCCGAGAAGCCCTCCCTATTTGAGGCTTCGCTTGCGCACCGGCGGAGGAAGGGCCCGCCGGGCTACGCCGGCGCCGGGTAGGCGACGAACGGGCCCTCGACGTACTCCCGGACCTTCTCCGCGCCGAGCTCCTGCCCGATCCGGTAGACGTCGCGGAGCGTCGCGGTCGCCGCCTCCGGGGTCGGCGCCGGGATCGCGCGGCGGCTCGCCACTACCGGTCGCGCGTGCCGGTCGATGCAGAACAGCACCGCCTCCAGCGCGGGGAACGCGAGCTGGAACAGGCGCAGCTGGAGCTGGACGTCCGGCGGGATCGGGTCCGCCCGGAAGCTCTTCATCTCGTAGAACCGCGCCCGACCGTCCCAGTAGTCGGGCTGGGCGTACACCCCGACGGCCTCGCCGATCAGGATCACGCGGCTCCTCGGGCGCGCCAGCCCGGCGATCTCGCTCCCCCGGTAGACGCGGACGACCTCCTCGATCTCCTGGCGCGTCGCGGCGAGCTCCGCCGGGGCGAGCGCCACGGCCTGCTCCTCCAGCGCCTCGTCCAGAAGGACCGCGGCGTGCCGCCCGATCGCCGCCTGGGTCGGGCGGCGGCCGGCGCGGATCTGATGGCCGAACTCGCTGAGGGCGCTGTCGATCGCCTTGCCGACGGCCATCGCCACCCGGTCCCGCTCCTCCGGGGGCGGTCGAGGATGGAGCCGGCGTACGACCTCGTGGGTCGCGATCATGCGGATCGTGCGCACGGCCGGTGCTCCGGGGGGCCGGTCCGGGCCCGAACGGGTATATACGCGACGCACCTCGTGAACCGCCGATGCACTATCCTAAGGTCGTCTCGACGTATTGCCCGAAGTGCAAGACGCACACGGAGCACGAGGTCGAGAAGGGCAAGAAGCGCCCCGCTTCGGAGCTCCGCTGGGGCCAGCGCCGGTTCCGTCGGGCGACGCGCGGCTACGGGGGCTTTCCGCGGCCGAAGCCGGAAGGCCGCGCGAAGGCGGTCCGCCGGGTCTACCTGAAGTACCGATGCAAGAAGTGCCGCTACACGGTCCAGCCGCCGAGCTGGCGCGCCAGCTCCCTCGAGCTGGTCGAGAAGCACTGAGGATCCCCGCGATGCGAGCCCCCTCTCCGTTCTGGGTCGTGAAGTGCCCGGACTGCTCGACCGAGCAGACGGTCTTCAGCCGGCCCGCCAGCGCGGTGAGCTGCTCGGTCTGCGGGGCGACCGTCGCGACGCCGACCGGTGGCCAGGCGAAGCTCCGCGGCGAGCTCGTCCGCTCGCTCGGCGGGTGACGGGCAGGACCCGGTCGTCGGATGCCCCTGCGCGCGGAGTACCCCGAGGAAGGGGAGCTCGTCGTCGGCACCGTCAGCTCGATCCGGAACTTCGGCGCGTTCGTCACGCTGGACGAGTACGCCAAGCGGGAGGCGTTCATCCACCTCTCCGAGGTCGCCGCGGGCTGGGTCAAGTACATCCGGGACCACGTGCGCGAGGGCCAGAAGATCGTCGCGCGGGTCCTGCGCGTCGACCCGGGGAAGAACCAGATCGACCTTTCGCTCAAGCGGATCAACGATCACCAGCGCCGCGAGAAGGTCCAGGCCTGGAAGAACGAGCAGCGGGCGGTCCGGCTCGCCGGTCAGGTCGCCACCGGGCTCGGCAAGCCGGCGGAGGAGGCGGTCGACCTCTTCGGCCCCACGCTCATCGAGCGCTACGGCTCGCTGTTCGCCGCCTTCGAGGTCGCCTCGGCGGACCCGAAGCGGTTCCAGAAGGAGAGCGAGAAGGCCCCCTGGGTCTCCGCGTTCCTCAAGGTCGCCAAGGAGAACCTCGTACCGCCGAAGGTGACGATCCTCGGCACGCTGGAGATCCACGACGCCCAGCCGGCGGGCGTGGAGAACGTGCGCGCCGCGCTGCTCGCCGCCGAGGAGGTCGACCCGGCCGCCGTCGAGGTCCAGTACGTCGGCGCGCCCCGCTATCGGTTGCGCGTCCAGGCCTCCCAGTACAAGCAGGCGGAGGAGACCCTGAAGCGGGCGACGGACGCCGCGTTGAAGGTGATCAAGGCCGCGGGCGGCGACGGGAGCTTCCTCCGGGCATGACCGACGCCCTTCTCCACGTCTGCCGCGACTGCGGGCGGTACACGCTCCGGACGGACTGCCCGTCCTGCGGGCGGCCGACCCGGACCCCGCATCCCGCGCGCTTTGACGCGACCGACCGCTACGGGGCCTACCGGCGGCGCCTGCTCGACGCCGTCCGCGCCGAGGCGGGAGGGAGGTAGGGAGCCAGATGGCGGCCGCCACGATCCACCGCATCAAGGTCGTCAACGACGTCAGCGACCTCGTCCCGATCCTGCGCGCCGTCGGGACGCCGGTCCGCCTGAAGGTCGTCCAGCGGCTCGGCGAGGAGTGGCTCACGCTCGAGGACGTCGAGCGGGAGTTCGGCGAGGACGGGAAGAAGGCGCTCGCCTTCTTCGAGAAGCTCCGCCTCATCGACACCCGCTGGGTCGCGCGCGAGGGCCGCCGCCAGCCCGAGAAGAGCTACCACTTCTACTACTCCACGATCAACATCAACACGACGAGCCCGCTCGCGGAGATCAGCGAGGTCCTCGCGATCGCCACGATGCCGCCGAAGGAGTACGAGCGCCTGGAGGCGCGCATCGTCGCGGCGGTCGGGGCCGACGGGCGGTTCTTCTCGGACGTCGCGGAGGAGCTCAAGATGAGCCCGACGCGCCTGAAGGCGCTCGTCAAGCGGTCGGAGAAGCTGGAGTACCGTGGGCACCGGATCGAGCGGTTCCGCGGCGAGGCGTAGTCGCCCCGACGGCCCGCGGGTCCACGTCCTGCGCGTCGGCCACCGGGCGGGCCGGGACCCGCGCCTCACGACGCATCTCGCGCTCGTCGCCCGGGCGTTCGGCGCGGAGCGGATGTACCTCCACCCTCCGGACCCGCAGATCGCCGCCGGGCTCGCCGGAGTGGTCGAGCGGTGGGGGGGACCGTTCGAGGTCGTCCCCGCGCCGTCCTGGCGGGCCGTCCTCGCCGGGGCAGGCGCGCCGGTCGTCCACCTCACGATGTACGGGGAACCCCTGGCGCGCCTCCTGCCCCGGCTGCGACGCGCCCCGCAGCTGCTGCTCGTGGTCGGGGGCGCGAAGGTCCCGGCGGCGCTCTACGGCGCGGCGACGTACAACGTCGCGGTCGGGAGCCAGCCGCACAGCGAGGTCGCGGCGCTCGCGGTGACGCTGCGCGAGCTCCGGGGGCTGCCGGGGAGCCGGCCGTTCCCCGGGGCCCGTCAGCGGATCGTTCCGCAGGCGCGCGGCAAGAAGGTGCGCCTCGTCGGCCGGAGCCCGACGTGACGGCGGAGCTCGGCCCGGTGCCGGCCCGCGCGCTGCCCGCCTCGGCGCGCGCCCCGGGAAAATGCATCCTGTTCGGAGAGCACGCCGTCGTCCATGGCGCGCCGGCGCTGATCCTCGCCCTCGATCTCCACACCCAGGTCGTGGTCACGCGCCCGAGCGCCGGGGGCGCCGCCGGGCCGGCGCCGGTCGCCGACAATCCGTACCTCGCCGCGGCGCTCACCCTCGCCGGACGGGGCCCGACCGATCTCGAGGTTCGCGCCGTCAGCCGGCTCCCCCGGGCCGCCGGCCTCGGCTCGAGCGCGGCGTTCGTGGCGGCGCTCAGCGCGGTGCTGTCGGCCGACGCCGGGGGCCTCGACCGCCCCGGCCTCGCGCAGCGGGCCTTCGCGGTCGAGCGGGCCGCCCAAGGGGTCGGGAGCCCCGGCGACACCTCGGCCAGCGTCGCGGGCGGCTACATCACGGTCAACGGCCCGGCAGCTACGGGACCGCTTCTCTGGGAGGTCCGCGCCGGCTCGGAGCGATGGGACGTGCGCCGGGCGCCGGACCCGGGGTGGTCGTGGGTCGTCGCCTACAGCGGGATCCCCCGGTCCACCGCCGAGGCGGTCCGGGCCGTCGGCGAGCGCCTCGGTCGGCCGGACGGCCCCGCGCTCCTGCAGCGGTTCGCGGACGTCGCCGCCCGCGGGATCGCGGCGGTCGCCGCGGGGGACCGCGGGGCGACCGGGCATCTCCTCACGGAGAACCAGTCCCTCCTTCGGGACGCGGGGGTGTCGCATCCGCGGCTCGAGGCGCTGATCGAAGCGGCGGCCCCCGCCTCCGAAGGGGCGAAGCTGACCGGGGCCGGCTGCGGGGGCTCGATCGTCGCGCTCCCCGTTCCCGGTCGCGAGGTCGACCTGATGCGTCGGCTCGCACGCGCCGGGGCGGTCCCGTTCCCCGTCACACCGGCCGCCGGCGCGGCGCTGGTCGAGCCGGTGTTCGGCTGATCATCGGCGGTTCAGCGCCGGGCGACGAACCGGAGGACCGCCCCGGCGTCCACGGGGTGATCGGCGGCGAGCGCGCGGTGCGTGCGGCCGTCGATCGCGCGGACGAACTTCTCGCCGAGCTCGGAGTGGACCCGGTAGGCGACCTCCCGAACCGGCGTCCCCGCCGGGACCAGGAACGCGTCCGGGAGGACGCGGCCCCGGGAGTCGGTCCAGTGCTGTTCGTCCTCCACGGGGAAGACGACGACGCGATTCAGGCGCTGGAAGACCATCGTCTCGAGGGCCTGCTGGACGCCGGTGGAGCCCCACTGCGAGAGCAGCCGCGCGATCCCCGCCAGCGCCGCCCGCTGCGGGGCCGAGAGGCGCGCGTCCGCAGGCTCCTGGAACGCCGGGTCCCCGGGGCGGTAGGCGATCAGCCCCGCCCGGGCCGCCCGGCGGAGCGTCAGCTCGGCGTCGGCCGCCGTGGGCACCACCGGCAGACCCTCGAGCCGCGCGCCCAGCGCGCCCACGTCGGGGGGGGCCACGCGGTCGCACTTGTTGGCGGCGATGAGGCGAGGTTTCGCCGTGCGCAGCAGCTCGCGGGCGAGCCGGTGGCGATCCTCGGCCGTCCAGCGCGTCGGGTGCGCCGCGTCGATGCCGCTGGCGCGCAACGCGTGGCCGATCGCCGGGGCGGGGATCGAGAGACCCGTGAGCCGGCCGGCGAGGAGCTCCTCCACCTTCTTTCCATCGAGCTCCGAGCCGCGGGCGTCCCGGTCGAAGCCGCGCCCGACGATCTCCGCGATCCAGGCGACGAGCTCCTCCTCCAGCCAGGCGACCTCCGCGGCCGGGTCGTGGCTCCCCGGCGGCGCGGGGCGCCCCTCCTCGTCGGTCGCCCCGCTCGCGTCGACGACCTGGACGAAGCCGTCGGCCGCGCGCAGGTCGTCCAGGAACTTGTGGCCGAGCCCCTTGCCGGCGTGCGCGCCGGGGACGAGGCCCGGCACATCGACCAGGGCCACGGGCACCCAGCGCGTCCCCTCGACGCACTTCGCGTTCCCGGGCGTGCAGGCGGTCCCCTTCTCGCCGTGCGGGCAGGGGACGCGCACGGCGGCGACGCCCCGGTTCGGCTCGATCGTGGTGAACGGGTACGGGGCCATCGGCACGTCGAGCAGCGTGAGGGCGTTGAACAGCGTCGACTTGCCGACGTTCGGCTTCCCGACGACCCCGATCTCCATCGCGCCCCGCGGTCCGCGCTCAGATGTCGTACTGGGGGGCGGTCTCCGCGACCCCGAGCGCGTGGTTGACGGCGAGCGGGAGGGCGAACAGCAGGTCGGAGAGGCGGTTCGCCCAGGCGAG
>JASHTI010000012.1 GCA_030040625.1 Thermoplasmata archaeon
CGCCGGCGGGCCACCGCCCCGGCGGAGCGGGGCGTCCCGGCGCCCGCGCACCAGGGTCTCGTGCGCCGACTGGGCGAGCTCGTAGGCCCGGTCGTACTGGTGGCCGTCCAGGGAGCGGTTCGCCAGATCGATCAGCTGGCGTGCGTTCGTCGAGTCGCCGCCCTGCGAGTCGAGCAGGTCGGCCTCCCGACGGGCAAGGGCGAGCCGGTTGTAGGCGCGGTCGGCGGTCGTCGCCGCGCCGGCACCGGTCCCCCGCAGCAGGGCGAGGCGTCGCATCCGGTAGCGCCGCAGCACGAACATCACGATGACGAGAAAGAGGACGAGCAGGACGACGCCGATGGCGAGGAGCTCGTACGGTCCGATGCTGAGCGCCACGCGAAGCTCGGCCGCGACGGCGGCCCCGGGCCGACGCTATGGGGGGCCGGCCCTATTTAGAGGCCCCGGCGGCCGGCCGCCGGCGGAGGCGGCGCTAGAAGACCGAGATCTTGTCGGTCAGCAGGCGCTTGGGGATCGAGCCGATGTCGTCGAACGCCGCCTGGGCGATCGCCTCGGCCTTCCCCTTCACCGCCGCGAGACGGACCCCCTCGGCGGGGAGGATCTGGATGCTGGCGACCTGGGGCTGGTCGACCGGCTTACCGATCTGCGAGAGGATCCGGACGTGGACCTCCTTGACGTCACCGCCGGTCTCCTGGACGATCGCGTTGGCGACCATGTTGCCGAGGATGTTGTAGATCTTGCCGACGTGGTTGACCGGGTTCTTGCCGGCGCTCGCCTCCAGGCTCATCGGGCGGCACGGCGTGATGAGCCCGTTCGCCCGGTTCCCCCGACCGACCGAGCCGTCGTCGCCGGCCTCCATCGAGCAGCCGGTGACCGTCAGGTAGTAGCGGCCGAGCTCCGGGTCGTCGGCGGTGTTGACGTCGATGGTGACCTCCCGCCGGGTCAGCTTCGAGGCGACCTCGGCGAGCTTGTCGCGGACCTCCTCGCAGACGCTGGTGTACTCCGCCGGGTTGCGGATCTCCTTGTCGACGAGCGCGGCGGCGACGGTGAGCCCGATGCGGTCCCCCTGGCGGTAACCCATCACCTTGACGTCCTCGCCGAGGGCGGGGAGCTTCTTCTTCAGCTTGGTCGTCAGGAACCGCTCGCTCTCGAGGACGAGGCGCTCGGTCTCCGACAGCGGGGCGAACCCGACGCCGAAGGAGGTGTCGTTGGAGAGGACCTGCTTCTGGTCGAAGACGCCGCGCAGGTCGACCGAGCCCTGGCCGATGCGGCAGTCGAACTCCACCTGACGCTCGGTGTCGACGTGCGCGCAGACCGAGCCGATGTACTTGCGGGCCGCCTCGATCGCGACGTCCCGGTACGGCAGCTTCTCGCCGTTCACCTCGGTCGTCGCCCGACCGACCAGGAGTACGTAGATCGGCTTGGTGACGCGGCCGCCGCCGAACTTCGGCTCGGAGGCGCCGCCGACGACCTGGGTCTCGTCGGTGTTGTGGTGGAGGATCTTCCCGAACTCATCGAGGTAAAGGCGGGAGAGCGCCCGGCTCACGGACTCGGAGACCCCGTCCGCGATCGAGTCGGGGTGGCCGAGGCCCTTGCGCTCGACCAGTTCGACCTGCTGGTCCTCGATGTGGACGGTCCGGAGCGGCTCGACCTGGACGTTGCGGGGCATGCCTGGCACCTTCGGTCGCCCACCGGGGGGCGGGTTTAAACGTTGCGACCGCGCGACGCGCCGCTCGGGGGCCCCGCGACGGGGGGGCTGGACCGCAGCTCCTTGGCCATGTACGGTCCCCGGCGGACGAATCCGTGCGCGGCGTAGTAGCCGCGCGTCCCGACCGCGCTGATCACGTAGAGCCCGCCGAACCCCTCGGCGCGGGCCGCCCCCTCCGCTTCAGCGAGGAGGCGCCGGCCGAAGCCCCGATGCTGGTAGGCGTCCGGAGCGGCCGCCCGGTCCCCGATCGGAAGCTCCCGACCGACGACCTTGAGCTCCCGGACGATCGGCTCCTGCAAGCCCTCCGCCGCCCCCGAGGGGAAGCGGAGGCGAAGGTAGGCGGCGCAGCGGTCGGTCGCCCGGTGCTCGAAGGAGAGGAACCGCTCCTCGCCCGCGGAGGCCCGGTAGGCGGTCTCGAGGAGGTCGAACTCCTCCGGCGGTGGGCTCGTGCCCCGGCCGGGCTCGCGGCAGCGCAGGCACCGGCAGGAGGCCCCCAGCTCGGCCAGGCGGCGCTGGGCGAGCTGACGGAGGTTGCTCGTGCGCACCCCGGCGGCGATCAGCCGGGAGGGGATGTCCCGCTGGATGCGATGGATCCGGACCCAGGGCGGCACCCCCCGCTTGATGTCGGCGAGGAGCCGGGCGGCGGTCTCCGTGTCGTACGGCGCGTAGGCGCCCGCCTTCCACTGCTCGAAGAGCGGCGTCCCGGGCAGGACGAGCGTCGGGTAGATCTTCAGGAAATCCGGCCGGAACCGCTCGTCGGCCCAGAGCCGCTCGAAGCCGGCCCGGTCCTCCTCCGGGCCGAGACCCGGCAGCCCGAGCATCATGTGGTAGCCGACCTTGAGCCCGCGCGAGCGGGCCGCCTCGGTGGCTCGGACCGCCGCCTCCACGTCGTGCGCCCGCCCGACGGCCGCGAGCACGCGATCGTCCAGGCACTCGACCCCGACCTCGACCCGGGTCACCCCGGCGTCGAGGAGCGACGGGAGGACCCGGGCGTCGCACCAGTCCGGCCGTGTCTCGACCGTCAGCCCGACCAGCCGGTGCTCGGCCGTGGCGTTCGTCTCGGTCGCCGCCTCCAGCGTCGGCGCGGCGGCGCCGTTGAGGCCCTCGTAGATCCCCTTCAGCACGCTCGCCTGGTAGCTCCAGGGTCGGGCGGGGAACGTCCCGCCCATGACGATCACCTCGACCTTGGAGGTCGGATGGCCGATCTCCTCGAGCGCCCGGAGCCGGTGGCGAACGATCGCCTCGGCGTCGTAGTGGAACTCCGCCCCGCGGAGCGCGGACGGTTCCTGTCCCGTGTAGCTCTGGGGCGAGCGGTTCTCCACGCCCCCCGGGCAGTAGGTGCAGCGGCCGTGCGGGCAGCGCGCCGGCGCCGTCATCACCGCGACGACGGCGACGCCCGAGAGCGAGCGGGTCGGCTTGCGGGCGACCACGCCGGCGAAGCGGTCCCGTTCGGCCGGGGGGAGCGACCGCAGGAAGGCGACGTTCGATTCGGCGCCGCGGAGCGTCGAGCGGGCGAGCTTCGCCCGCTGGAGCGCCTCCGGCCCGGCTAGCGCCGGAGCCACGCGCGCGTCTCCCCGGTGACGACGGTCGGCGTCCGCCGCAGCTCGTCGAGGGTCCGGGAGCCGGTGAGGAACATCGCGACCTTCAGCTCGTGCACGAGGGTCGCGAGCTCGTCCCGGGTCGCCTCGAAGCTCGTCGAGGCGGCCTTGAGCACGCCCCCCGCGGTGCCGGCGGCGCTCGCGCCCAGCGCGATCGCCCGGGCGACGTCCAGTCCGCTGCGGACCCCGCCGCTCGCGATCACCGGTAGCCCGAGGGGCGCCAGCTCCGCGACCGAGACCGGCGAAGGGATCCCCCAGTCCCAGAACGTCTTGCCGACGCGGGCCTCGCGCTCGGCGCCCTGGTCGACGGCGCGGTAGTGCTCCACGGCCGCGAACGAGGTCCCCCCGGTGCCGCTGACGTCGAAGGCGCGGACCCCCCGCTCGCGGAGCTGCTCGGCGACCGGCCGGGAGATCCCGGCTCCGGTCTCCTTGACCAGCACCGGGAAGCTCCGGGCGAGCTCCGCGATGCGACCGAGGCACCCCTTCGCCCGCCGGTCCCCTTCCGGCTGCACGAGCTCCTGCAGGAAGTTGAGGTGGATCGCGAGGACGTCCGCTCCGATCAGCGCCATGGCCGCCCGCGCCTCCGTCGGCCCTACGACCGCGTCGCCGGGCTTCTGGGGGATCAGCTGCGGGGCGCCGATGTTCGCGAACTTGAGCGGCACCGGGTGCCGCGCGACACAGGCGTAACTCTCCGGGTACTGGCCCTTGAGGACCGCGGCACGCTCGCTGCCGACGCCCATCGCGACGCCGATCTCGGCCGCGGCCCGGGCCAGGTTCTCGTTGATCTTCGCCGCGTCCGGAAAGCCGCCGGTCATTCCGGTGATGACGATCGGTGCCTTGAGCCGGTGGCCGAGCAGCTCGGTCGACGGGTCGACCTCCTCGAAGTCGAGCTCGGGGAGGGCGCGGTGGACGAGCTGGATGTCGTTCCAGTAGCGGTAGCGTCCCTCCACGTTGCGGCCGAGGACGACCTTGACGTGCTCGGCCTTCCGGTGGCTGAGATCGAGGCCGGCGCGGTCCGACGCCCGGCTACCGGAGGCGCGCGTGGGCCCAGCTGCCGTAGACCGCCTCCCCTCGGACCGCTCTCGAGAGCGCTCCATCCGTCAGTCCGCTAATAAGGGCTGCGTCCGCGCCGAGCCGCGCGACCTCGAGCATCGCGGCGACCTTTGCCCGGATGCCACCGGTCACGTCGGTCGCCCCGGCGGCCGGTGCCAGTCGCGCCAGCGCGGCGTCGTCCAGCTCGGCGACGACCGACGGGCGACGGGCGCGCGCCGGCTCCAGCACGCCCGGGACGTCGGTCGCGAAGACGACCCGGGCCGGGTGGAGCGCTCGGGTCAGCTCGACCGCGGCGGTGTCGGCGCTGAGGATGGAGCTCCCCCACTCCGTGTCGGCGACGACATCGCCGAAGGCGACGGGCGCGAAGCCCGCGGCCAGCGCCCACTCGAACGGCGCGGCGTCGAAGTGTTCAAGTCGGCCGGCCCGGTTCCGGGCCACGCCGGCGAGCGGTACCGACCATGGGGCCAGGCCGGCGGCGAGGAGGGCGCGGAGCACGAGCAGGTGGAGGCGCCGAACCTCCGCCGCCACGATCGCCGCGCCCCGGCCGCGCTCGCGGGCCGCCCGACCGCCGGTCGGCGCCCGGGCGAGGCCGAAGCGGGCCGCCCCCGGATGGCCGAACGATCCGGCGCCGTGGAGGACCACCAGTTCCGCACCCTCCGCGCCGGCGAGCTCCGAGGCGAGCCGCGCCAGGACCTTCGGCCGGGGCTTCTCGACCTCCCGCTTCCGGGTGATCAGACTCCCGCCGAGCTTGACCACGACCCGCGGCCGCGCCGCTCCCGGCCCCGCCGGCATCGTCGCGGACGCCTACGCCCGATCCGGCCCGGTCGCGCGCGTGAACAGCAGCCAGGCCCCGAGGCCGAACGGGATCACGCCGAGGAAGTCGAGCCAGCGGAACGTGATGAGCCAGTAGATGAGGATCAGCAGGCCGCCGCCGGCGAGGACCGCGGAGCCGATGATCGTCAGCACGAGCCGGGCGCCGGCCCCGGTCGGCGCGCGGTGCGCCCCGGCGACCTCGGTCGCTCCCATCGGCTCGCCGAAGGCGTTCGTCCCTTCAAATCGGTTCGGTCGTGTCGAAGGCGCGCCCGGACCGGGCCGCCGCGCGTCGAACGGCCCGCGCGCTCCAAAAGATAGATATGGCGCGCGCTCGTGCGAGCGCCGCCCGAGGCCCAAGGGCAGGCGTTACGGTGCCCTCTGCTCCCGAAGATCGACCGGCGGTGTTGCCCGGCCGATCGGAGTCCGCCGACCCCGCGTCGCGGGCGGTCGCGCCGGTCGGTGACCGGCGTGCGGTCGAACCGGCGGAGGCGCCGCGCGGCGCGGCGACCGCTCCTACTCCCGCCGCGGGCGGCGCGGGGGCGCTTCTCGACGCGATCCTACAGTCGAAGAGCGAGCTGTTCCGCGGGAGCCGAGAGGTTCTGCGCGATTCCTACGTTCCCGCGCGGCTGCCGCACCGGGAGGAGGAGGTCCGCAAGGTCGCCGAGATCCTCGGGCC
>JASHTI010000083.1 GCA_030040625.1 Thermoplasmata archaeon
TCTACGCGAGCCTCCCCGAACGCGAGGGTCTTCCTCCGGTCGAGCCGAGCCAGATCCCGGTCGACCGGCTGCGACCGTACCTCGACGCCGACGAGCCCGGTCCTCTGTTCGCGGTGTGCGGCCGACCCGTCGGCCACTCGCGGAGTCCGGCGATCCACGCTGCGTGGATGCGAGCGGAGGACCGGGCCGGCCTCTACGTACCCCTGGAGTTCGGCGACGACCGCGAATTCCTCGACGCCCTCGAGCCGTTGGCCGCGCGGGGATTCCGAGGTCTCAACGTCACCCATCCGTTCAAGCAGGTCGCGGCCGAGGCCGCCACGGAGTCGGGCGCCGGGGCCGTCGCCTGCGGGGTGGCGAACTGCCTGACGTTCCGCGACGGGGGCGTCGTGGCCGAGAACACCGACCTGCTCGCCGTCCTTCGCCGACTGGGCGAGCTGCGGGCCGCAGGACGCTGGGACGGTCAGGCGATGACGGTCCTCGGCGCGGGCGGCGCCGCCCGCGCGACGCTCGCGGCGGCGCGCGAGCTCGGCACGCGGGCGACGATCTACGCCCGGCGCCCCCGCGAAGCGGAGCGGATGGCGAGGGAGTTCGGGGCCCACCTCGGCGAGGGCGCACCGTCCGGGCCCGCCTCGCTCGTCGTCCACGCCACGAACGTCGGTCGGACGGGCGCGACTTCGCTGGAGCTGCCGCTCACCGCACTGTTGGGCCCGCGCACTCACGTCCTCGACTGGGTCTACGACCCGGAGGACCCCGCGATCCGCTCGGCCGCGACGGGGGCGGGCGCGACGTACGAGGACGGCTGGAGCCTGCTCGTCTACCAAGCGGCCGCCAGCTACGAGATCTGGTGGGGCGAAGCCCCTCCTTCGGCCGAGGTCGAGCGGACGCTCGCGGGGGGACGATGCGCGGCGTAGCCGTCACGCACGCGGCCGTGAGCGTCGTGAACGCCCTTCCGCTGGGCGTCGGGGCCGCCTTCGCTGTCGACTGGCGAGCGCGGGCCCTCGTCCGGCCCGCGCCCGACGCACCACGGTCGCTGACGGTCGAGCCGCGCGGAGCGGGAACACCGCTGGTGCGCCTCGCTGCGACGGCCGCGCTCCGAAGGCTCCACGCCGTCGACGCCCCGATCCGACTCGAGCTCCGTTCGACGATCCCCCGCGGGCGCGGGCTGAAGAGCTCGAGCGCGGTCGTAGGCGCGGTCGCCTGGGCGACGTCGCGATTTCTCGGGGAAGAGCCGGAGCCGCTGGAGATCCCGCGGCTGGCCGCCGGCGTCGAGCGGGAGAGCGGTCGCAGCGCCACCGGAGCGTTCGACGACGCGGCCGCGAGTGCGGAGGGCGGCGGAGTGGTGTGCGACAACCGCACCGATCGACTGCTCCGACGGTTCGAGCTCGCACCGGGTCTCGGGGTAGCCCTGTGGATCCCCACCTCTCGCCACCCTCCCTCCCGGGGGTTCCTCGGCCGCTTCCGCCGGCACCGGCGGCTCGCGCAACGGGCGGTCGACGCCGCGCTCGACGGCGACTGGGGTCGCGCGATGGCGGCCAACACGGCGGTCGTGGAGGGTGTGATGGGCTACCGGTACGGCCACCTGCACGCGGCCGCGCGCGAGGCGGGCGCCATCGCCTCCGGCGTCAGTGGTCTCGGGCCGACGCTCGCGGCCGTGGCCCCGGTCCGTCGACTCCGCCGCGTGCTCGGTGCTCTGCCGCGGAACGCGGGCGCACGGAACGCGGTCCGGCCGATCTCTCGGCACGTCACGCACGGAAGGGCCGAGCGGTGAGCGAGATCACGCTCGCCCCCGGGCGTCTCGAGGGACAGGCGCTCGCCCCGCCCTCGAAGAGCTACACGCATCGCTTCCTGCTGGCCGCGCACCTCGGCGGTCGGCCCTGCCGCATCCAGCGTCCGCTCGTGAGCGCGGACACCCTGCGGAGCGTGGGGGGACTCCGCGCCCTTGGCACACGGGTCCGGCGCCGGCGCGGCAGCTGGACCGTTGAGCCGGGCGAGCCGCGCCGGGGCACGGAGCCCCTGGTGGTGGATTGCGGAGAATCCGGCACGACGCTCCGGCTCCTCGCCGCCGCCGCGGCGATCCGGGCGGAGCCGGTCCGCTTTGTCGGGGACGGGCGGCTGCCGCTCCGGCCGATGGAGCCGCTCCTGACGGCGCTCGGCGGCCTGGGCGCCCGAGTCGGACGTGCCGCCTCGGGACGAGGGCTGCCCCTCGAGATCGAGGGACCGATCCACGGTGGGACCGTCGACCTCGCGGTCGATGTCAGCTCACAGTTCACTTCGGCGCTCCTGTTCGCCCTCCCGCGGGTCCGTCCCGACTCTCGGCTGCGGACTCACGGTGCGCCGGTCTCCGAGCCGTACGTGCGTGCGACCCTGGCGGTGCTCCGCCGGCGAGGGGTCGTCGTACGCGAGCGACCCCGGGCGTACGCCATCCCGGGGGGCCAGGTGGTCCGGCCGAGGGACGAGTCGGTACCGGGCGACGCCTCCTCGGCCGCCTACCTCTGGGCCGGGGCGGCCGCGACCGGCGGCACGGTCACGGTCGGGGGGGTCCCGGCGGGCTGGCCCCAGGCCGACCTCGCGGTCCTGGACCTCCTTCGGGATTATGGCGCGGAGGTCGTCCGGGTCGGTGCTCGCGTGCGCGTCCGCGGGGGCGCGCGGCGACCGTTCCGGATCGGGCTGGACGCGGCTCCGGACCTCTACCCGTTGGCCGGGGTGCTGGCCGCCCTCGCACCGGGGCGGAGCGTGCTCGCCGGCGGCGCCCACGTCGCCGCGAAGGAGTCCGACCGGCTCGCCGAAACGACCCGGCTCGCCCGCGCTCTGGGCGCGCGCACCGAGCGGCAGACCGATCGGCTCGTCATCGAGGGCGCGCGGCGACCGCGGGCGCTTCGGTGTACGAAGCTGACCGACCACCGGCTCGTCATGAGCGCCGCGATCGGCGCGCTCGCCGCAACCGGCCCGAGCCGCATCGGGGACGCGCGGGCGGTCGCCAAATCGTTTCCCGAATTCTTCACGGTCCTCGAGCGTCTGGGAGCGGAGGTCCGCGCCCAATGACGATGGATCTCGGGCGGAGCCTGCGGCTCGGGCTGTACGGCTCCAGCCACGGACCGGAGGTCGGCCTCACCCTGGAGGGGCTGCCCCCCGGGACCCCGGTCGATCTCGCCGCGATCCAGGCGGACCTCGATCGCCGACGCCCGGTCGGGCGCCGGCTGGCGACGCGCCGTCACGAGGAGGACGCCCTGATCGTCGACTCCGGCGTCAAGGACGGCCGGTCCGATGGAAGCCGCTTCCAGGCGCACGTGCTGAACACCGACGTTCGCCGGGAGCCGTACGACCGGCTCCGGCATACCCCGCGCCCGGGGCACGCCGACTATCCGGCGCGGATCCGCTACGGCCCCGAGGCGGACCTCTCCGGTGGCGGGATCTTCTCCGGCCGGATGACCGTCGGCCTCGTCGTCGCGGGCGCGCTGGCCAAGGCCCTGCTCGCGCCGCGGGGGGTCGCGGTCGTCGCCTACACGCGCTCGATCGGCGCGGTGGAGGCACCCGCGCCCGCGACGATGCCGCCGGCCGAGCTCGCGATGCGGGCCCGGGCGAACGAGCCCGGCACGTTCGACCCCGAGGCGGCCGCCCGGATGGAGGCCGTCATCGCCGAGGCACGCCGGGCCGGAGATAGCGTCGGAGGTGTCGTCGAGGTCCGTGCGAGCGGTGTGCCGGTCGGGCTCGGTGAGCCGTTCTTCGACTCGATCGAGAGCGTCCTCGCCCACGCCTACTTCAGCGTCCCGGCGGTGAAGGCGGTCGAGTTCGGCGCCGGATTCGCGGGTGCGCGGATGCGCGGCAGCGAGCACAATGATCCGTTCGTGCTCGTCGACGGGCAGGTCCGCACGACCACGAACCACGCCGGCGGGATCCTCGGGGGCCTCGCCAGCGGGATGCCGATCGTCGCTCGCATCGCGGTGAAGCCGGCGTCGTCGATCGCCCACCCCCAGCGGACCCTGAACACCGAGACGGGAGAGACCGTCGAGCTCGTCGTGACGGGCCGGCACGACCCCTGCATCGTCCCGCGCGCCGTCGTCGTCCTCGAGGCGATGACCGCCTTCGGCCTCGCGGACCTCGCCCTGACGGGGGGGTTCCTCCGATGAGCGAGGAGCGGCCGATCACCGCGGTCCTGGGGGCGGGCGGCTACATCGGGCAGCACTTCGTGCGGTTGCTCGCCGACCACCCCTGGTTCGAGGAGCCGCTGCTGATCGGCGGGGAGCGCTCGGAGGGCCAGACGCTCGAGCAGCTCTGGCACCTCGATGAGGCGCCGCCCGAGGCGCTCGCCGGACAGCGGGTCCAGGCCGCCGGGGCGGCGACGCTCGCTCGGCGGGGGGTCCGCGTCGTCTTCAGCGCCCTGCCGAGCGGTCTGGCCGGCGGACTGGAACGCGAGCTGCTGCGGCGGGGCGTCTCGGTCTTCTCGAACGCGGCCGACCACCGGCTCGACCCGTCCGGGGTGCTGCTGGTCCCGGAGGTCAACGGCGACCGACTGCGCGCGCTGGGTCGGCCCCGGGCGGGTCGAGGACTGCTGGTGACGAACCCGAATTGCTCGGCGGCCGGCCTGGTCGTCCCGGTCGCGCCGTTGCTCTCCCTGCTGCGGCCGCGGTCGATCCACGTCAGCACCTACCAGGCGCTCAGCGGCGCGGGGTACCCGGGCGTACCGTCCCTCGCCATCACCGACAACGTCGTCCCGTTCATCCGAGAGGAGGAGGAGAAGCTCGCGCGCGAGTCGGCGGTGCTGCTGGGCGGCGGGCCCGGCCGACGGGGCCCCCTGCGTGTCCCGATCCTCACGCACTGCGCGCGGGTGGGCACCCGCGACGGGCACCTCGAGGCGGTCACCCTCGAGGCGACCGCCCGCCCGACCCGCGCCGCGATCGAGTCGGCCTGGCGGGCGTTCGATCCCCTCCGTGGCCGAGGGCTGCCGACGGCGCCGAGCCCGCCGGTCGTCCGACGCGGCGAACCGGACCGACCGCAACCGCGGAAGGACCGCTGGGCGGGCTCGCCGGGGCGCGCCCGCGGGATGGCCGTTTCCGTCGGGCGCGTACGCTGGGAACCTCCGTACCTCCGGTTCTTCCTCCTCTCGCACAACGCGGTGCGGGGGGGCGCCGGCGGCTCGGTGCTCAACGCCGAGCTCGCGGTCGCGAACGGCCAGATCGACGGAGGCCGATGAGGCGGAGGACCGCCGGCCCGCTGGTGCTGAAGTTCGGCGGCGCCTCGCTCGCGGACCCGGCCCGCGTCCTACGCACCGTGCGCCACGCCCGCGCCCGCGGACGGTCCGTCGTCCTGGTCGTCTCGGCACGGGAGCACGTCACCGACCTGTTGCTCGCGGCGACGCGGCGTCCCCACGATGCCACCGGTCACCGCCGGTTGGTCGGCCGGATCGCGCGCCGCCATCCGGGCCTGCCGTCCACCGGTCCCCGTTCCCTCGATCGCCTCGCCGGCCTGCTCGGGGACCTGGAGCGCAACGGCCGGCCGGACGCCCCGACGGCGGACCGTCTGCTCAGCCAGGGGGAGCGGCTCGCCGCCCACTGGGTCGCGGCGACGCTCCGGCGGGCGGGGGTCCCGGCCGTCGCGGTCGAGGCCGACCACCTCGGCCTCATCACGGACAACGCCTACGGCGCCTCCTGCATCGTCCTCGAGCGCTCCCGCGGCCCCGTTCGGCGGGGGCTCCGCCGGCTCCTGGCGGCCGGCCGTGTCCCCGTCGTCACCGGCTTCTTCGGACGGAGCCTCGAGGGCCGTGTCGCGACGCTCGGGCGCGGCGGCTCCGACTATGCGGCGACCGCGATCGCGGCCCTGCTCGGAGCCCCGCGGGTCGAGCTCGTGAAACGACACGTGGCGGTCCTCTCCGCCGATCCCCGGGAGGTGCCCCGGACCCGCCCCATCCCCGAGCTCTCGTACGAGGAGGCGGAGGAGCTGGCCCAGTTCGGCGCCCGGATCCTCCACCCGATGACGATCGAGCCGGCCCGCGCCCACGGGGTGGAGATCGTCGTCCGCTCGCTCGACGACCCGGCCGTCGCCACCACGATCGGGCCCGGCCGCCGGGGACGGCGCAACCGGGCGGTCACCGTGCTCCGACCCCTGCGCCTGTTTCGGCTCCGGGTCCCGGGCGGACGCCAGCGCCCGGGGATCGTCGCCGAGGTCTCCGAGCGCCTACGCCGCGCCGGGGTGAACGTGGTCCAGCTGTTCACCTCCTCGGCGCTGCTCTGCCTCATCGTCGCTCCGACCGACGTCGCGTCGGCGGCGCGCGTTCTTCGGCCGATCACGGACGATGCCGCGGCGGTCCTCGAGGGCCCGGTCCCGGTCGGCCTCGTCACCGTGATCGGGGACGGCGTGCTCGACGACCTCGATCGGCTCCCGGCCGCCGCCGTGCGTGGGGCGGAGGGGTTCAGCGCCACCCCGCGGGCGCTCTCCCTCGCGGTCGCCGAGCGTCGTTGTGGCCGGACGGTCCGTGCGCTCCACGAGGCGCTGGTCGGACCCCGATGACGCCGGTGGATCCGTGGGAGCGGTTCCTTCGCGACTCGACCGGAGCACCCTCGGCCGGTTACTTCGAGGGCGCCCGGCAGGGCGCGACGGGCCGCTCCGCCCACTGGTTCTCCGGGAGCCCGACGGTCGTCACCCTGTCGCCCAAGAGCGACGACGGTGCGACCGGCCGGGAGCTCGGCCGATTCCTCCGGCGGCACCGACGCGGGGCCGTGCTCGGCTATCTCGGGTTCGACGCGGTCGGTCTGTTCGAGCCCGCGCTCCGTCGGTTCCCCGTCGGGAGCCCATTCCCTCTCGGTGAACTCGCCCTGGTCCCCGAGATCCGGACCGCGTCGGCGCCGCGACGTCCTCGTCAACCGCTGCCCCGCGCGCGCGTCCCGCGACCGCGCGACGACTCGCTGCCCCGGCCGGCGTTCCGGCGGGCGGTCCGCCACCTGATCGCGGCGATCCGCGAAGGCGAGGCGTTCCAGGTCGTCCTCGGCCATCGCCGAAGCTGGACGCGGCCGGAGGACCTCCTGGAGCGCGCCGGCCGGCTGCGCGCCGGCGAGCGGTTCTCGAGCTTCTTCTACCTGCGGTTCGGGGATCGGGAGCTCGTCGGCGCCAGCCCCGAGTCGGTCGCGGAGGTCGAGGGCCGAACGGCGTTCATCGATCCGATCGCGGGCACGATCCCGGCCGGTCCCCGCGGCGGCCGACGCCCCCTGCACTCGGATCCGAAGGAGCTCTGCGAGCACCGGATGCTCGTTGACCTCGCCCGCAACGACCTCGGCCGTGTCGCCCGGCCGGGCTCGGTCCGCCTCGACTGGACGGAGCGACTGGTCCGCTACGCCCGGCTCGCCCACCTCGTGAGCCGCGTGCGGGGCGAGCTGCCTTCGCACGTCGACCCTTGGGACGTCCTCGGCGCCACGTTCCCGGCCGGCACCGTCTGCGGAGCGCCGAAGATCCGCGCGACCGAGTTGCTCCGGGCCGAGGAAGCGAGCTGGCGCGGCCCCTACGGCGGGACCGTCGCGCTCATCCGCCCCGGACGCCGCGCCGACTTCGCGCTCGCGATCCGTAGCGCTTTCGCCGACGGGCGCCGCCTGTATACGGCGGCCGGGGCCGGGATCGTCCACCGCTCGCAACCGGATCGCGAGTTCGACGAGACGCTCGCCAAGCTCTCGGCGATCGAGTCGGCGCTCGTGGGGGAACCGGCATGAGGGTGCTGCTGGTCGACCACGAGGACTCCTTCGTGCACAACGTCGAGCAGGCCCTCGGCGCGCTGGGCGCGAGGGTCCTCTGCCTCCGATCCACCGCCGCGGAGACGCCGGCGCTCCGGTTCGACCCGGACGCCGTGGTGCTGTCGCCCGGGCCCGGAACGCCGGGCGACCGGCGACGGACCCGACTCTCCCGACGGCTCCTCGCGCGATGGGAGGGCGAGCGCCCGTTCCTCGGCATCTGCCTCGGCCATCAGCTCCTCGCCGAGCACTACGGCGCGCGGGTCGTGCGGGCCCAGGCGCCCGTCCACGGGGAGCGAACCCGGATCCGGCACGATCGGCGAGGGCTGTTCCGCGGCGTGCCGAGCCCGATGTTCGCGGCCCGCTACCACTCGCTCGTGGTCGCCCCCGCGAGCGTGCCGCCGACGCTCGAGATCAGCGCCTGGGGTGCCGGCCGGGTCGTGATGGCGCTCCGGCACCGGAGCCTCCCGATCGAGTCGGTCCAGTTCCACCCGGAGTCGTACCTCACCGAGGAGGGCCCCCGGCTGCTGGGGAACTTCCTCGCGGGGGTCCGGCGATGAGGAGACCCGTCCTGGACCGCCTCCTCGACCCCACGCCGCTCGGCCCGGCCGATGTCCGGTCCACCTTCGAAACCCTGGTCGAGCCGACGACGGCGGAGCTCACGCGCGCGGCGATCCTGGTGGCGATCGCCGGCCGGCGTCTGACGGCCGCCGAGCTCGCCGACTTCGCCCGCGCGATGCGCCGCCGCGCCCGCCCGTTCTCGCTGCCCGCCGCGGACCGGGCGATCGACCTCTGCGGGAGCGGCGGGGCCCGGACCCCGTCGTTCAACGTCTCTACGGTGAGCGCGTTCGTCGTGGCCGCCGCCGGGGTCCCGGTGGTGAAGCACGGGAACCGTTCGGCGAGCGGGCTCTGCGGCTCGAGCGACCTGCTCGAGGCCCTGGGTCTCCCGGTGACCCGGGCTCCGGGCTTCGCCCGCGCGACCTATCGGGCTCGACGGATCGCCTTCCTTCACGCGCCGCTCTACCACCCCGCGACTAAGGCCGTAGGGCCGGCGCGCCGTGCGCTCGGGATTCCGACGATCTTCAACCGGCTCGGCCCGCTCTGCAACCCGGCGCCGGTCCGCTACCAGGTCTCGGGCGCGACGACGCCCGCGCGAGCCCGCGACTGTGCCGACGTCCTCGGGCGGCTCGGCATCGAGCGCGCGCTCGCGATGTCCTCGGAGGACGGGTGCGACGAGTTCTCCCCGAAGTCAAGGACCCGGACGTTCGAGAGTCGGGGCCGTCGCCTTCGCGTCGGACGCACCGATCCCGCGGCCCTTCTCACGCCCTCCGAGCGTCGCGGGGGCTGGGGCGCCCTTCCACCGGTCGCCGCCGCTCGCGCGGCCGAACGCCTCCTGAAGGGGGCCGAGGGGGCCCGCCGCGGGGCGGTGGTCCTCACCAGTGCGGCCGCGCTCCGGCTTGCCGGCCGCGTGGCGACCCTCGCCGAGGGGACCGCGCTCGCCCGGGCGACCCTCGACTCGGGGGACCCGGCGGCGCTTCTCGAGGACCTGCGGGGAGTGGCGTCGAGCTCCTCGCCCGAGAGGGACACTTGACCGGCTTCCTCGAAGCCACGGCCGCGCGGATCCGTGCGGACCTCGCCGCGGGCCGCTACGACGCCGGGGTCCCCTCGGTGCG